>NZ_JBSSEW010000024.1:0-84141 GCF_054062095.1 Pseudomonas sp. TE6288
GGGGCCCGTTATCTAGTGTCTTGTGTGATGTTTTTTGGGGGTTGGGGCCCCCCCCCTCGCGGGCAAGCCGGCTCCCACAGGGTTTGGTGTTATCCCTGTGGGAGCCGGCTTGCCGGCAATGGGCCGCGCAGCGGCCCCGGCTATTGAAGAGGTAACACCGTGCACTCCACCGACGTGATCATCCTCGGCGCCGGCGCCGCCGGCCTGATGTGCGCCCTGCTCAGCGCCCAGCGCGGGCGCCGGGTGCTGGTGCTCGACCACGCCAACAAACCGGGCAAGAAGATCCTCATGTCCGGCGGCGGGCGCTGCAACTTCACCAACATGTACACCGAGCCGGCCAACTTCCTCTCGCACAACCCGCACTTCTGCAAGTCGGCATTGGCCCGCTACACCCAGTGGGACTTCATCGAGCTGGTGTGCAAGCACGGCGTGCCGTACCACGAGAAGAAACTCGGCCAGCTGTTCTGCGACAACAAGTCCAGCGACATCCTCGACATGCTCCTGGCCGAGTGCGACCAGGCCGGCGCCGAGCTGCGCATGAACACCAGCATCGACAAGATCGAAAAGACCGAGGCCGGCTACACCCTGCAGACCAGCGCCGGCCCATTCGCCTGCCAGTCGCTGGTGATCGCCACCGGTGGCCTGTCGATCCCGACGCTCGGCGCCAGCGGTTTCGGCTATCAGGTCGCCCGCCAGTTCGGCCACGAACTGCTGCCGACCCGAGCCGGCCTGGTACCGTTCACCATCACCGAGCCCCAGCTCAAGGCACTGTGCACCGAGCTGTCCGGCACCTCGCTGGACTGCATCGCCAGCTGCAATGGCACCAGCTTTCGCGAGAACCTGCTGTTTACCCACCGTGGCCTGAGCGGGCCGGCGATCCTGCAGATCTCATCGTTCTGGGAAGCCGGCGACACCGTCGAAATCAACCTGCTACCTGATCGCGACGCCCTGGAATGGCTGCAAGGCCAACAAGCCGAGCGTCCCAATAGCGAGCTGAAGACCGTGCTGGGCGAGGTGTTCACTCGCAAGCTGGCCAACTTGCTGGCCGAGCAGTGGTTCGAGTCCAAGCCACTGAAGCAATACACCCCTGCGCAGCTGGCGCAAGTCGCCGAAAAATTGGCGGCCTGGCAGGTGGCTCCGGCGGGGACCGAAGGCTATCGCACCGCGGAAGTGACCCTGGGCGGGGTGGATACCCGCGAAGTGTCTTCGAAAACCATGGAATCGCTGAAGAGCCCTGGGCTGTACTTCATCGGCGAAGTGCTGGATGTCAGCGGGCACCTCGGTGGTTTCAACTTCCAGTGGGCCTGGGCTTCGGCCAACGCGGCGGCGCAGTTCGTGTAGAGTAGAATCCATTCAGCAGCACGGAACGCTTCTTGCTGGTTTGTGCTGTGAAGGGTGCGAAACCATCGCGGGGCAAGCCCGCTCTCACGTCAGAACGGTGGGGGCGGGCTTGCCCTGCGATGAGGCCCCAGAGATTCTTTTTCGAATACTGCCCAGCAGGCCATCATGTCATCGAGCTCGTTCCGCCATTCATTGCGTCGCCTGTGGGGCCAAGACAAGTTCAGCTATGCCATCCGCGTGACCATCGCCCTCACCGGCAGCATGGCCTGGTGCTGGTACCAGAACGAGATGAGCCTGCTCATCCCGCTGTTCCTCGGCATCATCGCCAGCGCCCTGGCCGAGACCGACGATGGCTGGCAGGGCCGCCTCAGTGCCCTGCTGGTCACCCTGGGCTGTTTCGCCATTGCCGCGCTGTCGGTCGAGCTGTTGTTCCCCTACCCCTGGGTCTTTGCAATCGCCCTGGCCCTGGCGGCGTTCTCCCTGACCATGCTCGGGGCCCTGGGCGAACGCTATGGGGCGATCGCCTCGGCCACGCTGATCCTGTCGGTCTACACCATGATCGGTGTCGACCAGCGCGGCGGAGAGGTCAGCGATTTCTGGCACGAGCCGTTGCTGCTGGTGACGGGGGCGGCCTGGTACGGACTGCTGTCGGTGTTGTGGCAGGCGCTGTTTTCCAACCAGCCGGTGCAACAGAGCCTGGCCAGGCTGTTCTACGAGCTGGGCAGCTACCTCAAGCTCAAGGCCAGCCTGTTCGAGCCGGTCCGCACCCTCGATGTCGAGGCCACGCGCCTGGAGCTGGCCAAGCAGAATGGCAAGGTAGTGGCCGCACTCAACGCCGCCAAGGAGATCATCCTGCACCGGGTCGGCAACAGCCAGCCCAACTCCAAGGTCAGCCGCTACCTCAAGCTGTACTTCCTGGCCCAGGACATCCATGAGCGGGTCAGCGCCTCGCACTATCCGTACAACGGCCTGACCGAGGCGTTCTTCCACAGCGACGTGATGTTCCGCTGCCAGCGCCTGCTGCGCAAGCAGGGCTCGTCCTGCCAGGAGCTGGCGCGCTCGATCCGCCTGCGCCAGCCGTTCGTGCTGGCCAGCGGCTACCCCGAGGCACTGGAAGACCTCAATGCCTCGCTGGAGCACCTGCGCACCCAGAACAACCCGGCCTGGCGCAGCCTGCTGCGCTCGCTGCGGGCGCTGGCCGCCAACCTGGCCACGCTGGACCGGCTGCTCAGCGCCGCCAGCAACCCGGACAGCCTGGCCGATGCCAGCGACAGCAGCCTGCTCGACCGCTCGCCACGCAACTTCAAGGATGTGTGGAAACGCCTGCGCACCCAGCTGACACCCACCTCGTTGCTGTTCCGCCACGCCCTGCGCCTGTCGCTGGCGTTGTCGGTGGGCTATGGCATGGTTCACCTGATCCACCCGACCCAGGGCTATTGGATCATCCTCACCACGTTGTTCGTCTGCCAGCCCAACTATGGCGCGACCCGGCGCAAACTGGTGCAACGGATCATCGGCACCGCCATCGGCCTGACCGTGGGCTGGGCGCTGTTCGACCTGTTCCCCAACCCGATCGTCCAATCGCTGTTCGCGGTGGTCGCAGGGGTGGTGTTCTTCGTCAACCGCACCACCCGCTACACCCTGGCCACGGCGGCGATCACCCTGATGGTGCTGTTCTGCTTCAACCAGATCGGCGATGGCTACGGGCTGTTCCTGCCACGCCTGTTCGATACCCTGGTCGGCAGCCTGATCGCCATCCTCGCGGTGTTCCTGTTCCTGCCCGACTGGCAGGGACGGCGCTTGAACAAGGTGCTGGCCAACACCCTCGCCTGCGCCAGCGAATACCTGCGCCAGATCATGCAGCAATACGCCCATGGCAAACGTGACGACCTGGCCTACCGCCTGGCCCGGCGCAATGCGCACAATGCCGACGCGGCGCTGTCGACCACCCTGGCCAACATGCTCATGGAGCCAGGACATTTCCGTAAGGAGGCCGACGTCGGCTTCCGCTTCCTGGTGTTGTCACATACCTTGCTGAGCTACCTCTCGGGGCTGGGCGCGCACCGCGACACTGCGCTGCCGGCCGAAGTCCACGAGCAGTTGATCGATGGTGCCGGGCGGAGCCTGGCCAGCAGCCTGGACGAGATCGCCAATGGCCTGGCGGCACGCTTGCCGGTGGCGATCCACAGCGACGCCGAGGAGGCGCTGGCCAACGCGCTGGAGCAGATGCCCGAGGAGCTGGACGAGCATCAGCGCCTGGTGCAGACGCAATTGGCGCTGATCTGCCGGCAGTTGGGGCCGTTGCGGACCTTGGCCGGGCATCTGATCAAGGAAGGTCAACCCGCCTGATTGCCCGCTCCCACACCAAGAGCGGGCTCAGAAACCATGCTGGCGCATCAGGCGGGCGTAACTGCCGTCGGCCTTCATGGTGGCGATGGCCTTTTCGAAACGCGCCACGATCTTCTTGTGCTCCGGGTGCTTGAGGCTTACCAGGATGTGCAGGCTGTTCTCACCCAGCGGCGGGTCGACGAAGGCCACGCCCTCGCGCACCGGCTGCGGCTCGCGCTGCAGGTTGTAGCGCGCCACGTATTCATCCTCCACCGCCAGGTTCACCCGCCCGGCCGCCAGCATGCGCACCGCCGATGAAAAGTTGCGCACCAGCACCTTGTTCAGGCGTTCGTCGCTGTCGAATTCGGGGGAATAGGCGTAGTCGCGCACCACGGCAATGGTGTAAGGGTACAGGTCAGCCTGGCGGGCATAGGCAAAAGCCTCGCCTTCACGCTTGAGCAGGCGGATACGGTTGACCAGGTAGGTCGCGGAGAACTGGCCGATCAGGGTGCGCTCCTGGTTGTACCAGGCATTGATCAGTACATCGTAGCGTCCCTCGCCCACGCCCATCAGCGCCCTGGCCCAGGGCACCTCCTCGAACTCGGTGGCGTAGCCGGCACGGGTCAGCGCCGTGGTGACGATACTGGTGGCCAGGCCGCCACCGGGCATGCTGGTGTCGGTAAAGGGCGGCCAGCTGTCGGCCACCAGCCGCAGCTTGCCATGGGCCAGGGCAGGCCCCGCACACAACAGCCCGAGTAAACCAAGAACGCAAAGCAGTGGCCGCATGCTCAAGTCCTTTCGCAATTGGTAACCCACGCGGAAACGGCGATCTTAACTACTACTGCCCTGGCAGCCTACACAAGGCTGATCGTTGTGGCACGCGACAATACTGTCAAATTGCCTCTATTTTGGCCGGTCTGTGGACAATTTCATCGTTCAGCCGCGCAGGCGTTCGAAGACCCACTGGGCAATCTGCGCATCCTGAACCGCGACACCGGTCAGGTCGGCGAGGGTGACCTCGTGCTGATCCTGACGCCCCGCTTCCTGACCAGCCAGCACCGCGCCCAGCTCCAGCAAGCGGGAAGGTTCGAGCGACCCCGCCTTGAGCGCGTGGGAAACCTCGCCATAGGCTCCGCACTGAGCCTGCGAATCGACGATGATTCGCGACATCGAGGCGACCAGCGCCGCATCCAGCTCCTGCTTGCCGACGCAGTCCGCGCCGACCGCCGTGATATGGGTTCCGGGACGAACCCACTCGCGCCTGAGCAACGGCTCACGCGACGGCGTGGTGGTGACGATCAGGTTGGCCGCCTGCGCGACAGCCTGCGGCTGCTGGACCGTCTGCACGCTGAAGCCCAACGCCCGGGCACGCTCACGGTAGTCCGACAAGCCTTGCTCACTGCGACCCCAGACAACCACCTGGCGACAGCCCGTCAACGCCATCAGGCATTCAAGTTGCAGACGGGCCTGCAGTCCGGTGCCAAGCACGCCGATGGCCTCCACCTCGCGAGGCGCCAGCAGGCGGGCGACAATGCGCCCGGCCAGGGCGGTGCGCACGGCAGTCAGCCATCCCTGGTCGGCCAGCCAGGCCAGCGGTTCACCGGTACGGGCCGACAACACCAGCATCAAGCCGTCATTGCTGGGCAGGCCCTTGCCCGGATTGTCGTAGAAACCACTGGAGACCTTAACCACGAAGGTTTCGCCGCCTTCGAGATAAGCCGACTTGATACAGCAATCGCCATTGGCCTGGCGGAACTGGAAGTTCTGCACCGGTGGAGCCTGCACCTGACCCGCACTGTAGGCCCTGAAACCGTCCACCAGCCGCCGCTCGATCGCGTCGAGGTCGAGGCAGGCCTTGATCGCCTGCAGGTCGTGGATCTTCATGCGAGGGCCTCCAGGTATTTCTCCAGCTGGATGTTGCGCCCACACAACACCACCGCCACTTTCTTGCCCTGGTATTGCCCGGCCAGCTGCTTCATGCCGGCCAGCGCGACGGCGGCGGCGCCTTCGATGATCCAGTGCTCGCAGGCGGCAGCGTCGCGCATGGCTTGCCTGATCTCGTCCTCGCTGACCAGCACGGTTCGCGTCAGCAGGCGCTGGCAGAGGGGCAAGGTGACCGTGTCCGCCTCCACGCCGCCGGCAGTGCCGTCGGACAGGGTGGGTAACTCGTCCATCTCTATGACCTGGCCTTGTTCGATGGAGCGTTGCAAGGTCGGCGCATTGACCGGCCAGCAGCCGATGATTTCCACCGATGGCGCCAGCTTGTACAGTGCGGTGGCGATCCCGGACACCATCCCGCCGCCGCCCACGGCGACGAACACCGCATCCAGGTCCGGCGCCTGCTCGAGCAGTTCCATGCCGATGGTCCCCTGCCCGGCGATGACCTCCAGGTCGTTGTAGGGCGAGACGAACGGCTTGTGTTGGCGCAACGCCGCCTCGCGGGCCAGTTGCTCCGCCCCCAGCGAATCGACCTCCAGAACCTGCACCTGCGCCCTCAGCAGACGCATCGCCTCGATCTTGGCAGGCGAGGCCTCAGCGCTGATATACACTGTCACCGGCACGTTCAGCAGCTGACCGGCTAGGGCAAGCCCTTGCCCATGATTGCCCGAGGAAGCAGCGATAACCCCCCTGCTCCGTTGCGCCTTATCCAGCAGGCGCAGCTTGTTGCTGGCACCGCGGAACTTGAACGATCCGGTCAGCTGGAGGTGTTCGCACTTGAGATGGACGTCGCAGCCAGTCATGGCCGAGAGCGCCAGGCTGCGCGCCAGTGGGGTCACCGGTACCAGCGGGCGCAGGGCCTGATGAGCCTGGAGAATGGATTGGTACAGCTGCTCGAGCGCCAGATCGTCGATAGGCATGGGGCGGAATCTCCTCGGGAAGCGACAGGCAGGCGCCGACGCACAATGGAATAAAAATCCACCGTAGAATATTTTTCCACCAAGTACAAGCCTGGAAACTATGCTTCCCGCGCGAGTTTCACATACTTGTAGACCGTAGCCCTGCCCATGCCGAGGATATTGGCCACGTAGTCGTACGTACTGCCGCCGCGGAAGGCGCCTTCTCCGTGCAGGGCCTCGACCAACTCGCGTTTCTGCTCCCGACTGAGCCCGTCGAGGCTCAAGCCATGCTGCCTGAGCCAGGCATGCAGGAAGGTGTTGATGCGCTCCTGCCAGTCATCACGGAACAGCACATCTGGCTGAGGCAGCAAGCGGCTGGCCTGGAAGAACAGGTCAAGTGCCTGCTTGGCCTGCTCCAGCACCGAGATGTTGAAGTTGATGCACAGCAGCGCCTCGGGTGCCCCGGCCTCATCGACCATGACACTGCTGATCGAACGCACTTTCTGACCGTTCCAGTTGAGTTTCTCGTAGGGCCCCAGCGGCGTCGTGGCGCCGAGCTCGCCCGGCAGGTCCTCCAGCGCCGAGTCGTCGCCCAACTGCCGCCTGGAAATATTGTTGGCGATATGCACGACTGTCTGGTTGCGTAGATCGTGGACCACCACTTCGGCATGGGGGAACAACAGGGTCGCGACACCATCGGCCATGGCGGCGTAATTGCTGAAACGAGCGTCGATGGCCTTGGAAGACATACGGAACATCCTGAAAGAAAGGTGTGGCGTAGAGAGAGGGGTCAAGCTCAGGGATACCCCAGCACATCGCGAATCTGGCGCAGGTGCTGGATGATCCACTGCTTGTCGATCGCCCCCCAGTCACGGATACGGTAATGCCCGGCATGGTTGCGCGCACCGGCCTGCTGCTCGAACTCGCAGATGATGTCCAGGTCGGCCAGGGCGGCGATGGTGTCCTGGGCGGTACGCCGGGGCATGCCGGTGGCCTCAATCAACGCCGGCACACTGGTGGCGGTCTGGCTGTCGATCAGCCAGGCCACGTAAAGGCGGCGGTAGAAGCTGCTGCGGGTCTTGCTCACGTCCGTGGTCATGGGGTGCTTGTCCCTCAGGTGTTGCCCGGCAGTTCCCGATAGGTCAGGTAGACGCGCAGGTCGAATTCAAGTTGATGGTAATCCGGCTCCATGTGCTGACAGAGCTGGTAGAACGCCTTGTTGTGATCGCGCTCCCTCAGGTGCGCCAGCTCATGCACCACGATCATGCGCAGGAACTGCGGCGCTGCCTCGCGGAACAACGAGGCGACGCGGATCTCCTTCTTCGCCTTGAGCTTGCCGCCCTGCACCCGCGATACCGCCGTGTTCAGGCCCAATGCACGGTGGGTGAGGTCCAGGCGGTTGTCGAACAGGACCTTGTCCAGCGGCGGCGCGCTGCGCAGGTACTGCTGCTTGATCTCCTGGGCATAGCCGTACAGGGCCTTGTCGCTCTGCACGTCATGGCGTTCGGGGTAGCGCTGGCGCAGGTAGTCGCCCAGACGATCGCTGGCGATCATCTGGCGCACCTGTTCCTGCAGGTGCGGCGGGTAGGCTTGCAGGTAACGTAGGGCGGTCATGGCAGACGTTCGGAACGAGAAGACGCGAGTTTAGCCAATCACGACGCCCATGGGAAAAACGCTGGGAAATCGCCAGCGGCGTCGGCGGTGAGCGGCCGGGCCACCAGGAACCCCTGCACGTAGGCGCAACCGGCGCCCTTGAGCCATTCGGCCTGGGCCCGGGTCTCGACGCCCTCGGCGATTACCGTGATGTCATAGGCCGCGCACAGGTCGATGACGCTGCGCACCAAGGCGATATCCACCGCCGAGTCCGGCAACCGCGCGACCAGGTGGCGGTCGAGCTTGAGCGTGTCGATAGGCAGGTCGCGCAGCATGCGCAGCGAGCAGTCGCCAGCGCCGAAATCGTCGAGCGCCACGCGAATGCCCAGCTCCCGCAGGCGGTGCACCTGCTTCACCGCCGCGTCGATGTTGTACATCAGCGAGGTTTCGGCAACCTCCACCTCCAATTGGGCGGGTTGCAGTTGATGCTTGTCGATCACCTGGGCCAGTTCATCGACCAACCCGGGCATGGTGAACTGGGCGCGGCTCAGGCTGATGCCCAGCACCAACTGCGAACCAAAGCGATCGCTCCAGGCATTGCGTTGCGCGGCGCCCTTGCGATAGATCCAGCTGGCCAGGCGGTTGATCAGGCGAGCTTCTTCCAGCAACGGAATGAACAGCCCCGGCGGCACGTCGCCGACGCTCGGGTGCTGCCAGCGCAACAACGCCTCGAAGCCGCGCAGCCGGCCATCGGCGAATGCCACCTGGGGTTGGTAGACCAAGCTGAAATCATTTTGCTCGATGGCCGTGCGCACGCTGTCCTCAAGCATCAGCCGTGAGCGAGCGCGGCCATTGAGTTCCTGGTCGTAGAAGCGGTATTGCTGGCGACCAGCCTGCTTGGCCGCGTACATCGCCGCATCGGCCGCGCGCAACAGGCCCTCCACGTTGGCGCCGCAGTCGGGGTAGGTGGCGATGCCGATGCTCACCCCCAGGTTGACCTCGAGCCCATCCACCTGCTGGAAGCTCGACATGCGCTCCAACAGCTTTTCAGCATAGCGGCCGGCCTGTTCGGGATACGGCAGGCCGTCGAACAGCGCGGTGAACTCGTCGCCGCCCATACGCGCCAGCAGCGCCTCGCTGCCCAGGCACTCTTTGAGCTGGTCGGCCACCCAGCGCAGGACCTTGTCGCCGGCCTCATGGCCGAGCAGGTCGTTGATCCGCTTGAAGCCGTCCAGGTCCATGTACATCAGGGCCTTGGCCTTGTCCGAACGCTCGTTGCGCAGCAACGCGCTTTCGGCGGTCTGGTAGAAGCCACGACGGTTGAGCAGCCCGGTCAGCGGGTCGGTCACCGCCTGGTACTCCAATTGCTGGTGCAGGCTGCGCACCACCGACATGTCCAGCACCGTCACCACCATGGCCTTCTGTTCGGCGGGCAGCGGCGCGCATGACAATGCCACCGGCACCAGCTGGCCACCGAGGGTGCGCAGCTGGGCATCATGCACACGGAAGATCTGCCGCCGCAGATAGGCCTGGTAGAAGTCCGACTCGTGCCACAGGTTGGCGCAGGGGAGCTGGATCAGGTCCAGCATGTGCGCGCCTTGCAGTTTGTCCACCGGCGCATCGAGCAGGCGTGAGATGGCCGGGTTGGCGAAGCCGATGCAACCCGTTTCGTCCACCACCAGGATGCCCTCTGCGGCATTTTCCAGGATCGAGGCGTTGAATGCCCGCGCTGACTCCAGTTCACGGGTCAGCCGCTGCAGCATGCGCCTGTTGCGCTGCTGCTCCAGCAGGGCCTGGACCTTGGGCTTGAGGATCTGCGGGTCGAACGGTTTGAACAGGTAGTCCACAGCGCCACTGGCATAACCCTTGAGTACGGCGGCGTCGGACTGCTCGTTGGCGGTCAGGAAAATGATCGGGGTCAAACGCGTGCGTTGGCTGCCGCGCATCAGGCGGGCAACCTCGAAACCGTCCATTTCAGGCATCTGCACGTCGAGCAGGACCAGATCGACCTCGTGCTCGAGCAAGGTGCTCAGGGCTTCCATCCCTGAACTGGCGGTCAATACCTGCCAATCCTGGCGGGACAGCAAGGCCCGCATGCTGATGAGGTTCTCCGGATAGTCGTCTACGACCAACAGAACCGAACTGCTTTCCGGTGTTTGAGAATAAGCGCCATCCATGTTGCTTCTCTTGGTAAGTCCAACTGCGACTTGTTATTGGATCCGATTGTTACTCTAGTCTCGGCCTCCGAAGACGCAATGCAGGTGGATGGCTATAAGCCACTGGAGTTGATGTTAGCCGACTAACGGTATCAGTGCCGGACAGGCGACGCGCGGCCCAGGCCTGAGCGCTCCGCACCAAGCCGCAGGCACAAAAAAGCCCGCATCGCTGCGGGCTCTTTCGTTGAACGGTGCCGGATCAGTTGATCTTGGCCGCCAGTTCACCTTTGGCATAGCGCTGGAACATGCCTTCCAGGGAGATCGGCTTGATCTTCGAGGCGTTGCCGGCGGTGCCGAAGGCTTCGTAACGGGCGATGCACACGTCACGCATGGCCTTGACGGTTTCACCGAAGAACTTGCGCGGGTCGAACTCGCTCGGGTTCTGCGCCATCAGGCGGCGCATGGCGCCAGTGGAGGCCAGGCGCAGGTCGGTGTCGATGTTGACCTTGCGGACACCGTACTTGATGCCTTCGACGATCTCTTCGACCGGCACGCCGTAGGTTTCCTTGATGTCGCCACCGTACTGGTTGATGATCGCCAGCCACTCTTGCGGCACCGAGGACGAGCCGTGCATCACCAGGTGGGTGTTGGGGATGCGCTTGTGGATTTCCTTGATACGGTCGATCGCCAGCACGTCGCCGGTAGGTGGCTTGGTGAACTTGTAGGCGCCGTGGCTGGTACCGATGGCGATGGCCAGGGCGTCCACCTGGGTCTTCTTGACGAAGTCGGCCGCTTCTTCCGGGTCGGTCAGCATCTGGCTGTGATCCAGCACGCCTTCGGCGCCGATACCATCCTCTTCACCGGCCATCCCGGTTTCCAGCGAACCCAGGCAGCCTAGCTCGCCTTCCACCGAAACACCACAGGCGTGCGCCATGGCGACGGTCTGCTGGGTGACACGGACGTTGTACTCGTAGTCAGTCGGGGTCTTGCCGTCTTCACCCAGCGAGCCGTCCATCATCACCGAGCTGAAGCCCAGCTGGATGGAGCGCTGGCACACGTCGGGGCTGGTGCCGTGGTCCTGGTGCATGCACACCGGAATGTGCGGGAACTCTTCGATGGCCGCCAGGATCAGGTGGCGCAGGAACGGCGCACCGGCATATTTGCGAGCGCCAGCGGAAGCCTGGACGATGACCGGAGAGTCGGTCTTGTCGGCGGCTTCCATGATCGCGCGCATCTGCTCGAGGTTGTTGACGTTGAAAGCCGGAACGCCGTAGCCGAACTCGGCGGCGTGGTCCAGCATCTGGCGCATGCTAATGAGTGCCATTGTGTATCTCTCTCCCGACAAGCGTCGTTTGTTTCGTGCAAGCCTGCCGCAGGGGCGGTTGCTGTTCAAGTAGTGTGGGCCACCTGCGCGGCCCGGCCAGTCACGGTGCCTTGCAGCCCCGCCCAATCAGATCGTTGGTCGCCACCCAGTACACCAGGCCTTCTTCACCTTTGGTGTGGAAGGCCAGCATGCCATCGCTGTACAGCGCACCGGAGGCGCCAGGCTCGGCCTTGAGCCGGTAGACCTGGTCGCCGCCACCCAGGCGCACATCGACCGCGTCCTGTTGTGCATCGGCGAAGCGCCACAGCACCTCGGCCTGGCTGTCGCAGACCCAGCGGGTCCAGTTGTCCGCCGGGGCGGGTTGAGCGGGTTGCAGCAACGAACAGCCTGCCAGGGTCGCCAGGGCCAACATGGCCAGAAGCGCTTTCATTCAATTACTCCGCCAGGGGCCGCAATGCGGCCCCAATGTCCAAGACCACGAAAACCGCCCCAGGTTGCCTGCCATCCGATCAAGGGCAGCCCGGCGCCTTGCGCTGGTGTTCGTCGTCGTATTTTTCCAGGCCGTCCGGGCCCAGGCGCTTGTTGATCACCGGTGCCGTCTCGGCCTGCCACTGGGACTGGTAGCAACCGCCCTTGGGCGGCTGCGCCGGGTCGGCCTCGCTGCCCGAGTTGCTGGAGCAGGCGCCCAGCAACACGGCCACGATCATCACAGGCAATTGCTTGACCATCAGGTCGCTCCCTTTGCCAGGCGCCTTCAAAATCAGGCCTTGGCCCGTTCTTCCAGGATTGCCACGGCAGGCAGGACCTTGCCCTCTACGAACTCGAGGAACGCGCCGCCACCGGTAGAAATGTAGGAGATATCGGCGCCAACGCCATATTTGTCGATGGCTGCCAGGGTGTCACCGCCACCGGCGATGGAGAATGCGGCGCTGTCGGCGATGGCCTTGGCCAGCACCTTGGTGCCGTTGCCGAACTGGTCGAACTCGAATACACCGACCGGGCCGTTCCACAGAATGGTCTGCGACGACTTCAGCAACTCGGCGAAGTTGGCAGCGGTCTGCGGACCGATGTCGAGGATCATGTCGTCAGCCGCCACGTCGGCGATCGCTTTAACGGTAGCTTCGGCGCTTTCAGCGAATTCCTTGGCAACCACGACGTCGACCGGCAGCGGTACATTGACCTTGGCGGCAATGGCCTTGGCGGTGTCGACCAGGTCAGCCTCGTACAGCGACTTGCCGACCGGGTGACCGGCTGCGGCGAGGAAGGTGTTGGCGATGCCGCCGCCGACGATCAGCAGGTCGCAGACGCTGCTCAAGCTGTTCAGCACATCCAGTTTGGTGGAAACCTTGGAGCCGGCAACAATGGCCGCCATCGGCTTGGCCGGGGCCTTCAGGGCCTTGCCCAGGGCGTCCAGCTCGGCCGCCAGCAGCGGGCCGGCAGCGGCGACCTTGGCGAACTTGGCAACCCCATGGGTGGAGCCTTCGGCGCGGTGCGCGGTGCCGAACGCGTCCATGACGAACACGTCGCACAGGGCGGCGTACATTTGCGCCAGCTCGTCCGCGTTCTTCTTCTCGCCCTTGTTGAAGCGCACGTTTTCGAATAGCACCAGGTCACCGGCCTGCACCTGAACGCCGTCGAGGTAATCGGCGACCAGCGGTACGTCGCGGCCCAGGGCCTTGCCCAGGTAGTCGGCAACCGGCTTGAGGCTGTTCTCGGCGGAGAACTCGCCTTCGGTCGGGCGCCCCAGGTGCGAGCAGACCATTACCGCCGCGCCCTTCTCCAGGGCCAGCTTGATGGTCGGCAGCGCTGCCAGGATACGCGCATCACTGGCGACCACGCCGTCCTTCACGGGAACGTTGAGGTCTTCGCGGATCAGCACGCGCTTACCTTGCAGGTCGAGGTCGGTCATCTTCAACACGGTCATGAATGCAGTCCTTCAGGGCTGTTTGCTGCGGGTTGGGTGGACGACGTGCAGATAGTGTTCGGCAACGTCGAGCATACGGTTGGCGAACCCCCATTCGTTGTCGAACCAGGCCAGCAGGTTCACCAGGCGAGGGCCTGAGACACGGGTCTGGCTGGCATCGACGATGGCCGAATGCGGGTCATGGTTGAAATCACAGCTGGCGTGGGGCAGCTCGGTGTAGGCCAGCAAGCCTTTGAGCGGGCCATCCAGGGCGGCCTCGCGCAACACCCGGTTGACCTCGGCCGCGCTGGTGTCGCGGGCGGTCTGCAGGGTGATGTCCAGGCACGACACGTTGACGGTCGGCACACGTACCGCTTTGGCCTGGATTCGCCCGGCAAGTTCCGGTAGCAGGCGCTCGATACCGCGCGCCAGGCCAGTAGACACCGGGATCACCGACTGGAACGCCGAGCGCGTGCGGCGCAGGTCTTCGTGGTGATAGGCGTCGATCACCGGCTGGTCGTTCATTGCCGAGTGAATGGTGGTGATCTGTACGTACTCGATGCCAAAGGCCTGGTCCAGCACCCGCAACAGGGGCACGCCGCAGTTGGTGGTGCAGGACGCGTTCGATACCAGCAGTTCGTTGCCCGTCAGACAATCCTGGTTGATGCCGTAGACCACCGTGGCATCGACGTCGACTTCACTGGCCATCGGCTGCGAAAACAGTACCCGCGGCGCACCGGCATCGAGAAAGCGCTGGCCGTCGGCGCGGGTGTTGTAGGCGCCAGAGCACTCCAGCACCAGGTCGACATCCAGGGCCGCCCAGTCGATGCCTTCGGGGGTGGCACTGCGCAGCACTTTCACGCAGTCGCCGTTGATATGCAGACAGTCGCCGTCGACTTTCACCTCACCGGGGAAACGCCCGTGGGTGGAGTCGAAGCGCGTCAGGTATTCCAGGCTGGCCTGGTCGGCCAGGTCGTTCAGCGCGACGATCTCGAAACCGGCCTTTGCCCCTCGCTCGAACAGTGCGCGCAGGACACAGCGGCCGATGCGGCCGTAACCGTTGAGTGCAACTTTGTAGGGACGCGGGTGGGGCATTCGATACTCACGTGCAGGTGCGTTGAACGACCATCGCGGGGCAAGCCCGCTCCCACAAGGCACCGGGATGCCTTGTGGGAGCGGGCTTGCCCCGCGATCAGACGGGAGGCATGGAGCCTCCCGGGTGCATCAGTCTTCCAGCAGCTCTTCAGCGGTGCCCAGGATGTTGTCCAGGGTGAAGCCGAACTCCTCGAACAACGCGGAGGCCGGCGCCGACTCGCCGTAGGTGGTCATGCCGATGACGCGACCTTCGAGGCCGACGTACTTGTACCAGAAGTCGGCATGGGCAGCTTCGATGGCGATGCGCGCGCTGACTTCCAGTGGCAGGACCGACTGCTTGTAGGCTGCGTCCTGGGCATCGAACACGCTGGTGCTCGGCATCGACACGACGCGGACCTTGCGGCCCTCGGCGCTCAGCTTGTCGAACGCCTGGACGGCCAGGCCCACTTCGGAACCGGTGGCGATCAGGATCAGTTCAGGCTCGCCGGCGCAGTCCTTGAGCACGTAACCGCCACGGGCGATATCGGCGATCTGCTGAGCATTGCGATCCTGATGTTGCAGGTTCTGGCGCGAGAAGATCAGCGCCGAAGGGCCGTCCTTGCGCTCCAGGGCGGCTTTCCAGGACACGGCGGACTCGACCGCATCGGCCGGGCGCCAGGTGTCCAGGTTCGGCGTGCTACGCAGGCTGGTCAGTTGCTCGATCGGCTGGTGGGTCGGGCCGTCTTCGCCCAGGCCGATGGAGTCGTGGGTGTAGACGTGGATCACACGCTGCTTCATCAGCGCCGACATGCGCACGGCGTTGCGGGCATATTCCATGAACATCAGGAAGGTCGCGCCATAAGGCACCAGGCCGCCGTGCAGGGCGACGCCGTTCATGATGGCGGTCATGCCGAATTCGCGCACGCCGTAGAACACATAGTTGCCGCTGGCGTCATTGGCCTCGACACCCTTGCAACCTTTCCACAGGGTCAGATTGGAGCCGGCCAGGTCCGCCGAACCACCGAGGAACTCCGGCAGCAGAGGGCCGAAGGCGTTGAGGGTGTTCTGGCTGGCCTTGCGGCTGGCGATGGTTTCGCCCTTGGCGGCGACTTCGTTGATGTAGGCCTGGGCCTTCTCGGAGAAGTCGGCCGGCAGCTCACCTGCGTCACGGCGCTTGAACTCGGCAGCCAGTTCCGGGTAAGCCTTGGCGTAGGCGTCGAAACGCTCGTTCCAGGCAGCTTCGGCCTTGGCGCCAGCGGCTTTGGCGTCCCACTCGGCATAGATGTCGGCCGGGATCTCGAACGGACCGTGGTTCCAGTTCAGTTCCTTGCGGGCCAGGGCGATTTCGTCGTTGCCCAGCGGTGCGCCGTGGCAGTCTTCCTTGCCCTGCTTGTTCGGCGAGCCGAAGCCGATGATGGTCTTGCAGCAGATCAGGGTCGGACGGTCACTCTTGCGAGCGGTGTCGATGGCCATCTTGATCTCGTCGGCGTCGTGACCGTTGACGTTGCGGATCACCTGCCAGTTGTAGGCTTCGAAGCGCGCCGGGGTGTTGTCGGTGAACCAGCCGTGCACTTCGCCGTCGATGGAAATGCCGTTGTCGTCGTAGAAGGCGATCAGTTTGTTCAGGCCCAGGGTGCCGGCCAGCGAGGCGACTTCATGGGAAATGCCTTCCATCATGCAGCCGTCGCCGAGGAACACGTAGGTGTTGTGGTCGACGATGTTGTGGCCTTCACGGTTGAACTGGGCGCCCAGCACCTTTTCCGCCAGGGCGAAGCCCACGGCGTTGGCCAGACCCTGGCCCAGAGGGCCGGTGGTGGTCTCCACGCCAGGGGTGTAGCCGTACTCCGGGTGGCCCGGGGTGCGGCTGTGCAGCTGACGGAAGGCCTTGAGGTCGTCGATGGTGACGTCGTAGCCGGTCAGGTGCAGCAGCGAATAGATGAGCATCGAACCATGACCGTTGGACAGCACGAAGCGGTCACGGTCGGCGAAGCTGGGGTTGCTCGGGTTGTGCTTCAGGTAGTCGCGCCAAAGCACTTCGGCGATATCCGCCATACCCATGGGGGCACCTGGGTGGCCGCTGTTGGCCTTTTGCACGGCATCCATGCTGAGGGCACGAATGGCGTTGGCACGTTCACGACGGCTGGGCATCGCTGAGTCTCCTGGGGCTTGAAAGGGTGGTGAAGCGAAAAAAGACGACCATTTTCGCCCACAGGGGGGGCCGGGGGCAATGACGTATGGTCGCAGTCGGGCTTTTTTCCTGTGTTTGGCCTGCTTTTCAAGAGAAATGCGCCTGCGCAACCACCACCCATCCAGCAATATCAAAACTTTTTGATATTGCTATTGCGACCACAGCCTCCCCTGACTAGACTCCCGCCCCATGAACCTCAATGCGCCCATCACCCCGCAACACAGCGACGAGCTGGCCGCCCTGTGCAAGGCCGGCGGCGACCCGCTGCGCCTGAACGTGCTGCGCGCATTGGCCAACGACTCGTTCGGCGTGCTGGAGCTGGCGCAGATCTTCGACATCGGCCAGTCGGGCATGAGCCACCACCTCAAGGTACTGGCCCAGGCCGACCTGGTGGCGACCCGTCGCGAAGGCAATGCGATCTTCTACCGCCGTGCCCTGCCCGACAGTCAGCGCCTGGGTGGCCGCCTGCATACGGCACTGCTCGAGGAAGCCGACGACCTCGCGCTGCCCGTGGACGTACAGGCGCGTATCGCCCTGGTGCAACAGCGCCGCGCCGCCACCAGCCAGGACTTTTTCCAGCGCGTCGAAGAGAAGTTCCGCGCCCAGCAGGACCTGATCGCCGGCTTGCCGCAGTACCGCGAAAGCCTGCTGGCGCTGCTCGACAAGCTCAGCTTCGGCGTCGGCGCCAGCGCCCTGGAAGTGGGGCCTGGCGACGGCGGATTCCTGCCCGACCTGGCTCGCCGCTTCGACCAGGTCACGGCCATGGACAACAGCCCGACCATGCTCGAACTGGCGCGCCAGGTCTGCGAGCGCAATGCACTGAATAACGTAAACCTGCAGTTGGCCGATGCACTGGGTGCAACGGATGTGGAAGCCGACTGCGTTGTGCTGAACATGGTCCTGCACCATTTCAGCGACCCGGCCCAGGCCTTGCGCCTGCTGGCCAAACGGGTGAAGGCGGGCGGCAGCCTGCTGGTCACCGAGCTGTGCAGCCATGACCAGGGGTGGGCGCGCGAAGCTTGCGGCGACCTGTGGCTTGGCTTCGAGCAGGACGACCTGGCCCGTTGGGCCGACGCGGCAGGGCTGGCCCCCGGGGACAGCCTCTACGTGGGCTTGCGTAACGGTTTTCAGATCCAGGTCCGGCATTTCCAGCGGGCCACTGGCGACATACAACATCGGTAAATTTCAGGAACCCATCGAGATGAGCGAATACTCCCTTTTCACCTCCGAGTCCGTGTCCGAAGGGCATCCGGACAAGATCGCCGACCAGATCTCCGACGCGGTGCTGGACGCCATCATCGCCCAGGACAAGTACGCCCGCGTAGCCTGCGAGACCCTGGTCAAGACCGGTGTCGCCATCATCGCCGGCGAAGTCACCACTTCGGCCTGGGTCGATCTGGAAGACCTGGTGCGTAACGTGATCATCGACATCGGCTACAACAGCTCCGACGTCGGCTTCGACGGCGCCACCTGCGCCGTGATGAACATCATCGGCAAGCAGTCGGTGGACATCGCCCAGGGCGTCGACCGCTCCCGCCCGGAAGACCAGGGCGCCGGCGACCAGGGCCTGATGTTCGGCTACGCCAGCAACGAGACCGACGTGCTGATGCCGGCCCCGATCTGCTTCTCGCACCGCCTGGTCGAGCGCCAGGCCGAGGCGCGCAAGTCCAAGCTGCTGCCTTGGCTGCGCCCGGACGCCAAGTCCCAGGTCACCTGCCGCTATGAAAACGGCAAGGTCGTCGGCATCGACGCGGTCGTGCTGTCGACCCAGCACAACCCCGAGGTCTCGCAGAAAGACCTGCAGGAAGCGGTGATGGAGTTGATCGTCAAGCACACCCTGCCTGCCGAGTTGCTGCACAAGGGTACCCAGTACCACATCAACCCGACCGGCAACTTCATCATCGGTGGCCCGGTGGGCGACTGCGGCCTGACCGGCCGCAAGATCATCGTCGACTCCTACGGTGGCATGGCTCGCCACGGTGGTGGCGCGTTCTCCGGCAAGGACCCGTCCAAGGTCGACCGTTCCGCTGCCTACGCCGGCCGCTACGTGGCCAAGAACATCGTCGCCGCGGGCCTGGCCGAGCGTTGCGAGATCCAGGTGTCCTACGCCATCGGCGTGGCCCAGCCGACCTCCATCTCGATCAACACCTTCGGCACCGGCAAGGTCTCGGACGAGAAGATCGTGCAGCTGGTGCGCGAGTGCTTCGACCTGCGTCCGTACGCCATCACCACCATGCTCGACCTGCTGCACCCGATGTACCAGGAAACCGCTGCCTACGGTCACTTCGGCCGTACCCCGCAGCAGAAGACCGTGGGTGATGACACCTTCACCACCTTCACCTGGGAGCGCACCGACCGCGCCGCCGCCCTGCGCGACGCCGCTGGCCTGTAAGCCTCCTACAGCAGTAAAAGAAAGCCCCTGCCGAGCGATCGGCAGGGGCTTTTTCGTGACATATCGCCTGACAATGCGGCACGTCGCACCAAGCAACTGGCACCTAGGCTGAGGACTCCTTACCGCCTCGCAAGGATGCCGGCCATGCCGCTACTGCCGATACTCATGCTCCTGTCGACTCTCTTCACCAGCGCACAGGCCGGCCAGTGTCCGGATTGGGGCCCATCACAGGCGAATGCCGAAATGGTCCGACTGGGCGAGACCCTGGCCCGCTGGGACGATCACTACCATCGTCAAGGCAAGTCATTGGTGGCGGACGAACTCTATGACCAGAGCCGCCAGCGCCTGCTGCGACTGCAGCGGTGCTTCAACCTGCCAGACGCGGCGCCCGACCCGCTGGCCGGCGCACGTGGCCCTATGCCCCACCCGGTCGCGCACACCGGCGTCGACAAGCTGCCCGACGAACAGGCCATGCGCCGCTGGCTGGCGGGCAAGCGCGATGTCTGGATACAGCCCAAGGTCGATGGCGTCGCGGTTTCCCTGATCTACCAGCAGGGCCGGCTGGTCCGGCTGCTCAGCCGCGGCGATGGCGTCCAGGGCCATGACTGGAGCCGGCATATTCCTTCGCTCGGCGCCTTCACCCGACAGCTGCCGCAACCTGTGGACCTGGTGCTGCAAGGGGAACTTTACAAACGCCTGGAGGGCCATGTGCAGGCTCAGGCAGGCAGCCTTAACGCTCGCGGCAGCGTGGCCGGGCTAATGGCACGCAAGCAGCTGGACACCGCCCTCGGCGCGAGCATCGGCCTGTTCGTCTGGGACTGGCCACACGGGCCGCAAACCCAGGCGGAGCGCCTCGAGCTACTGGCCGCCATGGGCTTTGCCGACAGCCAACGCTACAGCATCCCCATCGCCAGCCCGGAGCAGGCCGCCGAGATGCGCCTGCACTGGTATCGCGCCGCCCTGCCCTTCGCCACCGATGGCGTGATCCTGCGCCAGGGCAGCCGCCCGCCCGCCGAGCGCTGGCAGGCCAAGGCCCCTTACTGGATTGCAGCCTGGAAATACCCCTTCTCCCAAGCCCTGGCCGAAGTGCGCGAAGTGCGCTTTCGCATTGGCCGCACCGGCAAGGTAACCCCCATCCTGCACCTGGCGCCTGTCGAACTGGACGACCGTCGGGTTTCGCAGGTCAGCCTTGGGTCCCTGGCACGCTGGCAGAAACTCGATATACGCCCGGGCGACCAGGTGGCTATCAGCCTTGCCGGCCTCACCATTCCGCGGTTTGACGACGTGGTACATCGCACGGTCGTGCGACAGCCCGTCACCTCACCGACTGCCGGGCAGTATGACGCCCACACCTGCTGGCAGGCTGGTGCTGGCTGCGAAGAGCAATTCATCGCCCGATTGACCTGGTTGAGCGGCAAGCAGGGGCTGGCCCTGCCAGGGATCGGGCCGGGCACCTGGCGCCGACTGGTGGATGTCGGCCTTGTGACCACCCTCGTGGATTGGCTGGAGCTCGATACCCAAGTCCTGGCGGCCGTGCCGGGTCTCGGCGATGCCAGGGCCCGACAGCTTCATGACAGTTTTAGCGCGGCGCGCTTGCGCCCCTTCCTCCAATGGTTGAACGCGCTAGGCGCGCCCTTGCCTCAGGGGATGCCCCTGGAGGCCGACTGGTCGACGCTCGCAACGCGATCGGCTGACGCATGGCAAGCCTTGCCGGGCGTCGGTGGCGCAAGATCGAAACAACTCGAGGTATTTTTTGCAACAGAAGATGTTCAAGCCCTTGCCGAGCAACTGGGCGGGTATCGTATCGCCGGTTTCCAGCTCGCGAACGACTCCGCCGAACAATGACGAGTGTAGGTCAACTCCGAGTTTGCCGTTTAAAGACCCACCAAGGGTTCCTAAATCCGGCAAACCAAGGCAGGATTCCACCAACTTTTGCTGCTCCGCCCCGCTCAGGAGGCTTTTCATGACACGTTTCACCGCTCTTTTCCTGCTGGCAACCCTTGGCCTGGCAACCGGCGCCGCGCAAGCCGCCCAGCCGGATGCAGGCCTGACCGGCTGCGCCGCCAAGCGCAGCGCCATCGAGAACCAGCTGAAGATTGCCCGTGACCATGGCAACAGCAACCAGGCTGCCGGGCTCGAAGAGGCGCTGCGTGGCGTGGACAACTGCACCGAAGCCGGGCTGCGCAAAGAGCGCGAGCAGAAAGTGCTCGATGCCCGCCACGAAGTGAACCAGCGCACCAAGGACCTGGACAAAGCCATGAAGAAAGGTGACGCGGAAAAGATCAACAAGCGCAAGGACAAGCTGGCCGAGGCGAAGAAAGAGCTGCAGGAAGCCGTGGACGAGCTTGAGCGCTGACTTTTTAACAGCCCTTGATGTGGGAACGAACCCGCTCCCACAACAGCCTCCCACGGCTCAGTGATTACGAAACTCGCTATGACAGGCCTTGCACGCCGCCTCGACCCTGTCCATCGGGGCCTTCATCTGCGCTGCGTCCAGCGGCGGGTTGCGGGTCACCGTCACCAGGTCGCCGGTAACGCCCTCCAACTGCCGGGCCAGGTCCTGGAACCGCGCCTGGCGCTCCCAGACATCCGCCCGTGCGCTGCTGTCACCCTCGTCGCGCACCTGCGGGAAGTGCTGCCACGGCTCATGGGCCAAGGTATCCAGCTTCACCGCGCCCTCGGCGAACTTCACGTCATCGAAGGGCAACCGCCCGCGCAGCATGCCACCCATGTCTTCACTGGTCTTGAGCATCTGCTTGAAGATTGCCTTGCGCTGGCCCAGCGGCGAGTTGGGGTCGACGCCGTCACAGGCGGTCAGGGCGAGGGCGGCGAGCAGTACTACGGTCAATCGCTTGAACATCACGGTCTCTTTGGCCAGGCAAACGGGTCGCCAGTATCGCCGCCTGCCGGGCAAAGACCAATAGCCACACAGAAAACAAGGGCGAATGTTCATGTTTCGCCCAGCACAGGACCCACCCGATGAAATCTGCATTGCGCCATCTCGCCTGGGCCCTGCCCGCCCTGGCGCTCCTGGCCGGCTGCAACGGCGGCGAAAGCGCCAAGCCCGCGCCTCATGCCATCGCCACTTATGTACCAGCCACCTGGAAGGACCTGCCCCAGGTCAGCGACGACGACCTGCTGGCCGGCTTCTATGCCTGGCGCAACGGTTGCGAGAAACTCAAGCGCGATCCGGTGTGGGCCGCTACCTGCGAGGCAGCCGGTTCAGCCACGGCGAGCGCTGACCAGGTACGCACCTTCCTCGAGCAGAATCTCCAGGTGTATGGGCTGCGCTCGGCGCAGAACAGCGCCAATGGCCTGATAACCGGGTACTACGAGCCGGTCTACCCCGGCAGCCTGGAACGCACCGAAGCCGCGCATGTACCGGTGTACGGCGTACCCGAGGACATGATCGTGGTCGATCTGGCCAGTGTGTATCCCGAACTCAAGGGCAAGCGCCTGCGCGGGCGCCTCGATGGCCGCGTGCTCAAGCCCTATGACACTGCCGAAGTGATCAACCGCGACGGTGCCAAGGCGCCGGTACTGGCCTGGCTGACCGACCCGATGGACTTGCAGTTCCTGCAGATCCAGGGTTCCGGTCGCATCCAGCTGGAAGGTGGCCGCCAGCTGCGCCTGGGGTATGCCGACCAGAACGGCCACCCCTATCGGCCGATTGGCCGCTGGCTGGTGGACCAGGGCCAACTGCCCAAGGAACAGGTGACCATGGGCAGCATCCACGCCTGGGCCCAGGCCAACCCGCAGCGGGTCCCCGAGTTGCTGGCCAGCAACCCGAGCTACGTGTTCTTCAGCACCCGGCCGGATAGCAACGAAGGTCCGCGCGGCTCGCTCAACGTGCCGCTGACCGCTGGCTACAGCGTGGCCATCGACCGCAAGGTGATCCCGCTGGGCAGCCTGCTGTGGCTGTCCACCACCCGCCCCGACGGCAGCCCGGTGGTGCGCCCCGTGGGAGCTCAAGACACGGGTGGGGCGATTACCGGTGAAGTGCGTGCGGACCTGTTCTGGGGCACCGGTCCTGAGGCCGGTGAACTGGCAGGCAACATGAAACAACAGGGGCAGATATGGATGTTGTGGCCTAAGGGTCAGCCTTTGCCCGAAGTACCGAAGGTCCCCTGAAGGGCGCTATCGCGGGGCATACCCGCTCCCACTGCGGGGGCGAGCTTGCCCCGCGATGCAGTCAGATCGAAACGACAAAGAACGACACGATCAGCGCCATCCCGACGAACCATACCAGCGAACGCAACACTGCCCAGTCCGCCAGGTAGCAAATGATGTAGAGCAACCGGCTGGTGATGTACATCACCCCCAGCACATCTTGGGTCACTTGTTCGGCATTGCCGACGATATCGGCCACCAGCACCGCCGCGGCAAACGCGGGAAACGCCTCGTAGCCGTTCAACTGGGCGGCATGGGCTCGCCGTGGCAGCCCTTCGAGCTTGTCCAGGAACGCACGAGGATCGTGATTGGCACGCAGGCCGAAATACCCGCTGCTGAGTTTGGCGATCAGTGCACACAGCGGCGGCAGGACCAGCGCGACGAGAATGCACCACAGGGCTACGGTCATCTACAGGACTCCTTGTTCATAGAGGTTCGCTTCAGAGCTTCATCACCAGCATGCCGGCCAGTACCAGCCCGCAAGCTAGGAGTCTTGGCCCGCCAAAAGGTTCTTTGAGGTAGCGCATGCCCAACAGCACCACGAGGATCACGCTCAACTCGCGCAACGCTGCCGCTTCGGCCACCGAGCCCAGGTGCATGGCCCAGAGCACCAGAGCGTAGCTGAACAATACGCAGAACCCGACCGCCAGGCCCAGCTTCCATTGGGTGCGCCAGAACAGCATGAACGGCCCTCGTCGGGCCACCATGGCCAGCAACGGGAACGGCCAGGCACTGAGCAAGGTCAGCCATACCAGGTAGTCCCAGGGCTTGCCCCACAGGCGTACGGCCTGACCGTCGAACCAGGTGTAGCAGCCGATGCACAGGCCTATCAGTGCCACCACCGGCAGCATCGACCAGGGCAGGCGGTCGCCGCCGCCACCCTGCCAAAGCAAGCACGCCATGCCACAGGGGATCAGCAAGATGCCGATGATCTGCTGCTGGCTCAACGATTCGCCGGCAAAGGCCAGGGTCAGGCCCAGCACCACCAATGGCGACAGGCCACGCATCAACGGATAGACCAGCCCCAGGTCACCGACCCGATAGGCCTGGATCAGCAGAAAGCGGTACAGCTGCTCGGCCAGCGCCGAGGCCAGCAGCCAGGGCCAGATCTCGGCGGGCGGGAAATCTACGAAGGCTACCGCCAGTATGGCGAAACTCAGTGCCACCACGTCCATGCTGGCGATCACCAGCAGCCGCTCGGCGCTGAACTTGATCAGGGTGTTCCAGGTGGCATGGAGCAGGGCTGCGACCAGTACGAGGGAAGTTGCCAGCACGCCTTGGAATCCTTGTCGTCGTTTGGTGGGGACCACTATATAGCGCCTGGCTAGTTATGGCCTCATCGCAGGGCAAGCCCGCTCCCGCGCCTTCGCCTGACAGGAACCAACTGGAGAAATCCGGTCATAAGGTGTGTCCCGAACGCCGCGCCAGGTCATCAAAGAACTGCCCGAGCCATTCGGGTAATGACTTGGAAGCCACTTACACAGGATTCGGGATGCTTGAATTAGTTGCCGCGTTTATCTGCCTCACCACCCTCCTCACTTATGTGAACTACCGCTTCATCGGCCTGCCGCCGGCCATCGGCGTGATGGTCACCGCATTGCTGTTCTCCCTGATGCTGCAGGGCCTGAGCCTGATCGGCTTCCCTGGCCTGGAAGAACGCGTCGAAGGCCTGATGAACCAGATCGACTTCAACGACCTGCTGATGCACTGGATGCTGTCGTTCCTGCTGTTCGCTGGCGCCTTGCACGTCAACCTCGCCGACCTGCGCAGCTACCGCTGGCCGATCGGCCTGCTGGCCACCCTTGGCGTACTCATCGCCACCGTGGTGATCGGTTACCTGGCGCACTGGGTGTTCGCCCTGTTTGGCTGGAACGTGCCGTTGATCTACTGCCTGCTGTTCGGCGCGCTGATCTCGCCGACCGACCCAATCGCCGTGCTCGGCGCACTGCGTACCGCCAACGCCTCCAAACCGCTGAAGACCACCATCGTCGGTGAGTCGCTGTTCAATGACGGCACGGCGGTCGTGGTGTTCACCGTGCTGCTGGGCATCATCCAGCTGGGCGAGACGCCGAGCGTCGCCGACACCGCCATCCTGTTCGCCCGCGAGGCCCTGGGTGGCATAGCCTTCGGCGGCCTGATCGGCTATGCCACCTACCGCATGATCAAGAGCGTCGAACAATACCAGGTGGAAGTGATGCTGACCCTGGCGCTGGTGATCGGCGGCTCGGCCATGTGCTACGAGCTGCACGTGTCGGCGCCGATCGCCATGGTGGTAGCCGGACTGATCATCGGCAACCTGGGACGCAACCTGGCGATGAACGACATGACCCGCCGCTACATGGACGGCTTCTGGGAACTGATCGACGACATGCTCAATGCCTTGCTGTTCGCGCTGATTGGCCTGGAGCTGTTGCTGCTGCCGTTCAACTGGCTGCACCTGGCGGCCGGTGGCGTGCTGGCGGTGGCGGTGCTGGCTTCGCGGCTGCTGACCGTGGCGCCGGCGATCGTGCTGTTGCGCCGCTGGCGCAGCGTGCCGCAGGGCACCATCCGCGTGCTGACCTGGGGCGGCCTGCGCGGTGGCGTGTCGGTCGCCCTGGCGCTGTCGCTGCCGCAGGGCGCCGAGCGTGACCTGCTGCTGTCGATCACTTACATCGTGGTGCTGTCGTCGATCCTGATTCAGGGCCTGACGGTCGGCAAGGTGGTGCGCAAGGTCAGCACACAACCCGAGTAACAACGTAGAGGCGGACTAGCCCCGCGATATCGTCTGCACAGGCATAGATGTTGATCCTGCCGGCGCCATTGCGGGGCAAGCCCGCTCCCACGCTTGAGCAAACGGGTCTATTCCACCGCGCTGTCCGGGAACTGGTCCTGGATGTACTTGATCTCGGTGCGCCCGTGGGCGGCCGGCAGGCCATCCTCACCCAGGTTGACGAACACCATCTTGTCGACGGTCAGGATCGCCTTGCGGGTGATCTTGTTGCGTACTTCGCACTTGAGGGTGATCGAGGTGCGGCCGAATTCGGTGGCGGTGATGCCCAGCTCGATGATGTCGCCCTGACGCGAGGCACTGACGAAGTTGATCTCGGAAATGTACTTGGTCACCACGCGCTGGTTACCCAGCTGGACGATGGCGTAGATCGCCGCCTCCTCGTCGATCCAGCGCAGCAGGCTGCCGCCGAACAGGGTGCCGTTGGGATTGAGGTCTTCGGGTTTTACCCATTTGCGGGTGTGAAAGTTCATCTGTACTCCTGACCTGCTTGCTGACATGCGCTAATGATGGCAGACCGCTCGGTCACGCTCCATTGAACATCGACTATCGTCTCGATTAATCGACAGAAAGTCTTGGGTGTGTAACACGCCCGCGGCTATAATCTTGCCGTTTCACATGGCCCCCCACAGTGGTGGCCATCCCGCCACCCATCCGAGGGGCGCTGCAGCAGGCTTGGCCTGTCAGGCTCGGTTGGGGCGTTGTCCGCGCAAGCGGACGCTCAACGCACAACGGCGCCCATTCGCACACTACGAATGGAGGCTCTCAATGAGCGCTGTAAACACGCCTGCAGGTTTTTCCGACTTCAAGGTCGCCGACATCTCCCTGGCCGACTGGGGCCGCAAGGAAGTCATCATCGCCGAATCGGAAATGCCCGCGCTGATGGGCCTGCGCCGCAAGTATCAAGCCGAGCAACCGCTCAAGGGCGCGAAGATCATCGGCTGCATCCACATGACCATCCAGACTGCCGTGCTGATCGAGACCCTGGTCGCCCTGGGTGCCGAAGTGCGCTGGTCGTCGTGCAACATCTTCTCCACCCAGGACCAGGCCGCCGCCGCCATCGCTGCCGCCGGCATCCCGGTGTTCGCCTGGAAAGGCGAGACCGAGCAAGAGTACGAGTGGTGCATCGAGCAGACCATCCTCAAGGATGGCCAGCCATGGGACGCCAACATGGTGCTGGACGACGGCGGTGACCTGACCGAGATCCTGCACAAGAAATACCCGGCCATGCTGGACAAGATCCACGGCGTGACCGAAGAGACCACCACCGGCGTGCACCGCCTGCTGGACATGCTGGCCAAAGGCGAGCTGAAAGTCCCGGCGATCAACGTCAACGACTCGGTCACCAAGAGCAAGAACGACAACAAATACGGCTGCCGCCACAGCCTCAACGACGCCATCAAGCGCGGCACCGACCACCTGCTGTCGGGCAAGCAGGCCCTGGTGATCGGCTACGGCGACGTGGGCAAGGGCTCGGCCCAGTCCCTGCGCCAGGAAGGCATGATCGTCAAGGTCACCGAAGTCGACCCGATCTGCGCCATGCAAGCCTGCATGGACGGCTTCGAAGTCGTCTCGCCGTTCAAGGACGGCATCAACACCGGTACCGAAGCCGGCATCAACAAGGACCTGCTCGGCCGCATCGACCTGATCGTCACCACCACCGGTAACGTCAACGTCTGCGACGCCAACATGCTCAAGGCCCTGAAAAAGCGCGCCGTGGTCTGCAACATCGGCCACTTCGACAACGAGATCGACACCGCCTTCATGCGCAAGAACTGGGCATGGGAAGAGGTCAAGCCACAGGTGCACAAGATCCACCGCACCGGCGCCGGCGTGTTCGACCCGCAGAACGACGACTACCTGATCCTGCTGGCCGAAGGCCGCCTGGTAAACCTGGGCAACGCCACCGGCCACCCGAGCCGCATCATGGACGGTTCGTTCGCCAACCAGGTCCTGGCGCAGATCTTCCTGTTCGAGCAGAAGTTCGCCGCGCTGCCTGCCGCGAAGAAGGCCGAGCGCCTGACCGTGGAAGTGCTGCCGAAGAAACTCGACGAAGAAGTGGCCCTGGAAATGGTCCGCGGCTTCGGCGGCGTGGTCACCCAGCTGACCCCGCAGCAGGCCGAATACATCGGTGTGACCGTCGAAGGCCCGTTCAAGCCGGACGCTTACCGCTACTAAGCGGCTGGTTGCCAGTGCCAGGTATCCTTGCCCGGCACTGGCAGGCAACGTTTCGAACCGATGTCCGAGCCAGGCCGGCCCCCACCGTCCTGGCTTTTATTTGCAGGCAGCAGCCCAGGCTCACTGCCGAAGGAACCAGAGATGTCACAAGAACGCCGCTACAGTTTCGAGTTCTTCCCCACCAAGACCGATGCCGGTCACGAAAAGCTGATGGGCGTTGCCCGCCAGCTGGCCAGCTACAACCCGGACTTCTTCTCCTGCACCTATGGTGCCGGTGGCTCGACCCGCGACCGCACGCTCAACACCGTGCTGCAGCTGGAAAATGAGGTGAAAGTCCCCGCCGCCCCGCACCTGTCCTGCGTGGGCGACAGCAAGGACGACCTGCGCGCCCTGCTGGCCGAGTACCAGGCCGCCGGCATCAAGCGCATCGTCGCCCTGCGTGGCGACCTGCCGTCGGGCATGGGCATGGCCAGCGGCGAACTGCGCTACGCCAGCGACCTGGTCGAATTCATCCGCCAGGAAACCGGCAACCACTTCCACCTGGAAGTGGCCGCCTACCCGGAGATGCACCCGCAGGCGCGCAATTTCGAGAGCGACCTGGCCAACTTCGTGCACAAGGTCAAGGCCGGTGCCGACAGCGCCATCACCCAGTATTTCTTCAACGCCGACAGCTACTTTTATTTCGTCGAGCGCGCGCAGAAGCTGGGCGTCGAGATCCCGGTGGTGCCCGGCATCATGCCGATCACCAACTACAGCAAGCTGGCGCGTTTCTCCGACGCCTGCGGCGCCGAGATCCCACGCTGGATCCGCAAGCAGCTGGAAGCCTATGCCGACGACACCGCCAGCATCCAGGCATTCGGCGAGGAAGTGATCACCCGCATGTGCGAACAACTGCTGCAAGGCGGCGCACCGGGCCTGCACTTCTATACCCTCAACCAGGCCGAGCCGAGCCTGGCGATCTGGAACAACCTGAAGCTGCCACGCTGATGGTCGCGAACAAGGCTTTGGCGCAGGTCAAAGCTTTGTTCGTTCGCGCTCGCGCCGCACGCGCCTGCGGCCAGCGTTCACTGGTCTTGCCCGGGCTTGCAGCGTACTCTCACGCCATGCGCACGCTCATCCTCCCTCTCCTGCTGTTGCTGCTCGCCGGCCTGAGCCCGATGGCCCATGCCGAAAGCCTGCGCATCGTCAGCGACGACTGGGCCCCCTACCTCTATCAGGAGAACGGCCAGGCCAAAGGCATCGACTACGAGATCACCAACGAGGTGTTCAAACGCCTCGGTGTCCAGGTGCAGTGGCAGTTCCTGCCCTGGAAGCGCTGCCTGGCCATGGTCGAGCAGGGCCTGGCGGACGCCGTGATGGATATTTTCCAGGTCGACTCGCGCCAGGGCTACCTGGTCTACCCGGACGAACCGATGTCCGAGGTCGAGTTCGTCCTCTACCAAGCGCGTTCACGCCCACACCCGGTCGAGCGCGTCGAGGACCTGGCCGGGCTGACCATCGGCACCTCGCCGGGCTATGTCTACGATGGCACCTTCGCCGAGTCACCGCTGTTCCGCCGCGAGCCCGCGCCCAGCCACGAGGCCAATTTCGGCAAGCTGGCGCTAGGGCGCATCGACCTGCTGGTGACCGACCGCCAAGTCGGCCGCTATGTGAGCCATCGGCTGGGCCTGGAGCAGACCGTTGAAGAGCTGCCCCTGGTGGTCAGCAGCCGCCCGCAGTACCTGGGGCTGGCCCGCAAGCCCGGCCGCGAGGCGTTGGCGCAGGCCTTCAGCGACGAGTTGCGGCGCTTCAAACAGGAGCCCGCCTATGCGGCGATCAGTGCCCGCTACCTCGGCAATAAGGATTTTCCTTTCGCCGTTGAGCAGCAGGAACGCGGCACACGCTGATTGCTCTGTTATACTCGGGCCTTCCCGCCCGGCTCACGCCCGGACGCTCGGCCTCGCAACAGGCATCTCGACCCGCAGCCGCGCACCTTTGGTGCCCGCCCGCCGGCATTCAGGATGCGCAGTGAACGCCCAGCTGGACCGGACGCGATCGCATCCCTCCGATGCCCGTCGCGCCAGGCAGAACACCCCATCGGGCCTAGCCCCCACGAGAACAGGATTGCCCATGTCCTTTGCTTCCCTCGGTCTCTCCGAGGCTCTTGTCCGCGCTATCGAGGCAGCGGGCTATACCCAGCCCACTCCGGTGCAACAGCGGGCCATTCCCGCCGTGTTGCAAGGTCGCGACCTGATGGTCGCCGCCCAGACAGGTACTGGTAAAACCGGCGGCTTCGCGCTCCCTATTCTTGAGCGCCTGTTCCCGGGTGGCCACCCCGACAAATCGCAACGCCATGGCCCGCGCCAACCGCGCGTGCTGGTGCTGACCCCCACCCGCGAGCTGGCAGCGCAGGTGCATGACAGCTTCAAGGTCTACGCCCGCGACCTCAACTTCATCAGCGCCTGCATCTTCGGTGGCGTCGGCATGAACCCGCAGGTCCAGGCCATGGCCAAGGGCGTCGACGTCCTGGTCGCCTGCCCGGGCCGCCTGCTCGACCTGGCCGGCCAAGGCAGCGTCGACCTCTCGCGTGTCGAGATCCTGGTGCTGGACGAAGCCGACCGCATGCTCGACATGGGCTTCATCCACGACGTCAAGAAAGTGCTGGCGCGCCTGCCGGCCAAGCGCCAGAACCTGCTGTTCTCGGCGACCTTCTCCAAGGACATCACCGACCTCGCCGACAAGCTGCTGCACAACCCCGAGCGCATCGAGGTCACGCCGCCGAACACCACCGTCGAGCGTATCGAGCAGCGGGTCTACCGCCTGCCGGCCAGCCACAAGCGCGCCCTGCTGGCGCACCTGATCACCCTGGGCGCCTGGGAACAGGTGCTGGTGTTCACCCGCACCAAGCACGGCGCCAACCGCCTGGCCGAGTACCTCGAGAAGCACGGCCTGACCGCCGCGGCGATCCACGGCAACAAGAGCCAGAACGCCCGCACCAAGGCGCTGGCCGACTTCAAGGCCAACACCGTGCGCGTGCTGGTCGCCACCGACATCGCCGCCCGCGGCCTGGACATCGACCAGTTGCCCCACGTGGTCAACTTCGAGCTGCCCAATGTCGAGGAAGACTACGTTCACCGCATCGGCCGTACGGGCCGTGCCGGTCGCTCCGGTGAAGCCATTTCGATGGTCGCGCCGGATGAAGAAAAGCTGCTCAAGAGCATCGAGCGCGTCACCCGCCAGAAAATTCCGGATGGCGACCTGATGGGCTTTGACGCATCGCAGGTCGAGGCCGAGAAGCCGGAAGTGCGCGAGCGCCAGCCGAACAATGGCCGCGGTGGCCGCAACCAGCAACCTCGCGGCGAAGGCGGCAAGGAAGGCAGTGGCGGGCGCAAGGACAAAGGCAAGGACAAAGGCCGCAACAAGCCTTCGTCCGAGAAGTCCGCGGAAAAGGACAAGTCCGGCGAGAAACAGCAGCAGGGCCAGCAGCGCAAGCCGCGTGACCAGAAGCCACGCCAGCAGCAGAACAACGGCCAGAAAGCCGTGCCTGTCGCCGCCCCCAATCGCGACCCTGAAGAGTTCCTCGACGACGACGTCGACAACTTTGGCAACCGCGCCGACTACGTAAGCCCTTACCAGAACGCCAAGAACCAGGGGCGCAATCGTCGCCCGGGCGGCAACGGGGGCCAAGCCCAAGGGCAAGGCCAGCGCAGTGGTGGCGGCCAGGGGCAAGGCCAGGGCCGTGGCAATGGCCAGCAGCGCCAGGGCCAGGGCTCCGGTGAAAAGCGCCCGCGCAACGGCGGCGGTAGCAATGGTGGCGCCCGACGCGACAACAACGGTGGCCGTGCTCGCCGTGAAGATTCGTCCCGCCAGGAACCGGCCGTGCGCAACCCGCGCGAGTCGCAGAGCGCGCCAGTGATCATCCGCAAGGAATCCAAACTCGACCGTTACCCGACGCCCGAGCAACTGGACGACCTGCCAAGCCGCCCACGCGGTGAGCGCCCGGCGCTGCTGACCCGCAAGGGCTGAGCCCGCAATCGCGGGGCCTGCCCCGCGATGAGGCCATGCAAAGCCAACGAAAACGCCGCCCATTGGGCGGCGTTTTCGTTGCTGGCGAAGCGAATTACTTCTGCTTCACGCCTTCGACGCTGATATCCAGGTCCAGGGTCTGCGAAGTCGGACCTGGGCCCTTGATGCCGAAGTCGTTCAGGTTCAGCGTGGTGGTGGCGTTGAAGCCAGCGCGCTCGCCGCCCCACGGGTCCTTGCCCTCGCCATTGAACACGGCCTTGAAGGTGACGGGCTTGGTCACGCCGTGCAGGGTCAGGTCGCCGGTCACATCGGCAGTCTTGTCACCGGTCGACTTGACGCTGGTGGAGACGAACTTGGCTTCCGGATATTTTTTGACATCCAGGAAGTCCTTGCTGGCGATGTGCTTGTCACGCTCGGCGTGGTTCGACCACAGGCTGGCAGTCTTCAGGTCTACGCTGATCTTGCTGGCCTCGGGCTTCGCACTGTCCCAGGTGAAGTTGCCGTCGAAGTCCTTGAAGGTGCCGTGGATGAAGCTGTAGCCCAGGTGGCTGATCTTCCAGTCGACGAACGCGTGCTGGCCTTCCTTGTCGATCTTGTACTCGGCGGCCATGGCCTGGCCGGCGGAGATCAGGGCGGTACCGAGCGCCAGAGCGGCAAAAGTCTTTTTCAACATCCTTACTTCCTTCCTTTGCAATTGAGGTTGAGAGTCAAGCTTTGCGGCCCAGCATGCGGGTCAGGGTCGCGTCACGGTCGATGAAATGATGTTTCAATGCCGCCAATGCGTGCAGTACGGCAAAAATCACCAGGCCCCAGGCCAGCCAGAGGTGGATCACCCCCGCCAAGTCAGCCTGGTCAGGCAGGTCGCTGACCAGCGCGGGAACGTCGAACAAGCCGAACACCGGAATACCCACGCCGTCGGCGGTGGAAATCAGATAGCCCGCTATCATCACTGCGAACAGGCCCAGGTACAGCGCCAGATGGCCCAGCTTGGCGGCCAGCCGGGTGACCTTGCCATGGTTGGCCGGTGCCGGTGGCGGCGGGCTGACGAAACGCCAGACTACCCGCAACAGCATCAGTGCCAGCAACACCAGGCCGATGCTCTTGTGCAGGTCCGGACCGGACTTGCGCCATGGGTCGTAGTAATCAAGGCCGACCATCCACAAGCCCAGGCCAAACAGCCCGAAGACCGCCAGCGCCACCCCCCAGTGCAGGACGATGCTGATCAGGCCATAGCGATAAGATGAATTGCGCAGTTGCATGTTGGCGTATTTCCCCGTGAAAGCTGTGCACAAGACTAACGCGTAATGCATCGAATAAAAGCGTAAAAAGCAGCTTCTGATTATCGAAAAACCAGATATTAATTCTGAAAGCTTCCTATTAAGGAAACATTAACGATAGACGTTTGGAAGATCCGACGCCATCGCGGGGCAAGCCCGCTCACACAGGGCTCCGCGATGGCGGCTATACCGAGATCAGCCGGCCTTGGCCTGGCTGTTGACCACCGGCTTCTTGGCCGGTTCCGACTTGGCGGTGGCCTTCTTCACCGGCGCCGGTTTGGCTGCAGGCTTGTGGGCCTGCTTGGCCGCAGGCTTGGCGGGGGCCTGCTTGGTGGCCGCCGGCTTCACTGGCTCTTCCTTAGCAACGGGTGTCGGCGCAACCGGCGCGGCTGCCGGTGCAGGCGCAACCTCCTCGGCCTTGGCGATCGGCGCGGCCTTGGCCTCTGGCTTGTCAGAACCGCCAAACAGACGCGAGAAGAAGCCCGGCTTGGCCTGCTCGGCCTTCACGGGCTCCGCCTTGGCCGGAGCCTTGTCGGAAGCGCCGCCGAACAGGTTGGAGAAGAAGCCGCCCTTGTCCTTCGCGGCCGCGACGCCGGCCGCTCCAGTAGCCGCTGCGGCGGCTACCGACGCAGCCTTGGCCGGGTCGAAGGACTTGCCCGCCGCCAGGTCCTGGACCTGCCCCGCGGCACGCTGGCCGCTACGCAGGGCCCCTTCGAGGGTACCTGGGTAAAGCGCATCGGTGTGTTCGCCGGCAAAGGCGATCCGTTGTACCGGGCGCTCCCACAGGCGCCAGTATTTGCTGATCTGCCCCGGGCCGTAGGCCAGGTACGCACCGCCCATGCCGGCGTCGGTGCTGTAGCGACGGATTTCATAACCGGTGAAGGCGCCGCGTGCCTGCGGGTAGAAGGCGTGCAGGCGGATCAGTACCTGGTCGACCATCTGCTTGTCACCAAAAGCCTGGAGCAAGCGGGCGTTATCCCCGGACAGGTTGATCACCACGTTGGCGCCGCCCTTGAGCGCCGGCTCGATCCACAGCATGCCAAGGCCAGTGTTGCTGAAGATTTCCCCGGACATGCGTGCACGGCTTTCCCACACCGGATTCTTGAACTTGAGCATCAGTTGGTCGCGCCAGCCATAGTTGGTGCCCTTCAAGGCGGCCAGGTGCTGCCCGTCCAGGCCCGGTGTCATCTGGATCTTGGCCAGTGCACGCAGCGGTACGGCCATGACCAGATAGTCAGCCTGGTAGCCGACGCCGCCGACCTTGACGGTCACACCGTCTTTGTCCTGAACGATGGCGGTAACCGGCGAACTGGTCTTGATGGTCTTCAGCTGCTTGACGAAGGCCTGGGCCAACACCGGGCTGCCACCGGGCAGGCGCGCGGCGCGCAGGTCACGGTCGCTGACATTGCGGTAGACCCGGCCTTGCTGGGCGAAGTACAGCAGCGACAGGCGCGACGGCTCGTCATAGCGGGTGCGGATCTGCTGGTTGACCAGCTGACGGGCGGTGGCTGGCAGCTGCAGCTTGTCGAGCCAGGTGGACACGTTCATCTGGTCGAGGGCGAACAGGGTGCTGTTTGCCGCGGGATTGAGCGGGTCTTCGATGGAACGGGCCAGGTCGTCGAGGGTTTTCTCGAAGCGTTTGAGCGCCTCGGCAGTGGCTGGCTGCTTGGTCGCCAGATCGGTGGCGCTGAAATATTCACCGTCGATCAGGTAGCCGGGGTTGCGCACGAACTCCGGGGCCGGCAGGGTGGCGACCTTGAACTGCTCCAGATACTGGTTGAGCACCGGCTGGGTCTTGCTGTTGCCGACCCATTCGCTGGTGGCCAGGCCCGAACGCCCGCCCATGCCCGACTTGGCTTCCAGCAGGGTCACCTGCCAGCCCTTGCTCTGCAGCTCGTAGGCCGCGGTCAGGCCCGCCAGGCCACCACCGACGACGATCGCCGTCTTGTCCTTGGCCAGCGCGACGCCGCTGGTCACCCCGATCAATACCAACGCGCACAGGCGCACCCAAGCAGCAGCCATGATGGCGAACTCCGGTTAGAGAAGCGATAGAAGGGACGGGGAGCAATGCCCCGGGAGAGATGCGTTAAGAATACGTCACCTCTGCCCACCCTGCCACCGCAGTGACATCAAGTGCCTTTGGCAACTGGTAATTTTGTCAGTGGCGTTGGGTCGCCGGGGCGTGCAGCCTTGGCTGGCACTCAAGCATCGAGCCGGGGAAGAACAGTGATCTACACCGAAGATTTTGCCAGGTGGACGCCTTCCGCGCCCCTACCCGAGTGCTCCTGGCGCACGCCCACCGGCCTGAACATCGTGTCCAATGGCATTGTCTACAGCGCGCGTTACCAGACCGACGAGGGGCGGATCGGCACGGAATTGATCATCCATGGCCAGTGCGATATCGAGTTCATCTTCGGCCAGACGGTCGATTGCCTGCTGCTTGAAGTGGATGTCACCACGCTCGGCACGGCCGTCTCGACCGCCTACTGGTTGACCCTGCGCGACCTGGACTACACCGAGTTCACGCCCGGGCCCGGCACCCACGGCACCTCCTGGCACGACGTGCCCGGCCCGCTCGACCGCCTGACCCTGTCCACCCTGCCGCAGTGCACCGTGCATATCCGCCAGCTGGAATGGCGCCCGGCCTGGCGACATTGAGCGGTTGTCCTGCCCCCCGGCATTGCTTAGGCTTACGCGGTCAAACCGAGCCGTAACGCCAGGAGAAGTGCCCATGGGCCTCAACGATCAGTGGATGCAGCGCGACCTGAAGGTCCTTTGGCACCCCTGCACCCAGATGAAAGACCACGAACAGCTGCCGCTGATCCCGATCAAGCGCGGCGAGGGCGTGTGGCTGGAGGACTTCGAGGGCAAACGCTACCTGGACGCCGTCAGCTCATGGTGGGTCAACGCTTTTGGCCATGCCAACCCGCGCATCAACCAGCGCATCAAGGACCAGGTCGACCAGCTCGAACATGTGATCCTCGCCGGTTTCAGCCACCAGCCGGTGATCGAGCTGTCCGAACGCCTGGTAGCGATCACCCCCGCCGGCCTGGACCGGGTGTTCTATGGCGACAATGGCTCATCGTGCATCGAAGTGGCGCTGAAGATGAGCTTCCACTACTGGCAGAACACCGGCAAAGCGCAGAAGAAGCGCTTCGTCACCCTGACCAACAGCTATCATGGCGAGACCATCGCCGCGATGTCGGTGGGCGACGTGCCGCTGTTCACCGAAACCTACAAGGCGCTGCTGCTGGACACCATCAAGGTGCCGAGCCCGGACTGCTACCTGCGTCCGGAAGGCATGGGCTGGGAAGAGCACTCGCGGAACATGTTCGCGGCCATGGAGCAGACCCTGGCCGAACACCACGCCAGCATCGCTGCGGTGATCGTCGAACCGCTGATCCAGGGCGCCGGCGGCATGCGCATGTATCACCCGGTGTACCTCAAGCTGCTGCGCGAGGCCTGCGACCGTTACGACGTGCACCTGATCCACGATGAGATCGCCGTCGGCTTCGGCCGCACCGGCACGATGTTCGCCTGCGAGCAGGCCGGCATCACCCCGGACTTCCTGTGCCTGTCCAAGGCCCTGACCGGCGGCTACCTGCCGCTGGCCGCCTGCCTGACCACCGACAAGGTCTACCAGGCGTTCTACGACGACTACCCGACCCTGCGCGCCTTCCTGCACTCGCACAGCTACACCGGCAATCCGCTGGCCTGCGCCGCGGCCCTGGCCACTTTGGACATCTTCGAGCAGGACAACGTGATCGAGGCCAACAAGGCCTTGTCGGCGCGCATGGCCAGCGCCACCGCGCACCTGGCCGACCATGCTCACGTCGCCGAGATCCGCCAGACCGGCATGGTTCTGGCCATCGAGATGGTCCAGGACAAGGCCACCAAGGCTGCCTACCCCTGGCAGGAGCGCCGCGGCCTGAAAGTCTTCGAGCACGCCCTGAGCCGTGGCGCACTGTTGCGCCCGCTGGGCAGCGTGGTGTATTTCCTGCCGCCTTACGTGATTACACCCGAACAGATCGACTTCCTGGCCGAGGTGGCCAGCGAAGGGATCGATATCGCCACCCGCGACAAGGTGAGCGTTGCCGTGCCGGCCGACTTCCATCCGGATTTCCGCGATCCGGGCTAGCCCCAGACCAACCCGAAACCTGTAGGAGCCGGCTCGTCCGCTCCTACAGGATCTGCGTCAGCCTTTTTCCAGAGCAAGCCCATGAGACTCTCCCGCTTCTTCATCGACGCCCCACTGGGCCTTGGCGAGCACGAGCTCCCCGAAGCCCAGGCCCACTACATTGGCCGCGTGCTGCGCATGGCCCCTGGCGACGCCGTGCAGCTGTTCGACGGCAGCGGCCAGGAATACCTCGGCCAACTGCTCGAAGTCGGCAAGAAAACCGTGCGCGTCAGCCTCGACCAGGCACTTCCCGGCCAGGCCGATTCGCCTTTGCATATCCACCTCGGCCAGGGCCTGTCCCGTGGCGAGCGCATGGACTGGGCGATCCAGAAAGCCACCGAGCTAGGGGCCAACGAAATCACCCCGATCGTCAGCGAACGCTGCGAAGTACGCCTGAAGGACGAACGCGCCGACAAGCGCCTGGCCCACTGGCGCCAGGTGGCTGTCAGTGCCTGCGAGCAGTGCGGGCGCTCGACCTTGCCGGTGATCCACCCGCCCGTGACCCTGGCCGAGTGGCTGAAAAGCACCGAAGCCGACCTCAAGCTGGTGCTGCACCCGGTGGCCGAGCCACTGACCAGCCATGCCAAACCGGCCAGGCTGGCCTTCCTGATCGGCCCCGAGGGCGGCCTGAGCGAAGCGGAAGTCGAGCAGGCCAAGGCTGCCGGCTGCCACGCCGCCCGCCTCGGCCCTCGCGTGCTGCGCACCGAAACCGCGCCTGTGGTGGCCCTGTCGGTGGCACAGCAACTGTGGGGCGATTTCTAACGCACGTAGAAAAACACCGCGACGAAGTGCATCAGGCTGCCGGCAATCACGAACAGGTGCCAGATGCCGTGCCAGTGGCGGAATCGGCTGTCAAAAGCGAAGAAGATGATGCCGACGGTGTAGAACACACCGCCGGCCGCCAGCCAGGCGAAACCCGCGGCACCCAGGCTGTGCAGCAGCGGTTTCACCGCCACCAGCACGATCCAGCCCATCAACGCATAGATGACGATCGACAGGATCCGTGCCTCGGAGCGCGGCTTGATCTCCTGCAACATGCCGACCAGCGCCAGCCCCCAGACCACCCCGAACAGGCTCCAGCCCCAGGGGCCGCGCAGGCTGACCAGGCAGAACGGCGTGTAGCTGCCGGCAATCAACAGGTAGATCGACAGGTGGTCGAGCTTGCGCATGACCCGCTTCGCCCGCCCGCGGGTGCTGTGGTAGAGGGTGGAGATGCTGTAGAGCAACAGCAGGGTGAAGCCGTAGATGGAGAAACTGACGATCTTCCAGGGATCGCCCTGCAGGCCCGCCACGACGATCAGCCAGCTCGCGCCGATGCAGGCCAGTACCGCGCCGACCAGGTGGGTCCAGGCGTTGAAGCGTTCACCGTAATACATGCAAGCACAGACCTCCCGCAGCAGTCAGGGTTCCTGAGCCCCGCGACAGGGCCCGCTCAACCATCATCCTAGCCAGCTGCAGATTGCAGATCAGCGTCACGTACCAATCTTTCCAGCCCGGCCAGGTCCGGCACCCGCGCCACCTGCTCGCCCACCTGCACTGCCGCCAGCTCCAGCGCGGCCAGCGGCACGTCAACATAGTTCAACTGGCTGTCGAGCTTGCACGAGCGCGGAATACCCTGCAGCAGCAACGCCAGGAAGCGCAGGCCGGTATCTCCCAATGCGTTGAGCACCACCACCCGTGCCCGCTCGCCGCAAGTGGTCTGCCCGCCACAGGCCGCCTCGAAACCGATCAACGGCAAGCGCTGCTGGCGCCAGTCCACCCAGCCCAGGTGCCAGGCCGGCTCTCCTGGCTCGCAGGCGATGGCACGATGACCAATCAATTCGGCCACCGCCACGTTGGGCAGTACCAGGGTGCGGTCGCCCAGGGGCAACAGCAGGCCGGTGAGGCTGCTGCGCTGGCCGGCGATATGTTCAAGCATGGGGCTGGCTCCAGTGGGCGATGCTCTGCAACAGGACCGACTCCTGGTAGGGCTTGCCGAGGTAATCGTTGACGCCGATGGCCATGGCCCGGTCGCGGTGCTTCTGCCCGGTACGCGAGGTGATCATGATGATCGGCAACTGTGCCAGGCGTTCGTCGCGGCGGATGCGCGTTGCCACCTCGAAGCCGTCCATGCGCGGCATCTCGATGTCCAGCAGCAACACGTCCGGGCGGTGCTCCTCGAGCAGCGCCATGGCATCCACCCCGTCCTTGGCGGTCAGCACGCTCATGCCGTGGCGTTCGAGCAGGCGGCTGGTGACCTTGCGCACGGTCACCGAGTCGTCCACCACCATCACCAGCAATGGCCGCCTGGGCACCGGGCCGGTCAGCAGATGCTGCCCCTGCGCCGCGCCCGGCAGGCGCGCCAGGCGTCGCTGCTGGCCACGCAACTGGCCGAGCAGGTCGAGAATCAGCACCACCCGCCCGTCACCAAGCAGGGTGGCACCGGACAGCCCCGGCACCGCCGCGAACTGCGGGCCCAGGCTCTTGACCACGATCTCGCGGCTGGGCGACAGGCTGTCGACCTGGATCGCGAACGATTGCTCGTGGGAATGGGTGAGCAGCACCGGCAGCGGCACGCTCTGGCCCAGCAGGTTGGGTTGCGTACCCTCCTGCAGCAGCTCGCCGAGGTAACGCAGCGCGTAGTCATGGCCGGCATAGCTGTAGCGTGGCGGGTCGAGTCGGTAGCAGGCCTCGAGCTCCGATGGCGGCACGCGCACGATGCCCTCGATGGTGTTCAGCCCAATAGCGTACTGCTCATCCTCCACGTGCACCATCAGCGCCCGGTTCACCGACACGGTGAACGGCAAGCGGATCAGGAAGCGCGCGCCCTTGCCGGGGCTGGACTCGATGCTCATCGAACCGCCCAGCTGCTTGACCTCTTCATGGACCACGTCCATGCCCAGGCCGCGCCCGGAGATCTGGGTGATCTTCTCGGCAGTGGAAAACCCCGGGCGCAGGATGAACTGCAGGATCTCGTGGTCGCTCAAGCGTGCCTGCGGATCGAGCAGGCCGCGTTTGATCGCCTTGTTGCGCACCGCCTCCAGCGGCACCCCGGCACCGTCGTCGCTCATCTCGATGACGATGTCGGCGCCTTCGTGCAGCAGGTTCAGGTGGATGGTGCCCTGCTCCGGCTTATCGGCCGCCAGGCGCGCCTCGCGGGCTTCCAGGCCATGGTCGACGGCATTGCGCAGCATGTGTTCCAGCGGCGCGACCATGCGCTCGAGCACACTGCGGTCCAGCTCGCCCTCGGCATTGCCGACCACCAGTTCGACCTGTTTGCCCAGTTCGCTCGCCACCTGCCGCACCACCCGTTGCAAACGCGGCACCAGGCGTTCGAACGGTACCATCAAGGTGGCGGTCAGCCCCTCTTGCAACTGGCTGTTGACCCGCGCCTGCTGCTGCAACAGGCTGTGCGCTTCCTGGGCCCGCTGCAGCAGGGTCTCCTTGAGGTCGAGCAGGTCCGAGGTGGACTCGAACAGCGCCCGCGACAATTGCTGCAACTGCGAATGACGGTCCATCTCCAGGGGGTCGAAGTCGTCATAGGCGTCACCCTCGAACTGGTGCCGGCTCGAGATCCGCCCCTGGGTCTCGATATCCAGGCGCAGCAGCTGGTCGCGCATGCGCTCCAGCGTGGTCTCCATCTCGTTGAGAGCGAACTGCGCATCGTTGACCTGCTGCTCGATGCGCCCACGGATCACCGAATGCTCGCCGGCCAGGTTGCCCAGGTCGTCAAGCAGTTCGGCATCGACCTTGACCATGTCCCCGGCCCGCTCGGGCGCGACAGCCGGGGCTTCGGCCGGGGCGGGCTCGGCCTGGGGCTGCCCGGCGGCGCTGTCGGTCAGCGCGGCGCTGGAGAAGTTGCGGATATAGTCGATCAGCGCCGTCGCCGCGTGCAGCGGCTCACCCAGGCGCGCCGCGTCGAGCATGTGCGCCAGGCGGTCATGGCAGTTCTGCAGCAGGCTGAACAAGGCCGGCGTCGACGGCAGCCGCGCGGCCGCCAGCAGCTCGTACAGGAATTCCAGCTCATGGGCCAGGTCGCCGATGGCGGCGATCTCGACCATGCGCGCCCCACCCTTTAGGGTGTGCAGGTCGCGCAACAGGTTCTCCACCTCGACCGTGTTGCGCGGGTCGGCCTGCCAACGCGCCAGGGACTGGGCCGCGCTTTCGAGGATATCGGAGCTCTCTTCGAGGAAAACCTCCAGTAGTTCCTTGTCGCCTTCGCTTTCCTGCGTGTCGTCCTGCGCCTCGGTCGGGCCAGGTGGCGGAGCGTTATGGCGGAAATCGCGCAGCTCGCCCAGCAACGCCACCGCCGACAGCGGTGACTGGCCCTCGCGCAAGCTGCGCAGCATCTCAGCCAGGGCGTCATGGCTGCGTGCGAGCATCTCGAACAGCCCTGGGCTTGCCCCGATCCGCCGGTCCACCAGCCCTTCGTAGAGCAGCGCGAGCTCCTGGGCAAGCACTTCGATGGCGCCAATCGCGGCCATCTGCGCACCGCCCTTGAGGGTCAGAACATCATGTTGCAACGCAGACAGCGGTGACAGGCTTTCGGGATCGTCCTTCCATTGCCGCAGTGCCTGGTCGGCGCCCTCGAGAATATCCGCGGCCTCCTCGAGAAACAGCTCGACGACAGCGGGGTCCGGCAGCTGGCCAGGTTGGGGCAGCACTGTCGCGCCAGCTGCGCCGACCAACCCCAGGGCCGCCGGGTCGAGGGCATCGTCAAGCAAGCCATGCAAGGCGGCCAGGCAATCGGGGCGGGCGGTCGGATCCTGCCCGGCGGCTATTTCGTCGAACAGGTCGAGCAGCGCTTCGTGGGCCTGACGGGCGATGGCAAAGAAACGCGGTGTCACCGCAAGGCTGCCCTCTTCGACCGCGCCATAGAGGTCGAGCAGCCCTTCGCAGACTTCATCCACCTGCCACAGCTCAGCCTGGTGCGCACCATGGCTGAGGGTGGTCATTTCCTCGAGCAGCAGGTGCAGCTCATGATGCTGCGTGGGGTCGGCCTGCCAGTTGGCCAGCCGCGCCTCGGCGTCAAGCAGGATATCCATGCCCAGGGTCAGGAAGGTGGCCGTCAGTTGCGGGTCACGTCTGGCCCGGCGCGACGGGTGCGGCTCGGCCTGGTGCCGGGCGAGCCTGGCATCGACCGTTTGCCCGACCTGCTCGATCAACGCCGCAGCCCCCGGGATGGCAGCCAATGGTGAGCTATCCAACTGGGCCAGCCCCAGGTGGAACAGCGCACGCGCAGCCTCCAGCAGCTCGATCTCGGCCTGCTGTAAAGGCAGGTGGTGACCTTTGTACTCGCGCACCAGGCGGTCGAGCGCGGTGGCCAGTTCCGCCACCGGCATCACGCCGGCCATGGCGGCGCTGCCCTTGAGGGTGTGCAAGGCGCGTTGCAGGCTGTCGCTGACCACTGTGCCTTGGGCACCAGCCACCTGCAGGAAAACATCGAGCCCGGCCAGGTGCCCCTGGGCCTCGTTACGGAAAATCTCCAGCAGCTGCGGATCGAGCCCGTCGATGCTGGCGCTGGCCGGCGTGTCATTGAGCGCCAGTGCGTGCAGATGCCCGGCCAGTTGCTCTATCTCCGCAGTGGGCGGCAATTGGCTGGCGGCGAAGTCGGCGAGCAGGTCGGGCAGGCGCACGAACACTTGCTGCAAGGCCACCAGGCCTTCGGCGCTCAGTGTGATGCGCCCCTCCAGCACCCGGTTGAGCAGGTGCTCGGCGCCCCAGGCGAGTTCTGCCACGGCCTCTGCGTGAACCATCCGCCCGCTGCCCTTGAGCGTATGCAGCGCGCGGCGTACCTCGATCAGTGCCTCGCGCAGGCCGTTGTCGGCACGCCAACGCAGCCACTGGCGCTCGAGTTCAGGCAACAGTTCGCCGGCCTCTTCGAGAAAAACCTCGCGCAACTCGTCATCGACACCGTCCGCCATGCCGGAGCCAGCCAAGGGCCGCTCGAGGCGCGGGCATTGCACGCCCAGGGCGGTCAGGCTGGCGTGGGCCATGTCGATGAAACGCTGGGCATCGGCCAGCGGATCGGCCACCCGCCACTGCAACCAGGCCTCCCCGGCGCACAGGGCATCGGCCAGGTGGGCCAGCTCATCGGGCAGCGGCTCGTCCTCCACATGGACCAACCAGCCCTGCACATACCCCGCGCACCCACCGAACACCTCGGCGGCGGCCGGCAGCATCAGCATCGCCAACGCCCCGCGCACCTGCTGCAGCAAACCGGGCAAGGCCTGCAGGCGCTGACGCGACCAGTCCGACTCCAGGCAGTCGCCGATCAGGTCCTTGGCCTGCTGCAGCACATTGAGCGACTCGTTAAGTACCAGTTGGCGAATCTCGGCAAGGTCAGAACCAGGCAGGTTGCCTGGCGAGGTCTCCTCCAGCGGGCCGACCATGCCGTTGAGGGTCGCCTCGACGTACAACAGCGCCCCGGCGACATCCATCAACAGCGCCTCGTCCACCGCGCCGTCCTTCTCGACCTGCGCCTGCAGCGCCAGCACCTGGTCGATGATTACTCGTCGTGGCTGCTGGAAACCCAGCACTGCCAGGGTATCTGCGACATGGCGCAAGGGTGGCAGCAAGGTTTCCAACGACTCGCGGGGCGGATGCTCGCCACTGACAAAGGGGTCGAGACGGTCCTTGATGCGCATCAGGTCATCGCACAGGGCCATCACCACCGAACGCAGCGCGTCCCGCCCAGGGCCGGCCTGCATGTGCTCACGCCAGCTCCCCAGGGAAAGGTCGAGGTTGGCGAGGTCCGCGGCGCCCGCCAGGCGCTGCCCGAGTTCGCCCAGCAGGCTGCCCTGGGCCAGGGGCTCGGCACCCCGGCAGACCCGCAGCTGGTTGAGCAACGGCATGACCACCAGCGGCAAGTCGTGACGCGCTCCCCGCAGGCGATCCAGGTAAGGCGGCAATTGCTCAAGTCCCCGGAACAGCGCGCCCAGGCAGTCACCGCGAGGGCTCACCTGGCCCTCGGCCATGGCCCGTCCCAGCAGCTCCAGTTCCTCGGCCAGGCGCGTCGCGCCCGGCAATTCGAGCAGGTGCAGGCAACCGTGCACCTGGTGCAGGTTGTCGACGAAGAACGCCAGCATCGACAGGTCGCCTGGCTCCGCCGAGAAACGCTCCAGGGCCTGGCGCGCCTGCGCCAGGCAATCGAGGAGGGGGGCCTTGATCCAGGCCAGGGCCACCGTGTCGTGGCGCTCGCCGGCCGTATTGCCCGGGCCGGCCATGCTCGCCCCGCTCACGACCGCTCCACCGGCTTGGGCAGGGTGAAACCGGATACCGAGCGGCGCATCTCGCTGGCCATGCGTGCCAGGTGGCGGATGCTGTCGGCCGTGGCGCCGGAACCGGCGGAGGTCTGCGCGGTGATCTGCTGGATCACCGCCATGGTGTGGGAAATCTGCCCGGCAGACGACGTCTGCAACTGAGCGGCATCGGAGATGCTGTGAATAAGGTCGGCCATCGTCTGCGACACGCCTTCGATCTCTGCCAGGGCCACGCCGGCGTCCTGGGCCAGGCGCGCGCCGCGCACCACTTCGGCGGTGGTCTGCTCCATGGAGATCACCGCCTCGTTGGTATCGGCCTGGATGGTGCGTACCAACGCCTCGATCTGCCGGGTTGCCGAGGACGAGCGCTCGGCCAGGCGCTGCACCTCGTCGGCGACCACGGCAAAGCCGCGGCCGGCCTCGCCGGCGAGCGATGCCTGGATGGCCGCGTTGAGGGCGAGGATGTTGGTCTGCTCGGCAATGTCGTCGATCAGGCTGACGATATCGCCGATCTCCTGGGAGGACTCACCCAGGCGCTTGATCCGCTTGGCGGTGTCCTGGATCTGCTCGCGGATATTGTCCATGCCGTGGATGGTGTTGTGCACCACCTCGTTGCCCTTGTTGGCGATGGCCACCGAACGCTCGGCCACCTTGGCCGATTCATAGGCATGCGCGGAGACCCGGTCGATCGACTCGACCATGTCGCCCACCGCCTCGGACGCCTCGCTGATCTGCTCGGCCTGGTGCTCGGAGGCCTTGGCCAGTTGACGGGCGGTGTTCTGGGTGTCCTGCACCGCAGCGGCGACCTGCTCGGCACTGTGGTTGATGGTGGCTACCAGGTCGCGCAGCTGGTCGACCGAGAAGTTGATCGAGTCGGCGATGGCTCCGGTGAAGTCCTCTGTCACCGAAACGGTCACGGTCAGGTCGCCGTCGGCCAGTTCCTCGATCTCGTCGAGCAGGCGCATGATCGCCTGCTGGTTGCGCTCGTTCTTTTCCGCGGTCTCGCGGAGCTGGCGGTGGGTGGCGCGCACCATCACCAGGCCGATGAGGATGATCGAGGCCAGTGCCAGCAGGCCGAGTACGTAGCCGCCGACAGTATCGAGGGTACGCCCGCCGGCCAGGTTTTCGAAGCCGTTGGCCAGGTGCGAGGCCTCGTCGAGCAGGGTCTGCGACAGGCTGAAGATGTTACCGGCAGCCTCGCGCACGCGGAACAGTTCGGGCGAAGTCTCGAGGATTTCGTCCACCGAGCCCGAGACGAACTGGAACAGTTCGGCGATCTCGGCCAGCCGCGCCCGGGCATCGGCGTCCTCGACGCGGGTGACCTGGATCGCCGGGTTGCCGGCGAGCATGCCCTCGAGCACCTGGCCGAAGCGGCTGGCGTCGCGGCCGAAGGCATCGGCGGCCTGCACCGAAGTCTCGTCACCGGCGAGCACGGTGTTGACCGAGCCGAGAATGCGCTCGGCCAACAGCAACTGGCGCTGGGCCACGGCCACCTGGTTGGCCGGCGCACCGCTCTGCAGCAGGATTTCCACCACTTTCTCGTATTCGACCTGCAACTGCGGAACGGTCTCGGCCAGGGTGGCCGCGACCTGGTGCAACGACAGCACGGTCTGTTCGCTGGCCAGGATGGTGTCGGTGTTCTTGCGCAGGTTCTCCCAGTCCTGGCGCACCGCGTCCATTTCGTCGCGTACCGTGGCGGGCGCGGCGGGCAGGCCGGTGGTCTTGTCCCCCTCGCGCAGGTAGCTCCAGCGCCGCTCGAAGTCGTTGCGCGCGTCGCTGAGCAGCCTGAACGCCAGCGCCTTGCCCGCCGCCGCCTCGGTGGCGTTCTTGGCAATGCGCTGGGACAGCACGCGCAGCTCGCCGGCATGGCCGATGTACTGCTTGTCGTGGTTGGCCTGGGTGTTGAGGTAGGCGAAGTTGGCGAACAACAGGACGATCGACAGGATCAGCACCACGAACAGCACGGTGATCTGCGCGGTGCTGCGCGGGCGTTGGGCCACGGCGGCGGGCGAGACGCCGGCTGCGGCAACGGTGGGTCCTGGCTTGTTCACGTCGAAAGTCCTCTACAACGCCACATCGAGAAAGCCCGGCGCCTGGGCCAGGGCGAACGGGCTGAAGATCGCCCAATTGCGCTCACGGGGAAAATGGCCCTGCACGAAGGGCGCGGCCGCGCGGATCAACGGTTGCGGCGGCGACAGCTCGAGGCTGCTCAGGGCGAAGTGCTGCAGGCCGACCACTTCGTCCACCAGCAGCCCGGCGAACAGCTCTTCGTGATCCAGCACCAGCACCCGCCGTTGCTTGCCCGCCGCCGCCGGCCCCAGGCCGAAGAATGCACACAGGTCCATCACCGGCAGCAGCCGCCCACGCAGGTTGGCCACTCCGCGCACCCAGGGCTGCACACCCGGCACCCGGCTACCGCGGGGTTCGCGCAACACTTCGGCGACTTCACCCATGGGCGCGACGAACCACTGCCCGGCGACACGAAAGCCGATGCCGCTCCATTGTTGCAGGCGGATGTCCTGCGGTGGCTGGTCGGCCACCAGCAGGCGGCAGCGCCGGTCGATGTCCAGCAGCAGCTCGAAGGCGGTCAGCGATGCGCCCTGGGGCCGGGTGGTCAAGCCTGCAGCACTTCTTTGAGCTTGGCGATCAGCGCGTCTTCTTCCACAGGTTTGGTCAGGAAGTCGCGGGCGCCCTGGCGCTGGGCCCAGATCCGATCGGTTTCCTGGTCCTTGGTGGTGACCACGATCACCGGGATGGCGCTGGTTTCCGGGTCCTTGCTCAACTGGCGGGTGGCCTGGAATCCGTTCATGCCGGGCATGACAATGTCCATCAGCACCGCGTCGGGCTTTTCCTGGCGGGCCAGGGCCACGCCGTCGGCACCGTTGTCGGCCTTGAGCACCCCATAGCCGTGCTTCTCCAGCCATTCGGTCAATCTGTACATCTCTGTCGGCGAGTCGTCGACAATCAGAACTCGGGCCATGCTGTTTCCCCATCAGGAAATAGAGACGCCGCCTTGCGTGGGCGGCGTCAGGGTGCGTGTGGATCCTGCGCGGCGAAACCGGGCACGCAGGCACGGATCGCGTCGAGCAGTTCTTCCTTGCTGAACGGTTTGGTCAGGAACTGGTCGGAGCCGACCACCCGGCCGCGGGCCTTGTCGAACAGGCCGTCGCGGGAAGAGAGCAGGATCACCGGGGTGTCCTTGAACGCGCTGTTGTGCTTGATGATGGCGCAGGTCTGGTAGCCATCGAGGCGCGGCATCAGCACGTCGACGAAGATGACCCGCGGTTTGTGGTCGACGATCTTGGCCAGGGCGTCGAAGCCGTCACTGGCGGTGATCACCTCGCAGCCTGCCTCGCCGAGCAACATCTGCGCGGTGCGGCGGATCGTGCGGGAATCGTCGATCACCATCACCTTCAGGGGTTGTTCCATATAGTTCGCCATCATTTGCTGCTCTGGTCTGAGCGGCAAGCTGCAAGTTACAAGCGTCAAGTAAAAGCAAATGGGTGTGCAGCCCGGCTCTCTTGCAGCTTGTGGCTTGGAGCTTGAAGCTGGATCGAGCCTTTTTAGCACACTCCCGAAGGCCATTCCATCCGCCCGCCCCTTGACCGTGGGCGCGCCCGGCGCCACCCTGAGCCACTTTTCTTTCGTGCCATCGCGGCCTAGGGCCGCCAAGAGGAACTACCCATGAGCGTTCGCCTCGGGATTGTCATGGACCCCATCGCGTCCATCTCCTACAAAAAGGACAGCTCGCTGGCCATGCTGCTGGCCGCCCAGGCCCGCGGCTGGAGCCTGTTCTACATGGAGCAGCGCGATCTGTACCAGGGCCAGGGCAAGGCCCGCGCACGCATGCGCCCGCTCAAGGTGTTCGCCGACCCGGCCCGCTGGTTCGAACTGGGCGAGGAGCAGGACAGCACCCTGGCCGAGCTGGACGTGATCCTGATGCGCAAGGACCCGCCCTTCGACATGGAGTTCGTCTACAGCACCTACCTGCTGGAACAGGCCGAGGCCGAAGGCGTGCTGGTGGTCAACAAGCCGCAGAGCCTGCGCGACTGCAACGAGAAGCTGTTCGCCACGCTGTTCCCGCAGTGCACGCCCCCCACGCTGGTCAGCCGCCGCCCCGACATCATCCGCGAATTCGCCGCCGAGCATGGTGATGTGATTCTCAAACCGCTGGATGGCATGGGTGGCACTTCGATCTTCCGTCACCGGGTCGGCGACCCCAACCTGTCGGTGATCCTCGAGACCCTGACCGCGCTCGGCGCCCAGCAGATCATGGCGCAGGCCTACCTGCCGGCGATCAAGGACGGCGACAAGCGCATCCTGATGATCGACGGCGAGCCGGTGGACTACTGCCTGGCGCGCATCCCGGCCAGCGGCGAGACCCGCGGCAACCTGGCCGCCGGTGGTCGCGGCGAAGCCCGCCCGTTGAGCGAGCGCGATCGCTGGATCGCCGCCCAGGTCGGCCCGACCTTGCGTGAAAAGGGCCTGCTGTTCGTCGGCCTGGACGTGATCGGCGACTACCTCACCGAAATCAACGTCACCAGCCCGACCTGCATCCGCGAGATCGACGCCGCCTTCAACACCAATATCGGCGGGCAATTGATGGACGCCATTGATCGCAAGCTTCAGGCGCGCTGACCGAAGACAGGTGGCAACACCGCGCAGTGGGGTATGATGCCGGTCCTTTTCGACTGAGCTGCTGCCCCGCCTAGGCTCTGTACGAAAAGTCTTGAGACGCAGGTCAGGCAAGGCGAAAACAGCCGAGGAAGCGGAGTGTACTGGAGTACATGAGCATTCCGAGGCTGTTTTCAACGCAGCATGAACAAGTATCAAGGCTTTTGGTACAGAGCCTAGCGGTTGCTGGATACCCGATGACGCTTCCCGCCGACATCCCACCCGACCTGCTGCCACCGCGCGTCCGCCCGGTGGACCGGCTCGGTTTCACCCTGTTCCTGGCCACCCTGGTGCACCTGGCGCTGATCCTGGGCGTGGGTTTCACCGTGGTCAAACCGGCCGAAATCCGACACGCCATGGATATCACCTTGGCCACCTTCAAGAGCGAGAAAGCGCCCGAGAAGGCCGATTTCCAAGCCCAGGACAACCAGCAGGGTAGCGGTACGCTGGACAAGAAAGCGGTGCCCAAGACCACCGAGGTCGCGCCGTTCCAGGACAGCAAGATCAACAAGATCACCCCGCCCCCGGCGGCGAAACCGCAAACACCCCCGGCACCGGCGAAGTCCGTGGTCGCCACCCAGGCGCCGAAGCCGCAGAAAGCCGAGCCCAGGCCCAAGGAGAGCAAGCCGCAACCCAAGCCCGAGGCCAAGGTACCGGACTTCGACAGTTCGCAGCTGTCCAGCCAGATCGCCAGCCTCGAGGCCGAACTGTCCCAGGAACAGCAGCTTTACGCCAAACGCCCGCGCATCCACCGTCTGAATGCCGCCTCGACCCTGCGCGACAAGGGTGCCTGGTACAAGGAAGAGTGGCGCAAGAAGGTCGAGCGCATCGGCAACCTCAACTACCCCGAAGAAGCCCGGCGCCAGCAGATGTACGGCAGCCTGCGGATGATGGTGTCGATCAACCGCGACGGTTCGCTGTACGAGGTGCTGGTGCTGGAGTCCTCCGGCCAGCCCGTGCTGGACCAGGCTGCCCAGCGCATCGTGCGCCTGGCGGCGCCCTTCGCGCCATTCACCGGGGACCTGGCGGAGTTCGACCGCCTGGAGATCATCCGTACCTGGCGCTTTGCCCGGGGTGACCGGCTGTCGAGCAACTGATCGGGTCCGCGTTGCGGCCCATCGCTGGCAAGCCAGCTCCCACAGGGACAGCGCATGGCTTGAGTTCTGCACGATCGGTGGAGGAGCCGGCTTGTCAGCCTCGCCACCTGGCGCCACACTAGCGGACATGAAGACCCTCGCCCCCAGCTACCTCAAGCACCAGTTCCTGATCGCCATGCCGCACATGGCCGATCCGAACTTTGCCCAGACCCTCACCTACATCGTCGAGCACAATGCCCACGGCGCCATGGGCCTGGTGGTCAACCGCCCGCAGGAGCTGAACCTGGCCGACATCCTCGAGCAGTTGCGCCCGGACGATGAGCCGCCCGCCAGCACCCTGCACATCCCGATCTACCAGGGCGGCCCGGTGCAGACCGACCGCGGCTTCGTACTCCACAGCAACGACCGCAGCTACCAGGCCACGGTCGAGCTGGAGGGCCTGTCGCTGTCCACCTCCCAGGACGTGCTGTTCGCCATCGCCGCCGGCGACGGTCCGCGCAAGAGCCTGATCACCCTGGGCTACGCGGGCTGGGAAGCCGGCCAGCTGGAGGCCGAGCTTGCCGACAACGCCTGGCTCAACTGCCCCTTCGACCCCGAGATCATCTTCGGCATGGCCAGCGACATGCGCCTGGGCGCCGCCGCCGCCAGCCTGGGGATCAACCTTAGCCTGCTGACCAGCCAGGCGGGCCACGCCTGATGGCCGAACTGCGCTTGCTGCTTGGCTTCGACTACGGCACCCGGCAGATCGGCGTGGCCGTCGGCCAGGTGATCACCGGCCAGGCCCGAGAACTGTGCACGCTCAAGGCGCAGAACGGCGTGCCGGACTGGAACCAGGTCGAGAAGCTGATCAAGGAATGGAAACCCGACGCCATCGTCGTCGGCCTGCCGCTGAACATGGACGGCACGCCCAGCGAGATGAGCGAACGCGCCGAAAAATTCGCCCGTCGCCTGCACGGCCGCTACAACCTGCCGGTACACACCCACGACGAACGGCTCACCACCTTCGAAGCCAAGGGCGAGCAGATGGCCCGTGGCGGCCGGCATGGCAGCTACCGCGACAATCCGGTCGACGCCATCGCCGCGGCCCTGCTGCTGCAAGGCTGGCTGGAGGCCAACACTTAAATCCGCTTTGCCGCCGGCGGCTTGCCGGCGCCCGCCTTCCGAGGAGCACGCAATGAGCCTACCCAATCCCGCCGACCTGATCCGGCAGATGGCCGTCGACCTTCGCGCCCACCTGGCCCGCCGCACGTTCGCCGAGCCACGCTTCATCGGCATCCGCACCGGCGGCGTGTGGGTGGCCCAGGCCCTGCAGGCCGAGCTCGGCGACCAGAGCCCGCTGGGGACCCTGGACGTTTCCTTCTACCGTGACGATTTCAGCCAGAACGGCCTGCACCCGCAGGTGCGCCCCTCGGAACTGCCTTTCGAAATCGAAGGCCAGCACCTGGTGCTGGTGGACGACGTGCTGATGAGCGGGCGTACCATCCGCGCCGCGCTCAACGAGCTGTTCGACTACGGCCGCCCGGCCAGCGTGACACTGGTGTGCCTGCTCGACCTGGATGCCGGCGAGCTGCCGATCCGCCCGAATGTGCTTGGCGCCACCCTGTCCCTGGCCGCCCATGAACGGGTAAAATTGACCGGACCCACGCCGCTCGCCCTCGAGCGCCAGGACCTCGCTCCCGCATCCGCCCTTTAAGAGTCCCCCGCGATGACGCCATTCGACGCCAAGCGCCCGCTGCAGCTCAATGATCAGGGCCAGCTGCGCCACTTCCTCTCGCTCGACGGTTTGCCCCGCGAACTGCTGACCGAGATCCTCGACACCGCCGACTCGTTCCTCGAAGTCGGCGCCCGGGCCGTGAAGAAAGTCCCGCTGCTGCGCGGCAAGACCGTGTGCAACGTGTTCTTCGAGAACTCCACCCGTACCCGCACCACCTTCGAGCTGGCCGCCCAGCGCCTGTCGGCGGACGTGATCAGCCTGAACGTGTCGACCTCCTCGACCAGCAAGGGCGAGACCCTGTTCGACACCCTGCGCAACCTGGAGGCCATGGCCGCCGACATGTTCGTCGTGCGCCACTCCGACTCCGGCGCCGCCCATTTCATCGCCGAGCACGTGTGCCCGGACGTGGCGGTGATCAACGGCGGTGACGGCCGCCACGCCCACCCGACCCAGGGCATGCTCGACATGCTGACCATCCGTCGGCACAAGGGCAGCTTCGAGAACCTGTCGGTGGCCATCGTCGGCGATATCCTGCACTCGCGCGTGGCCCGCTCCGACATGCTCGCGCTCAAGGCGCTGGGCTGCCCGGACATACGCGTGATCGGCCCGAAGACGCTGATCCCGATCGGCATCGAGCAGTACGGCGTGAAGGTGTACACGGACCTCGCCGAAGGCCTCAAGGATGTCGACGTGGTGATCATGCTGCGCCTGCAGCGTGAGCGAATGGCCGGCGGCCTGCTGCCCAGCGAGGGCGAGTTCTACCGCCTGTTCGGCCTGACCACCGCGCGCCTGGCCGGTGCCAAACCCGACGCCATCGTCATGCACCCGGGCCCGATCAACCGCGGCGTGGAGATCGAGTCGGCAGTGGCCGACGGCCAGCATTCGGTGATCCTCAATCAGGTCACCTACGGCATCGCCGTACGCATGGCAGTACTGTCCATGGCCATGAGCGGGCAGAACGCGCAACGTCAATTCGAGCAGGAGAACGCCCAGTGACCATCAGCATTATCGGCGCCCGGGTCATCGATCCTGCCAGCGGCCTGGACAAGGTCACCGACCTGCACCTCGACGGCGGGCGCATTGCCGCCATCGGCGCGGCTCCAGCCGGCTTCAGCGCCAGCCGCATGATCCAGGCCGATGGCCTGGTCGCCGCCCCAGGCCTGGTCGACCTCGGTGTCTCCCTGCGCGAACCTGGCTACAGCCGCAAAGGCAACATCGCCAGCGAAACCCGCGCCGCGGTCGCCGGTGGCGTCACCAGCCTGTGCTGCCCACCGCAGACCAAGCCAGTATTGGACACCTCGGCCGTCGCCGAACTGATCCTTGACCGCGCCCGCGAAGCGGCCAACAGCAAGGTCTATCCGATCGGTGCCCTGACCAAAGGCCTGGAAGGCGAGCAACTGGCCGAACTGGTGGCCCTGCGCGACACTGGCTGCGTGGCCTTCGGCAACGGCCTGAAAGAGATCCCCAACAACCGCACCCTGGCTCGCGCCCTGGAATACGCCGCCACCTTCGACCTGACCGTGGTGTTCCATTCCCAGGACCGTGACCTGGCCCAGGGCGGCCTCGCCCACGAGGGGCCGATGGCCAGCTTCCTCGGCCTGCCTGGCATCCCGGAAACCGCCGAGACCGTGGCCCTGGCCCGCAACCTGCTGCTGGTCGAGCAGAGCGGCGTACGCGCTCACTTCACACAGATCACCAGCGCCCGTGGCGCCCGGCTGATCGCCCAGGCCCAGCAGTTGGGGCTGCCGGTCACCGCCGATGTGGCGCTGTACCAGCTGATCCTCACCGATGAGGCCCTGCGCGACTTCTCAAGCCTGTACCACGTGCAGCCGCCACTGCGCACCGCCGCCGACCGCGACGGCCTGCGCGAGGCGGTAAAGTCTGGGGTGATCCAGGCAATCTCCAGCCATCACCAGCCCCACGAGCGCGATGCCAAGCTGGCGCCGTTCGGCGCCACCGAGCCAGGCATCAGCAGTGTCGAGCTACTGTTGCCGCTGGCCATGACCCTGGTGGAGGACGGCCTGCTCGACCTGCCGACCTTGTTGGCACGCCTGAGCAGCGGCCCGGCCACGGCCATGCGCCTGCCAGCCGGCGAGCTGAAAGTCGGCGCCGCCGCCGACCTGGTGCTGTTCGACCCGAAAGCCTCGACCGTGGCCGGCGAACACTGGTTCTCCCGCGGCGAGAACTGCCCGTTCATCGGCCACTGCCTGCCGGGCGCGGTGCGTTATACCTTGGTCGATGGGCACGTCTGCCACGAGGCCTGAGTAACGCCATCGCGGGGCAAGCCCGCTCCCACGAAGCCCCCGGGGTCATTGTGTGGAGCAGGCCTGCCAGGCAATGCCTTGAAACAACCATTCATCCCTCTCGGTTGAAATCCTTCCCCCCTCCCCCCATATGAGTCTGCATCAGGCATTTTCGCCCCGCTGCGTGGAGACTCTCCCCTTGACTACCATCGTTTCTGTCCGCCGTAACGGCAAAGTCGTCATGGGCGGCGACGGCCAGGTTTCCCTCGGCAACACCGTGATGAAAGGCAACGCCAAGAAAGTGCGGCGCCTGTACAACGGCCAGGTCATCGCCGGTTTTGCCGGTGCCACCGCCGATGCCTTCACCCTGTTCGAGCGCTTCGAAGCCCAGCTGCAGAAACACTCCGGCCACCTGGTGCGTGCCGCCGTCGAGCTGGCCAAGGAATGGCGTACCGACCGCTCGCTGAGCCGCCTGGAAGCGATGCTGGCCGTGGCCAACAAGGATGCATCCCTGATCATCACCGGCAACGGCGACGTGGTCGAACCCGAGGACGGGCTGATCGCCATGGGTTCCGGCGGTGGCTATGCCCAGGCCGCGGCCCGCGCCCTGCTGAACAAGACCGACCTGTCGGCCCGCGAGATCACCGAGGCCGCCCTGAACATCGCCGGCGACATCTGCGTGTTCACCAACCACAACCTGACCATCGAGGAGCAGGACCTGGCCGAGTGAATCAGTTGTTTTGGCGTCCCGCTCGCAGCGGGACTTTTCCACACTGATCACTGTGCTTGAGGACCCCACACATCATGTCCATGACCCCACGCGAAATCGTCCACGAACTCAACCGCCACATCATCGGCCAGGACGACGCCAAACGCGCCGTCGCCATTGCCCTGCGCAACCGCTGGCGGCGCATGCAGCTCCCCGCCGAGCTGCGTGCCGAAGTCACCCCCAAGAACATCCTGATGATCGGCCCCACCGGCGTGGGCAAGACTGAAATCGCCCGCCGCCTGGCCAAGCTGGCCAACGCACCGTTCATCAAGGTCGAAGCGACCAAGTTCACCGAGGTCGGCTATGTCGGCCGTGACGTCGAATCGATCATCCGCGACCTGGCCGACGCCGCGCTGAAGATGCTGCGCGAGCAGGAGATCGTCCGCGTGCGCCACCGCGCCGAGGACGCCGCCGAGGACCGCATCCTCGACGCCCTGCTGCCACAGGCGCGGGTCAGCAGCTTCAGCGAGGAAGCCCAGCAGAGCAGCAGCGACTCCAACACTCGCCAGCTGTTCCGCAAGCGCCTGCGCGAAGGCCAGCTTGACGACAAGGAAATCGAGATCGAAGTCGCCGAAAGCATGGGTGTCGAGATCGCCGCGCCACCCGGCATGGAAGAGATGACCAACCAGCTGCAAAGCCTGTTCGCCAACATGGGCAAGGGCAAGCGCAAGGCACGCAAGCTCAAGGTCAAGGACGCGCTGAAGATGGTCCGTGACGAAGAAGCCGGCCGCCTGGTCAATGAGGAAGAGCTCAAGGCCAAGGCCCTGGAAGCGGTCGAGCAGCACGGTATCGTGTTCATCGACGAGATCGACAAGGTTGCCAAGCGTGGCAACGTCGGCGGCGCCGATGTTTCCCGTGAAGGCGTGCAGCGCGACCTGCTGCCGCTGATCGAAGGCTGCACCGTCAATACCAAGCTGGGCATGGTCAAGACCGACCACATCCTGTTCATCGCCTCCGGTGCGTTCCACCTGAGCAAGCCGAGCGACCTGGTGCCCGAATTGCAGGGCCGTCTGCCGATCCGTGTCGAGCTCAAGGCGCTGACCCCGGAAGACTTCGAGCGCATCCTCAAGGAGCCGCACGCCTCGCTGACCGAGCAGTACAGCGCCCTGCTCAAGACCGAGGGCCTGAACATCGAGTTCGCCGACGAGGGCCTCAAGCGCCTGGCCGAGATCGCCTACCAGGTCAACGAGAAAACCGAGAACATCGGTGCCCGCCGCCTGCACACCCTGCTCGAGCGCCTGCTCGAAGAGGTGTCGTTCAGCGCCGGCGACCTGGCCAGCGCCCACGACGAGTCGCCGATCCACATCGACGCCGCCTACGTCAACAGCCACCTGGGTGAGCTGGCGCAGAACGAAGACCTGTCGCGCTACATCCTGTAAGACCGCAGGGGGCCGCGTTGCGGCCCCCTTGCACAATGCCTGGAATCACTCGAAGCTTGCAGCTTGAAGCCAAAGAGAGAGTCACCCATGGCCCGCCTCCCCACCGCCATCAACCTGCACAAAGCCTCCAGAACCCTTACCCTCACCTACGCCCCCGGCGAGGTCTACCACCTGCCCGCCGAGTTCCTGCGCGTGCACTCGCCTTCCGCCGAAGTCCAGGGCCACGGCAATCCCATCCTGCAATTCGGCAAGATCAACGTCGGCCTCAGCGGCCTGGAACCGGCTGGTCAATACGCACTGAAACTGACCTTCGACGACGGCCATGACTCAGGATTGTTCACCTGGGAATACCTCGAGCAGCTGTGCCTGCGCCAGGAGCAGCTATGGGCCGACTACCTCGACGAATTGCACAAGGCCGGCAAATCCCGCGACCCGTCCGAATCGGTAGTGAAATTGATGCTCTAGCTCAAGCCCCGCAAGCTTTAGAGCGCATTTTCTAATCTCATCTGCTTGAATACCTGGATGACGGCCAAAGATTGGCTGTCTTGCGCATTACACGAAAGTCGGGTAACCAATGGAGCTGGCAAGTTCCCTGCATCGCCTCCGGGCAGGCAGGGCCAGGCCGGTATGTAGAGGTCGCGAGCGAAAGCAGGTTGTCTTCACACGCAGAAACCCCCGCAGCTCATCATCGGCACGCATCCGGTCGCAGCACCGCTGTTCCTTATCACTGGTCACCCGAGTAGCAGTACCGGGCTGTCACAGCACACCGGTACTCGTCTCAGGACAACGGAGCGTCGTAGATGAGTAACAAGAACAACGATGAGTTGCAGCGGCAGGCCTCGGAAAACACCCTGGGGCTGAACCCGGTCATCGGCATTCGCCGCAAGGATCTACTTACATCGGCACGCACGGTATTACGCCAGGCCATGCGCCAGCCCTTGCACAGCGCCAAGCACGTGGCGCACTTCGGCCTGGAGCTGAAAAACGTCCTGCTGGGCAAGTCGGCCCTGCAACCGGAAGGCGACGACCGTCGCTTCAGCGACCCGGCGTGGAGCAAGAACCCCCTTTATCGCCGCTACCTGCAGACCTACCTGGCCTGGCGCAAGGAACTCAACGACTGGATCAGCGAGAGTGACCTGTCGCCGCAGGACATCAGCCGCGGGCAGTTCGTCATCAACCTGGTGACCGAGGCCATGGCGCCCACCAACACCCTCTCCAACCCGGCCGCGGTCAAACGCTTCTTCGAGACCGGCGGCAAGAGCCTGCTCGACGGGCTGTCCAACCTTGCCAAGGACATCGTCAACAACGGCGGCATGCCCAGCCAGGTGAACATGGAGGCTTTCGAGGTCGGCAAGAATCTGGGCACCAGCGAAGGCGCGGTGGTGTACCGCAACGATGTGCTGGAGCTGATCCAGTACAGCCCCATCACCGAGCAGGTGCACAGCCGCCCGTTGCTGGTGGTGCCACCGCAGATCAACAAGTTCTACGTATTCGACCTGAGCCCGGAAAAGAGCCTGGCGCGCTTCTGCCTGCGCTCACAGCAACAGACCTTCATCGTCAGCTGGCGCAACCCGACCAAGGCCCAGCGCGAGTGGGGCCTGTCCACCTACATCGACGCACTCAAGGAAGCCGTCGACGCGGTGCTGGCGATCACTGGCAGCAAGGACCTGAACATGCTCGGTGCCTGCTCCGGCGGTATCACCTGCACGGCGCTGGTGGGCCACTACGCCGCCCTCGGCGAAAAGAAGGTCAATGCCCTGACCCTGCTGGTGAGCGTGCTCGACACCACTGTCGACACCCAGGTGGCATTGTTCGTCGACGAGCAGACCCTGGAAGCGGCCAAGCGCCACTCCTACCAGTCCGGCGTGCTGGAAGGCAGCGACATGGCCAAGGTGTTCGCCTGGATGCGCCCCAACGACCTGATCTGGAACTACTGGGTCAACAACTACCTGCTCGGCAACGAGCCACCGGTGTTCGACATTCTGTTCTGGAACAACGACACCACCCGACTGCCGGCCGCCTTCCACGGCGACCTGATCGAGATGTTCAAGAACAACCCGCTGATCCGTTCCAACGCCCTCGAAGTGTGCGGCACGGCCATCGACCTGAAGCAGGTCGACTGCGACATCTACAGCGTTGCCGGCACCGCCGACCACATTACCCCGTGGCAGTCGTGCTACCGCTCGGCACACCTGTTCGGCGGCAAGATCGAGTTCGTGCTGTCCAACAGCGGCCATATCCAGAGCATCCTCAACCCCCCGGGCAACCCCAAGGCGCGCTTCATGACGGGCGAAGACCGCCCGGACGACCCGGTGGCCTGGCAGGAGAACGCGGTCAAGCATGCCGACTCCTGGTGGCTGCACTGGCAGGCCTGGCTGGGTGAGCGCGCCGGCGAACTCAAGAAGGCACCTACACGGCTGGGTAACCGCGCCTATACCGCGGGCGAGGCCGCACCGGGAACATACGTGCACGAGCGTTGAGCCGAACCGCCGTGGTGCGCCTGCTGGCGCAGCGCGGCGCTACTTTCACCACAGAGTCACGCGCATGCCGCAACCGTACATCTTCAGGACCGTCGAGCTGGACGACCAGTCCATCCGCACTGCGGTCCGCCCCGGCAAGCCCCACCTGACGCCGCTGCTGATATTCAACGGCATCGGCGCCAACCTCGAGCTGGTGTTTCCATTCATCGAGGCCCTGGACCCGGACCTGGAGGTCATCGCCTTCGACGTGCCCGGGGTGGGCGGCTCGTCCACGCCCCGTCACCCCTACCGTTTTCCCGGCCTGGCCAAGTTGACTGCAAGGATGCTCGACTACCTGGACTACGGCCAGGTCAACGTCATCGGCGTGTCCTGGGGCGGCGCCCTGGCCCAGCAGTTCGCCCACGACTACCCCGAACGCTGCAAGAAACTGGTGCTGGCCGCCACCGCCGCCGGTGCGGTGATGGTACCGGGCAAGCCCAAGGTGTTGTGGATGATGGCCAGCCCACGGCGCTACGTGCAGCCCTCCCATGTGATCCGCATCGCGCCGCTGATCTATGGCGGCGGCTTTCGCCGGGATCCGGACCTGGCCATGCACCATGCCTCGAAGGTGCGTTCGGGCGGCAAGCTGGGCTACTACTGGCAACTGTTCGCCGGGCTCGGCTGGACCAGCATCCACTGGCTGCACAAGATCCACCAGCCCACCCTGGTGCTGGCCGGCGACGACGATCCGCTGATCCCGCTGATCAACATGCGCCTGCTGGCCTGGCGGATTCCCAATGCCCAGCTACACATAATCGATGATGGCCACCTGTTCCTGATCACCCGGGCCGAGGCCGTCGCACCGATCATCATGAAATTCCTCGAGCAAGAACGCCAACGCGCGGTCATGCACCCTCGGCCAGCGGCACGGGGGTAGGAAGGCTTTTTATTGCGTCAGCACGGGCCTTTGCGGGCACTCCCAGGCAGGTGATGCGAACCTGCAGGAGTAGCTTTACCCGCACCAAGGCCAACGCGGAAATGGATCTGACGAAGGGGTGTTGGCATGAAGGACAAACCGGCCAGAGGATCGACACCGGTCCCCGCCACGAGCATGAACGTGCAGAACGCCATTACCGGCCTGCGCGGTCGCGACCTGTTCTCGACCCTGCGCCAGGTCGGCCGGATCGGCCTGCGCAATCCGCTGCACACCGCGCATCACCTGCTGAGCCTGGGCGGCCAGCTGGGGCGCGTGCTTATCGGCGACAGCCCCTACCAGCCCCACCCGCGTGACGCACGCTTCAGCGACCCGACCTGGAGCCAGAACCCGTTCTACCGCCGCGGCCTGCAGGCCTACCTTGCCTGGCAGAAGCAGACGCGCCTGTGGATCGAGGAAAGCAGCCTGGCCGACGACGACCGCGCCCGGGCGCAGTTCCTGTTCAACCTGGTCAGCGACGCCTTCGCCCCCAGCAACTCGCTGCTCAATCCGCTGGCGGTCAAGGAGCTGTTCAACACCGGCGGCCTGAGCCTGCTGCGTGGCGTCAGCCATCTGCTCGACGACCTGCGCCACAACGACGGCTTGCCACGGCAGGTGGACGAACGGGCCTTCGAGGTTGGCGGCAACCTGGCAGCGACCCCGGGCGCCGTGGTGTTTCGCAACGAGCTGCTGGAGTTGATCCAGTACAAGCCCATGAGCGAGAAACAGTACTCCCGGCCGCTGCTGGTGATACCGCCGCAGATCAACAAGTTCTACATCTTCGACCTGAGCCCGACCAACAGCTTCGTCCAGTACATGCTCAAGCAGGGCCTGCAGGTGTTCATGGTCAGCTGGCGCAACCCCGACCCCCGTCACCGTGAGTGGGGCCTGTCCAGCTATGTGCAAGCCCTGGAGGAAGCGCTCAACGCCTGCCGCAGCATCAGCGGCAACCGCGACCCCAACCTCATGGGCGCCTGCGCCGGCGGCCTGACCATGGCCGCGCTGCAGGGCCACTTGCAAGCTAAGAAGCAGCTGCGCAAGGTGCGCAGCGCCACTTACCTGGTGAGCCTGCTCGACAGCCAGTTCGACAGCCCCGCCAGCCTGTTCGCCGACGAACAGACCATCGAGGCGGCCAAGCGCCGCTCCTATCAGCGCGGCGTACTGGACGGCGGCGAGGTGGCACGGATCTTCGCCTGGATGCGCCCCAACGACCTGATCTGGAACTATTGGGTCAACAACTACCTGATGGGCAAGACACCGCCGGCCTTCGACATCCTCTACTGGAACGCCGACAGCACGCGCCTGCCGGCCGCGCTGCACGGCGACCTGCTGGATTTCTTCAAGCTCAACCCGCTGACCTTCCCCGAAGGCCTGGAGGTGTGCGGCACACCGATCGACCTCACGCAGGTCGGGCTGGACAGCTTCACCGTGGCCGGCAGCAACGACCACATCACCCCCTGGGACGCGGTGTACCGTTCGGCCCTGCTGCTCGGCGGCGACCGGCGCTTCATTCTGGCCAACAGCGGTCATATCCAGAGCATCATCAACCCGCCCGGCAACCCAAAGTCCTACTACCTGGAAAACCCCAAGCTCTCCAGCGACCCGCGGGCCTGGTTCCACGACGCCCAACGCCGCGACGGCAGCTGGTGGCCCCTGTGGCTGGAATGGATACTGCAGCGCTCCGGCACGCTCAGGACGCCACGCGACGACCTGGGCAGCACCACTTATCCACCGCTGGGCCCCGCGCCCGGCAGCTACGTACTGGCACGCTGACCGGATGAAGACCCGCGACCGTATCCTCGAATGTGCCTTGCAGCTGTTCAATCGCCAGGGCGAACCGAACGTCTCGACCCTGGAGATCGCCAACGAACTGGGGATCAGCCCAGGCAACCTGTACTACCACTTCCACGGCAAGGAGCCGTTGGTGATCGGCCTGTTCGAACGTTTCGAAGAGCAATTGATGCCACTGCTCGACCCGCCGCTGGACGTACGCCTGAATGCCGAGGACTACTGGCTGTTCCTGCACCTGATCGTCGAACGCATGGCCCAGTACCGTTTCCTGTTCCAGGACCTGTCCAACCTCACCGGGCGCCTGCCCAAGCTGGCGCGGGGCATGCGCAGCCTGATCAACGCTCTCAAGCGCACCCTGGCCGCACTGCTGGCCAGCCTCAAGGCACAGGGCCAGGTGACCAGCGAGACCCAGGCACTGGGGCAGTTGGTGGAACAGATCACCCTGACCCTGATGTGCTCGCTTGATTATCAGCGCGTGCTTGGCCGCGAGGGCGATGTCGGCGTGGTGGTGTACCAGGTGATGATGCTGGTGGCGCCACATCTGCAGGCCCCGGCGCGTATGGCGGCGGAGCAGTTGGCAATGAGGTATCTGGAAGGCTGAAACGATCGCGGGGCAAGCCCGCTCCCCCGAGTCCTGTGCAGGTTTCGTGGGAGCGGGCTTGCCCCGCGAGCAGTACGACCCGATATCAGGCCTGGTTGGCCGCGTTCACCGGTGCCGACGGGGTGCTGCTGGCCGGAGCCGCGCTCGGTGCCGGGGCTGCGGTGGCAGCAGGCGCCGGTGCGACGGACTTGGCTGCGGCAGGCTTGGCCGGCGCCGCTTTCTTCACGGCAGGTTTCTTGGCTGCGGCCGGTTTGGCAGCGGGCTTGGCCGCTACAGGCTTGGCCGCAGCCTTGACCGCAGGCTTGGCCGCCGCGGTCTTCGCCGCAGGTTTTGCCGCAGCGGTCTTGGCCGCAGGCTTGGCGGCCGCCTTGGCCAATGGCTTGGCGGCCGTCTTGCTGGCGCTGGCCTTGGAGATCGGGGTGACCGAGGCACCGGTCAGTTTCTCGATCTGCTTGGTCAGCGAATCGACCTGCTGGTGCAGGGCCTTGATCTCATTGCGGCTGGGCACGCCCAGACGCGAGATGGCGCTGTTCAGACGCTTGTCGAAGGCTTCCTCCAGCTCGCTCCACTTGCCCAGCGCGCGATCCTTCACGCCCGACACTCGCGAGTTGGTCGACGACTTGGCGCTCTCGGCCACGTCTTCGGCGGTTTTCTTCGCCTGTTTCTCGGCCTTCTCGCCGTCCTTCACCAGCGAATCAAACAGCTTCGGACCGTCCTGGTCGACCTTGGAGTAGATACCCAGGCCAGCCAACCAGATCTTGCGGGAGTACTTCTCGATTCCGCCGATCCAGGAGCTGCCTTCTTTCTCGGTGTTCTTCTTGCCAGCCATCCTGCTCTCCTTATGGTTTGTGCGCGACGCGCTCGAGCAGCTCGTGCAGCTGTTCAAGCTTGATGGACAACGCCTCAACGTCATGTTTAGACGGAATGCCGAGGCGATTCAAGGCGCGCCCCACCCGTGCGTCGAAAGCTTTTTCGATCTTGTCCAGCTGGATCTCTACCTTGCCGCGTACGCGACTGACTTCTTCAGCGGCTTCGTCGATCTGGTGGTTGGCAGCATCAAGCTCTTTATCGATGCGCTTCTTGCCACGCTTCTCGACACCTTCGCCGGCCTTGACCAGCTCATGGAAGTAGTCGGAGCCTTCCTGGCCGACCCGCGCATAAGCGCCGATCCCAGCCAACCAGATCTTGCGCGCGTAGCCGCGCACTTCGCCCAGCGTACTCTGGGCGTCGTCCTTTTTCTTCACAGTCACTTTGGCCATGCTCTGTACCTCATGCTCATGAGTGGGAGAACCGCCCATGAAGTTTGGGCTTGAGCATAAGGTAGGGGCAGGATTTAGAATCTTCACCCTAAGATCGCCACACTGATGTATCTACCGCACTGGTTGCAGACCGGCACTCCAGAATTCGGCTCCCTTTTTCCGGAGCCTTCGCCATGCCCCAGCCACCGACCTCGCCAGCGACATCGTTCCGGCAACGGGTAGCGATGCAGTTCGCCCACCGCCCAAGCTTGCGCGAGGTCGTTGCCGCCGCGGGTTTCGACGCACTCGCCGCACGCTATCCGTGGATCCGCAAGAACCACCCAGAACTGCAATCGATAAAAAACCTCAGCATCCTGCCTGGCCAGGATGAAGAACCCGCGGCACAACCAGGCAACCTGGTCGACACCATGCTTGAGCATTTCCTCACGGGCCAGCCCATGGCACTCAAGCCCACGGACCAGTTCAGCCTGAACCCGCCGGCCATCTTTCGTCCTCAGAACGACGCGCCGACCATCGACATTCGCATGGCCGACCTGAACACGGATTACGACGATGTCCTTGCGATTCTCTGCGAGAGATTTCAACAGGCACAGGTCAGTTTCTGGAACAGCCGCGAGGGTGACTCGGATGTGACCCGTCTGCGCTGGATGCAGCAGGTGCTGAAGGCCGCACTGCTCGGCACGCTCGAGCGCCAAGGCCTGGACAGTGACCAGAAGGCCTTGCTGTACGCCATGCTCGCTCAATCGGATACGTCGGCCAACGTGCAGGGTGTGCAAGCCTCACTCGGCAACCCGGGCAGCACGGTTCATCTGGTACTGCCGGACCTGCTCATCACGGGCAAAAAAGAGGCGCGCGACCTGATCTTGTGGTGCAAGCCCTCTGGCACCGTACGTGGCTTCACCGAGCTCGCGGCCTTTGCAGTCGCCCTGCGCGACGAGCTCTCCGAGCGCCATGTGTTCGACACGATGTCCTGGGCCTGCACGGCCCTGGCCGAAGACCCGTTCGGCTATCAGGCCAGGCAACTGCTCAACGCCATGCTGCAACAGATTGACCGCGTGCAACTTGATGCAATCGAACAGACAAGCGATCTGGAAGAGGCCTACAGCCTGCTGAGCGATCCTTCATCGACATTCCCGGCCTCCTTCAAGCTCGAGCAATGGACACCCGCGATCCCCCTCCCTGACTGGCTGGAAAACGCCACGCTGACGGACCGATTCCAGTACCACATGGCGTTGCTGGATCTGTCGGCGCAGCAAATGCTGAAACAGGGTGAGTCATCCCTGGACGGAATCGAAGACTTGCAGCAGTACACGGTTCGCCGCCTACGCGAGCACATGCGCAATGACCACCCGGCCGAGCCGCCTTGCCACCCTGACCAGGTGCAGATCACCGTTTCGCAGGTGGTGCAGGTGTCCTCCGAGGGGCCGGCGAGGCTTGAGTACCTGAAAACCATGAGCCTGACCGAACTGGCCATTTCACGCCTGCCCTTGGGCAGCGGCCAGGTAGCTTCAGCCATCCAACTGGCCGATCAACAGGCGCTGAGCAGCTGGCTGGACCTTGACTACGTCGATGCACTGATCGCTGCCGTGGATGTTGGTGGCCAGTATCCGTCCTTTGTCCACGACCAGTTGCAAAAGGGCAACGACACCGACAAACACCGCCAGCTTTTCGCCGAAGAATGGCGTGCAGCCCTGCTGCTGAGCGCACTACAGGCCAAGATCGGTGGCCAGCTGAGCGAGCGAACCTGGCAGGTCGTTGCAGACTTTTGCCACCGTAAAGCCCACGCCAGCGCATCGCTGAGCCTGGCTCCGCTGTCATTCAACAGCGTCCCGGGTGGCCCGAAGGCCAACCGGGTGCATGGCATGTTCGTCATCCACGCCCCCGCCACAGAGGCCTGGATACTCTACCGGCCCTTGAACGCCGCGCAGGCTGTCAGGCAGTTCGAAAGCCAAGGGCACCTGATGGCAGCAATCCGGACTGAGCAGCGCCTGCAGCAGGACATCCTCGCCTGGCTGGATGACGAAGCCCGCCCCATTTATGCCGATGATGGCTTCACTCATCCGCACTTGCACAGTGGCCTGACTGAACTGGCGCACTTGCTGGGGCCCGGTTCCGAGCTGGCCGCCGAGGCGATCGAACGCCTGAGGGCACCGGCCACTTTGGCCTTCACTCCACCGACCGGCGACCTGGACAGGTCGATGTTTCAGGCCAGGGCCGACGTGCTTCTGTTACTGGCTTCACGCCAGAGCACCTCGAATGCCCAACAACGCTGGGCGATGGTCGTGCAATTCGCCTGGCTGGCATTCAACACGGTCACGCCGCTGCTGCGTGGGCCTGCAGGCTTGCTCGCCTGGCTGGTGACAGCCCTGCTCAGCATCAAGGATGACCTGACAGCCTTGACCCAAGGAAGCAGCGGAGAAAAGGTGCTCGCCACCGCTGACATACTGCTGAACCTGGCCATGCTGCTGGTCCACGGCTCCAGCCCAGCCGACGTCGAACCTGAGCTGGCGCTGCAGCCCAGGCCACGGCGTGGCTGCGGCGCGACCACAAAGCAGCAACCTGAGCAAAAAACCTGGCAAGCCCCCCTCGAGCAACCCAAGCCTGCAGCGCTCAACGTCAGACAATGGGGTCACGATCAGCGGCTCGGCAACTTGCCCCGCGAAGCCCGTGCCGCCCTTGTCACGCTACGCGCCCATGTCAGCCTGAACGAACACAGTGCGCTGGCCAGCAGCCGCATGCGCGGCCTGTACAAGGTGGACGACCGCTACTACGTAAAACTGCAGGATGTCGCCTATGAAGTTGAGGAGAGCTGGAGCGGCATGCGCATCATTGGCCCGGAGGTCAGCCAGAGCGAATGGTCGCAAACCTGGGGGGCGGAGCCTGACGGGTACTACATTGTCGGCCGCGAACGCAGCCGCGGTCCTTGGCTGGAGCGCTGGAATGGCGAATGGATGCTGAACCTGCACATGCCAGGCGGCATGCCAGACGACATGCCAAAAACGGCAAAGGCGTTGATCGATGAAAAAAAGCAGGCCTTCAAGGCAATGCAGGAACGCCGAATGGCGAATGACCAAAAACTCACCAGCACGGAAACGTTCGTCGAGCGCTATCTTGAGCGGGTGAAACCGTATGACGAAGCCCATTTGGCGTTCGAGCAGGCTCTGAACGATTACCCCGGCGTCGCCCCCGACGACCTGCCGGAAGACCTGCAGATACAGCGGCAGGCACTACGGACGCTGCGCAACGAGGCACGGGTGAACCTCGATGTACTGGCACGCACCTTCGAAAAACAGGCCGGGCTGATAAAGGACCAGGTGCAGCTGTACGCCAGTATGAGCGACCCCAAATACGCCAGGTTCGACCCCAAGGCCGCCGCATCCTTTGCCCGTGGCCAGTGGTCGGAACAGTTGCTGACCGCCGACCTGCAACATTTCCGCCGCCTGCTCGAAATGAATGACTACGACACACTCAAAGACCAGTCGCGTCGGCTCCAGCAACTGCCTTTCGGCCAGCAGCAGGCAGCGCTGTATCTGGAGTTCAGCAAGAACGTCGAGGCAACGCTGGGTACCCATAGACGCCTATTCAACGCCAGCCAACGGCTTGACCAGGACCTCAGCGAGGCTCTGGCAGATGGGCAGGTCCAGTTCTCGGGCAAACGCAAGATGCTCGATCGCATCATCACCAGCCGGCGATACTCCACACTGATCGTTCGAGCCCAGATCCTGAGCGACTTGTATCAGTTGGTGGTTAAGCGAGACCAGCTGACCGCGGAAAACTTCGAAACCATCCTGCTCTTGCAAAAGACCTTGCGCAGCAAACAGCTCCATGAAGCGCTGCTGAGCCACGACAGCCTGGCCGCTGCCCGCCTGGAGCCGCAAGCACAGAAGGAGCCGCTGGAGAGCGCGCTGCGCGAATACAAACTGTCACGGAGCAATGCCGAATATTTACTATCAGGGGATATTCCGGCGATGGACAGCAGCAGGCTCAATGAATACATCGCTGAGCTGAACGCACTGATAACGCTGGCCGAGAATGACCTTGCCCATGTTTCTGCCGCCGCGGATACGCAGGAGGCAGTGCTCGAACCGCCCCTGACGCACAAGGTGCGTCCAGTGAGACGCAAAGTGATCCGCACCACCCGCGGCACATCACTGGTCGTCGAACAGGCCGAGGAAGGCAGCGAAGCCGTGCAGGTCGATCCGCTGACAGGACAGACCATTGCGCGCTATCAGCCTGAAGGTGATTGCTGGAAAGCTGTAACGCAAAGCCCGCCGACACCCGACTACGCTCGCCTGCGCCGCACCGGCGCCGACCTTTTAGCTCAGCACAATGCCAGGGTCGCCCACGCCTCCCGCCATCTGAAGGGCCCTAACGACCTGGCAGACCAGCTTGATTTCTACATTCAGGACATGGCCAACACCGCAAAGGATTTGCGTAACGGCCCGGATCAAGGGCATTCACTCGCCACCAGGCTGGATCAGGCGATTGCCGAGGTACAGGCAGAAAAGAAACGGCTCTTGACCATCGCCTACCTTGGCACCCTGCAGCCGGATAGCAAAGCCCTGCGTTTCCTGATGGAGACGGGCGAAATCGAGATCAAGCTGACCCGAAGCCGCAAGAAGCTCAAGGCCAACGATTTTCTGGATGTGTATGACATTTATCGCCTGCAACCCAGGCAGAAGCTCTGGGAAGCGCATTTCCACTACACCACTGCCAATGTCGATGCCCGGCGCTTCGCCAAAGGCCATTTGAAGTTCCCGGACGCCATGAGTCGCGACGAGCGCCTGGAACGTGCATTGGCCCCGGCAGAGCGCAATGAGATCTATAGAGGTGATCTACGCCTGGAGCAGATCGACGACCTGATCCCGTTCCCCGACAACTGACAGCAGCGGGCGTCAGGCCAGCGCCTTGTCCAACGCCCGCTCGATCTCGCCCTTGATGGTGCCGCTCATCATCGACAGCATCATGCCCAGCTTGAGCTCGACGCGGATGGTGTCCTCACCGATATGCACACTGCCGTTGGCGCCGCTGCGTTTCACATCGACACGATCACCGTTCCAGCTGGCCTTGAGGTCGTACTCGCGGGTCAGCTTTTCCACCAGCGCCTGCGCCTTGGCGCGAGCGGCTTCACGGCCGAGGGTGTGTTTGCGTTCGACGCTGATCTGGGTCATGCGGGTGATCCTGGATATGAAGACATAATCGCCATTATGCCCGCCCCCTTTGCATGACACACCCCGCCAAGACAAATCCGCCCGTAGCCCCTAGAATGGCCGTAATTTTTTTCTGGTGAAGCGATATGACCGACCAGCGCAAAGGCGACCACGCCGAACCCACCACCCACTTCGGCTACCAGGACGTTCCCGAGAGCCAGAAGGCGAAGAAAGTCGCCGAGGTCTTCCACTCGGTGGCCGCCAAGTACGACCTGATGAACGACGTGCTCTCCGGCGGCATGCACCGTCTGTGGAAGCGCTTCACCATCGAGCTGTCCGGGGTGCGCAGCGGCAACCGGGTACTGGACATCGCCGGTGGCACCGGCGACCTGGCCGCCAAGTTCTCGCGCCTGGTCGGCCCGACCGGGCAGGTGGTGCTGGCCGATATCAACGAATCGATGCTCAAGGTCGGCCGCGACCGCCTGCTCGACCGCGGCGTGTCCGGCAATATCGAATTCGTCCAGGCCGATGCTGAAAAGCTGCCGTTCCCGGACAACCACTTCGACTGCGTGACCATCGCCTTCGGCCTGCGCAACGTGACGCACAAGGATGCGGCCATCCGCTCCATGCTGCGCGTGCTCAAGCCCGGTGGCCGCCTGTTGATCCTGGAGTTCTCCAAGCCGACCAACAAGCTGATGTCCAAGGCTTACGACGCTTACTCGTTCGCCTTCATGCCGCTGGCCGGCAAGCTCATCACCAACGACTCGGAAAGCTACCGCTACCTGGCCGAATCGATCCGCATGCACCCCGACCAGGAAACGCTCAAGAGCATGATGGTCGAGGCCGGCTTCGACCGCGTCACCTACCACAACATGACCAGCGGCATCGTCGCCGTGCACCGGGGGATCAAGCCCTGATGCTCCTGGCCGGCCTGCTCGCCAGCGTCGAGCACGGGCTCAACCGTGTCCTGCGCCTGGACAGCACCGCCCTCCCGCGCCTCGCGGCGCTGGAAGGCAAGGTAATCGAGATCGACTGCGTGCAGCCGGCCCTGAAGCTGTTCGTGCTGCCCGACGAGGAAGGCCTGATGCTTGCCGCCCATTGGGAAAGCGAGGTCGACTGCACCCTGCGCGCCCCCGCCGGGCGCCTGGCGCAGTTGGCGCTGGCCAAAGACAAGACCGCGGTACTGCACAGCCCCCAGGTCGAGCTGCATGGCGACAGCGCCGTGCTGCTCGACCTGTTCGGCATCCTGCAGGACCTGGAACTGGACTGGGAACACGAGTTGCAGCGTTGGCTGGGGCCGGTGCCCACCGCGCTGATCGCCGGCCACCTGCGCCTGCGCGCGCGCTGGACCCGCCAGGGCCTGGCCCGCTTCGGCGAGAATCTGTCCGAGTACCTGGCCGAGGAATCGCGTACCCTGGTCGGCAAACGCGAAGCCGAAGCGGCATTCAGCGAACTCGATACGCTGAAGGTCGATATCGAACGCCTCGAGGCACGCCTGCGCCGCCTCGCCCACACTCTTGATACCAGCGATAACGCATGAAGCTGCTCGCCGTCCGCCGTCTGTTGCGCATCCAGCGCGTCGTGATCCGCTACCGCCTCGATGACCTGCTGTTCGAACAACCCCTGCTGCCTTGGTGGCTGGCCAGCCTGCGCCTGCTGATGCCGTGGCGCTGGTTGCCGCGCAAGCCCCTGGAGCTGAGCCGCGGCGCACGCCTGCGCCTGGCGCTACAGGACCTGGGGCCGATCTTCATCAAGTTCGGCCAGTTGCTCTCCACCCGCCGCGACCTGCTGCCCACCGACATCGCCGACGAACTGATGCTGCTGCAGGACCGCGTGCCACCCTTCGACCCGCAGCACGCCGTGGCGCTGATCGAAGCACAGCTCGGTGCCAAGGTGGGCGAGGTGTTCAGCCGTTTCGACGTTGAGCCGCTGGCCTCGGCTTCGGTGGCCCAGGTACACGCCGCACGCCTGAAGAGCGGTGAGGAAGTGGTGGTCAAGGTGGTGCGCCCAGGCCTGAAACCGGTCATTGCCCAGGACCTGGCCTGGCTGTTCCTGATCGCCAAGGCTGCCGAGCGCGCCTCGGCCGATGCCCGTCGCCTGCACCCGGTGGAAATCGTCGGCGACTACGAAAAGACCATCTACGACGAACTCGACCTGCTGCGCGAGGCCGCCAATGCCAGCCAGCTGCGGCGCAACTTCGAAGGCTCCGAGCTGATGTACGTACCCCAGGTCTACTGGGACCTGTGCCGGCCCAAGGTGCTGGTGATGGAGCGCATCTATGGCGTGCCGGTCACCGACATGGCGACGCTCGCCGACCAGCGCACCGACATGAAGATGCTGGCCGAGCGCGGCGTCGAGGTGTTCTTCACCCAAGTGTTCCGCGACAGCTTCTTCCATGCCGACATGCACCCCGGCAACATCTTCGTCAGCACGGTCAAGCCGTGGAGCCCGCAATACATCGCCATCGACTGCGGTATCGTCGGCAGCCTCACTGCCGAGGACCAGGACTACCTGGCCCGCAACCTGATCGCCTTCTTCAAGCGCGACTACCGCCGCGTGGCCCAGCTGCATATCGATTCGGGCTGGGTACCGGCGCAGACCAAGGTCAACGAGTTCGAAGCGGCGATCCGCACCGTGTGCGAGCCGATCTTCGAAAAGCCGCTCAAGGACATCTCCTTCGGTCAGGTGCTGATGCGCCTGTTCCAGACGGCCCGACGCTTCAACATGGAGGTCCAGCCACAGCTGGTATTGCTGCAGAAGACCCTGCTCAATATCGAAGGCCTGGGCCGCCAGCTCTACCCCGACCTGGACCTGTGGAGCACCGCCAAGCCCTTCCTCGAACGCTGGATGCGCGAGCGCATGAGCCCGAAAGCGGTAATCGGCAACCTCTACAGCCAGGCCGAGCAACTGCCGCACCTGGCCGACATGACCCGCGACCTGCTCGAACGCCTGTCGCAACCGCACCTGCACGACCCGCAACTGCCCGAGCGCCGCCGCGCCGGCGACAACTGGGCGCTGCGCCTGCTCGGTGCCGGCCTGCTCGGTGGTGGCGCCACCCTGGCGGCCGGTGCGGTCAGCCTCAGCGCCCCGGCCGCCTGGCCCGCGTGGTTGATGCTGGCAGCGGGCCTGTACCTGATCGTGCGCCGATAGCCAGCCGCGTCGCTGGCTGGCACACTAGCGCACAGGGGCCCGGTACGGGAGCGGGCCCGGTTTGGAGTCGACGATGAAAGACTGGCTGGACGAGATCAAGTGGAACAGCGATGGCCTGGTACCGGCGATCGCCCAGGACCACAAGACCGGGCGCGTGCTGATGATGGCCTGGATGAACCGTGAATCCCTCGCCCTGACCGCCGCCGAGCATCGCGCCATCTATTGGTCGCGCTCGCGGGGCAAGCTGTGGCGCAAGGGCGAAGAGTCGGGCCATGTGCAGAAGCTGCACGAAATGCGCCTGGACTGCGACGCCGACGTGATCATCCTGATGGTCGAGCAACTGGGCCATATCGCCTGCCATACCGGCCGCGAAAGCTGCTTCTATCGCGTGTTCGAAGACGGCCAGTGGAAAATCGTCGATCCGGTCCTCAAGGATCCGGACGCCATCTATAGCGCAGGGCATTGACATGAGCGACACGCTAGACCGCCTCGCCGAGGTGCTGGAAGAACGCAAGCACGCGGCGCCCGACAGCAGCTACGTGGCCAGCCTGCATCACAAGGGCCTGAACAAGATCCTCGAGAAGCTCGGCGAAGAGTCCATCGAGACCATCATCGCTGCCAAGGATGCCGCCGTCAGCAAGGATTACAGCGATGTCATCTACGAGACCGCAGACCTGTGGTTTCATAGCCTGGTCATGCTCAGTGCGCTGGGCCAGCATCCACAGGCGGTGCTCGACGAACTGGAGCGCCGCTTCGGCCTTTCCGGCCATGACGAGAAGGCCGCCCGTCAGCCACAGGCCTGACCGCGCGTATTTGTAGGAACGGGCTCACCCCGCGATAGCGCCGGTTCCGGCTGACATACATTTTTCAGGAGTACGAAATGGGTATTTTTGACTGGAAACACTGGATCGTCCTGCTGGTCGTCGTGGTGCTGGTGTTCGGCACCAAGAAACTGAAGAACTTCGGCAGCGACCTGGGCGAATCGATCAAGGGCTTCCGCAAGGCCATGAATGAAGAAGAAGCCAAGCCGGCCGAGCAGGCCCCACCGCCGGCGCAGCCCGTTCCGCCTGTGCAGAACACCGCGCAGCAGGCCCAGGGCCACACCATCGAGGGCCAGGCCCAGCCGGTTCAAGAGCCGCAGCGGAAAGACTGACCCATGTTCGGTATCAGCTTCAGCGAGCTGCTGCTCGTCGGCCTGGTCGCCTTGCTGGTGCTCGGCCCTGAGCGCCTGCCGGGAGCCGCGCGCACTGCCGGGCTGTGGATCGGTCGCCTCAAGCGCAGCTTCAACGCGATCAAGATGGAAGTCGAGCGCGAGATCGGCGCCGATGACATCCGCCGCCAGCTGCACAACGAGCACATCCTGCAGATGGAGCAGGAGGCCAAGCGCATCCTCAACCCCCTGGCGCCACCCGTGCAGCCGCCGGCCAACGCTGAAACGCCTGCCGCACCTGCCACCGATGCCGCCCCCGCGCAGCCGGTCGCAGCACCACCCTCCGAACCGCCACAACCGCCGCGAGCCCCATGAGCGAGAATCCGGAAACCGACCAGCCGATGCCGCTGGTCTCGCACCTGACCGAGCTGCGCACCCGCCTGCTGCGCTGCGTCGCCGCCATTTTCCTGATCTTCGCCGGGCTGTTCTCCTTCGCCCAGCAGATCTACACCCTGGTCTCGGCGCCGCTGCGCGAGCACTTGCCGGCCAACGCGACGATGATCGCCACCGATGTGGCCTCGCCGTTCCTGACGCCGTTCAAGCTGACCATGATCGTCTCGCTGTTCCTGGCAATCCCGTTCATACTCCAACAGATCTGGGGTTTCATTGCCCCCGGCCTGTACCGCCATGAAAAGCGCATCGCCATCCCGCTGTTGGTGTCGAGCATCTTCCTGTTCTACGCCGGCATGGCCTTCGCCTATTTCCTGGTGTTCCCGCTGATCTTCGGCTTCTTCGCCAGCGCCACGCCCGAAGGCGTGTCGATGATGACCGACATTTCCAGCTATCTCGACTTCGTCATGACCCTGTTCTTCGCCTTCGGGGTCGCCTTCGAAATCCCCGTGGCGGTAGTGCTGCTGGTGTGGATTGGCGTGGTCGACGTGCAGTACCTGAAGAAGATCCGCCCGTACGTGATCATCGGCTGCTTCGTGGTCGGCATGATCCTCACCCCGCCGGACATCTTCTCCCAGACCCTGCTGGCCGTGCCGATGTGGATGCTGTTCGAGGTCGGCGTGCTGTGCGGCAGCCTGATCCGCAAGCGCAGCCACACGCACGAAGAAACCGGCAACGACCACAACGACCAGCCGCCTGCGACCCAACCGTGAACCTGTTGCTCCTTGAAGAGGCCGACTTCGTGTCGGCCGACCGCGTTGTCCTGGCTGATCGCCGCTTCACCCACATGCAGGAGATCCACCGCGTGACGGTGGGCGACAGCCTGCGGGTGGGCCGCGTCAACGGCCTGATGGGCAAGGCCGAGGTCGTACGCCTCGAACATCACGAAGCCGAACTGCAGGTGGCCTTCGACCAGCCACCACCGGCCAAGCTGCCGCTGACACTGGTGCTGGCCGTGCCGCGCCCGAAGATGCTGCGCCGGCTGTTCCAGACGGTCGCCACCCTGGGCGTGCCGCGGCTGATCCTGGTCAATAGCTACAAGGTTGAGAAGAGTTTCTGGCAGACCCCGTACCTCTCCCCCGAAAGTATCCGCGAAAACCTGATTCTGGGCCTTGAGCAGGCCCGTGACACAGTGCTGCCTGACGTGATCATCGAAAAGCGCTTCAAGCCCTTCGTCGAGGATCGTTTGCCGGTCATCGCCCAAGGCAGCCTGGGCCTTGTCGCCCATCCCGGCCGCTACCCAGCCTGCCCACGAGCGGTCGATGGCCCGGTCACCCTGGCCATTGGCCCGGAGGGCGGCTGGATCCCCTACGAGGTCGAGTTGCTGGGCAAGGCCGGACTGGCCCCCGTACAACTGGGAGAACGCATTCTGCGGGTAGAAACGGCGGTGACCGCACTGCTCTCGCGAATTTTCTGACAGCCAGTTCAGATCTATCCCATCAAGTTTCCCTGGTGCAAGCCGATGGCCTGTGCAACAAAATAACAATTTGCACTACCAATCGCCGGGGAGTCGATATGTACCGATGGTTTGCCCAATCACTGGGGAATGTGAGCGTCAAACGTAAGCTTGGGATCGGTTTCGGCCTGGTGTTGTTGCTCACCCTCGCCATCACTTTCACGGGCTGGATCGGCCTCGACAGCGTGACCGACCGCGGCGATAAGCTCGGCAACATTTCAGTGATCCACCAGTACACCCAGGACCTGCGTATCGCTCGCCAACACTACGAGCGCAACCGCGACCAGGCCAGCGTGGCGGAGCTGGAGAAGGCCCTGGCCAACCTAGAGCGCCAGGTCCAGCTCATGCTCGAACAGATTGAACTGCCAGCTGATCGACAGCGCCTGGAGCAGCAGCGCGACGCAGTACGCCAATACCAGCAAACCTTCAACGATCTCAAGCAAGCCGACCAGCAGCGCAGCGCCAGTCGCCAGGTGCTGGGCGACAACGCCGACAAGGCTAGCGAACTGATCGGCAAGGTCCAGCAGGGGCTGCTGCAGGGCGGCGATATCCACCAGTACCAGGAAGCGGTTGAAGTCAGCGGCCAATTGCAACAGGCACGCTTCCAGGTCCGCGGCTATACCTACAGTAGCCGTGCCGAATTCCAGCAGACCGCGCTGGCCGCCATCGACCAGGCCTTGCCGGTACTCAGGGCCCTGCCAGCCAAGGTTCCCGCCGAGCATGCCGCCAGCCTCGAAGCCGCCACCAGTGCGCTGGCTGCCTACCGCGACGCGGTAATCCAGGTAGGCAACGCCCAGACTGCCGGCGAACAGGCCCTCACCCAGATGGCAGCCCTAGGTACCGTATTGCTCGATACCAGCCTGCAGATGACCGAATCGCAAACCCAGGTCCGCGACCAGGGCACCCGTCAGGCCAAGAGCCTGCTCGCCGGTGCTACCGTCCTGGCCCTGCTGCTGGGAATACTGGCCGCCGTCGCCATTACCCGGCAGATCACCGTGCCGCTGCGCCAGACCCTGGCGGCCGCCGAACGCGTGGCTGGTGGCGATCTGCGCCAGGACCTCAAGACCAACCGCCGCGACGAGCTGGGCCAATTACAGGCCAACATGCAACGCATGACCCAGAGCCTGCGCGAACTGATCGGCGGCATCGGCGACGGCGTGACGCAGATCGCCAGTGCTGCCGAGGAACTGTCGGCGGTCACCGAGCAGACCAGCGCCGGAGTCAACAACCAGAAAGTCGAGACCGACCAGGTCGCCACCGCCATGAACGAGATGGCCGCCACCGTCCAGGAAGTGGCGCGCAACGCCGAACAAGCCTCGGAGGCCGCGCTGATGGCCGACCAGCAGGCCCGCGAGGGCGACAAGGTGGTCGGCGAAACCATTGCCCAGATCGAGCGTCTGGCCAACGAAGTGGTGAACTCCAGCGAAGCGATGAATCAGCTCAAGGCCGAGAGCGACAAGATCGGCAGCGTGCTCGACGTGATCAAGTCAGTGGCCCAGCAGACCAACCTGCTGGCACTCAATGCCGCCATCGAAGCCGCCCGCGCCGGCGAAGCCGGACGTGGTTTCGCCGTTGTCGCCGACGAGGTGCGCAGCCTGGCGCTGCGCACCCAACAGTCGACCGAGGAGATTGAGGAACTGATCGCCAGCCTGCAGCACGGCACAGAGCGAGTGGCCAACGTGATGGACAGCAGCCGTGCGCTGACCGACAGCAGTGTCGAGCTGACCCGTCGTGCAGGTGGCTCACTAGACACCATCACCCGCACCGTGTCGTCGATCCAGGCGATGAACCAGCAGATCGCCACCGCCGCCGAGCAGCAAAGCGCAGTGGCTGAGGAGATCAACCGTAGCGTGATGAACGTACGCGACATTTCCGACCAGACCTCGGCCGCCAGCGAGGAGACGGCCAGCTCCTGCGTCGAACTGGCGCGCCTGGGCACGCATCTGCAGCAATTGGTGGGACGGTTCAAGCTCTAACGCGCAAGAGCAGCGGTAATCCCTCAAACCGCAAGGAATTTTCCTACACGATTTACAGGCCACGTCCCACGCACTCTGCGTCGATGATCAACAGACCATGCCGGCAATTTGCCGCCATGGTCTTTGTTCATCTGCACGGAGACCTGCCATGTTCGGCTACCTAGACCGCATGCTCGGAAACCTCAAGGTCGGGCGCAAACTCGCCCTTGGGTTCGCCGTGGTACTGCTGCTCACATTGGCCACCACCATCAGCGGCTGGCGTGCCCTCGACGGCGCCATCACTCGCTCGGAACAACTCAGCGAAATAGGGGCGATCAACGACCTGACCAAGGACCTTCGCGCCGAACGCATCACCTACCGGGTCCTCAATGACGACACCAGCAAGACCCGTATCGGTCGAATACTCGACCAGTTGCAGAGCCGTCTGAACCTGCTGTTGCAACGCAGCAGGGTGGACGAGTCGCGCCAGGTGCTGGAGCAGAAATTGCAGCTGCTCCAGCGTCTGCAAGAAGACTTCGGTACCTTACAGCGCACCGTCGACAGTCGCGAAGGGCTGCGCACCGCCATGCGCGAACAGGCGGCCACGCTGGAGAAAGTTATCGACGAACTGCAGACCCAGGCACTGCTGAAAATGCCCGGCGACGGCCAGCAAGGCAATGTGATCGGTCTGATGGATACGCTCAGCCGCCACATCGAGTCCGCCAACCAGCAGAGCCAGGTACCGGCCTACTTCGGCTCCGGGGATGACTTCGCCAAGGTGGGCGACACGGCACTGGACTCTGCGGATACCAGTATGGGACAGCTGTTGCGCTCGATCGCGCCGCTGGATCTGCCACGCGCGCTGATGGAGCGGCCCGAGGGCGAGCTTGGTCGCTACCGGGAAAGCCTGCTGCGCTATCGGAAGGTAGCACTGGAGGTCGAGCAACTGCAGGACAACATGGAGAAGATGGGCGAGGAACTGCGCACCGCCAGCCTTGAACTGGGCGCCCGCAAGATCGAACAGCGCGACAGCGAGGCAGTGGCCGCCCGCTCGCTGCTCACCAGCGTTGCCGTGCTGGCACTACTGGTCGGTCTGCTTGCCGGCTGGTTGATCACCCGACAGATCACCACACCCCTGCAGCAGGTACTGACGCAGGCCACGCGCATCGCCCGTGGCGACCTCAGCCAGATTGACTCGGTCGCACGGCGTGACGAAATGGGCGAACTGCAGAACAGCATGCGCGAGATGACCCTGAGCCTGCGCGAGCTGCTTGGAGGCATCAACGAAGGCGTCGGGCAGCTGTCGAAGTCTGCGGCGCAACTAGCCACCTCGAGCATCGATACCCGTGAACGCATCAGCCAGCAGCGCGAGGAGACCGACCAGGTGGCCACCGCAATGAACCAGATGAGTGCCACGGTACAAGAGGTGGCGCAGAACGCCGAACAGGCTTCGGTGGCGGCGACCACTGCAGACAACCAGGCACAGCTGGGCGACCAGGTAGTGGCCGAAGCCATCGCCCGTATCGAACAATTGGCCGGCCAGATGGATCACTGCCTTGAAGCGATGGGCCACTTATCTGGCGAAAGCCAGCGTATCGGTTCGATTCTCGATGTGATCAAGTCGGTTTCCGAGCAGACCAACCTGCTGGCGCTCAATGCGGCCATCGAGGCGGCGCGGGCGGGTGAGGCGGGTCGTGGTTTCGCCGTGGTGGCCGACGAAGTGCGCGGTCTGGCCCAGCGTACCCAGCAGTCAACCGAGGAAATCGAGCAGCTGATCGATAGCCTGCACCGGGGGACCGACGAAGTCACCGGCCTGCTGGACAACAGCAAGCGCCTGACGGAGCAAAGCGTCGAACTCAGCCGCAAGGCGGGCGACGCGCTCGGCCAGATCACCCAGACGGTATCGACCATCCAAGGCATGAACCAGCAGATCGCCACCGCCAGCGAGCAACAGAGCGTGGTGGCCGAGCAGATCAATCGCAGCGTGATCAATGTACGTGATGTGTCGGACCAGACCAGTGCGGCCAGTGAGCAGACCGCTGCTTCAAGCGGGGAACTGGAGCACTTGGGGCAGCAGTTGAGGGGCATGGTGGGGCGGTTCAGCCTTTAGGCCTTCCGGCCGTGCGTTCAAATCTCCAGCCCCGGGCCTAGGCTTTGGCTTTGCTTTGGCGATCAGAAGGTTCCCCCAAAGCCCACTAGCGACAGCTGCGCCAGCCCAGGCGCCGCCCGTAACTTCGCGACTTCAGGAGGCCGAACGGAGGTCTTGCGGAGGGAGGTGACGGGCATGGATGCCCGTCAAGCGCTGCGCCCCAGGATGGGGCGTTCAGCGCGGTCCTCCCGGGAGCAAGGCCGGAGTGAGGGAACCCGGAGCGAAGCGGAGGGCCGGATGAATGGAGCAGCATTTTTTGGTTCCTTTTTGATGCTTCAAAAAGGGACCCGCCGTAAGGGCGGAAAGGTGACTATGCGTCGACATCGCAAATGAATGCACTTACAACTATAAAAACCGGTGCCGATTGACTTTTACTTTTACTTTTACTTTTACTTTTACTTTTACTTTTACTTTTACTTTCAGAGCGTATGTTTTCAAAGTTGTATGCGCATTCATTTGCGATATCGACGCACACTCACCTTTTCGCCTTTACGGCGACCTTCTTTTGCACGCGGGCAAAAGAAGGCAAAAACCGCTCGCTCCATTCATCCGGCCCCTACGCTTCGCTCCGGGGTCCCCTCACTCCGGGCTCGCTCCGGGAGGACGCGCCGACGGGCCATCCATGGCCTGATCGGCGCTTGACGGGCATCCATGCCCGTCACCTCCCTGCGCAAGCCCTCCGTTCGGCCTCCTGAAGTCGCAATTGGTGGCGCCTGAACTATCGCGCGCTTAGAAGCAAGATCAAGAGCAGATATGTTGGTTTTGTTAGGGCATGTTATGCACAGCGACAAGCATGAATGGAAAGTCGCCTGCCCGGGACTCAGCGCGGGCTCGCTCGACCTGTCATTTTTGCTAGTTTACCGACCTCCGGGGCCTGGACGATACTCCGTGAAGGATTCTCCTTTCATGACCGGAGTTTGGCAGGTGACTAAAAAACACGCGCCCTATACAAAGGACTCCATTTTCGCGTTGGGTAGTCCACCGCATACTCGACGATATGCCCTGGCCCAATCCAAACTTCTGGCGACCGACTTATCCAAATCCATACTGCTGACCGCCCAAGGCGCAGTCCAGCAAAACAACGCCTATTCACCCTATGGTGAACTGCGACCCGGTTGCGCGCGGAACCTGTTGGCTTATAACGGCGAATACATGGAGCAGGCAGGCCTTTATCTGCTGGGACATGGCAACCGTGTTTACAGTCCCAGGCTCATGCGTTTTTTGTCTCCGGATCGGATCGGAGTGTTTTTACAACAAAACTACAATGCCTATGCCTATTGCAACGGCGACCCGGTCAACTATAGCGATCCATCTGGAAACCTTCGGTCCCTTAAGCAACTCGCTCTAGATACAATCCTCACTTCACATGCAGACAGCTCTATAGCTGTCGCAGAGATAGCAAAAAAGAGACTTGACGCTAGAACCACCGAAATCGGCAAACTCTCTAGGAAATTAACATCCATTGAAGACTCAAAAAAGGAACTCGCAGACATACTGTCGATATCGATACAACACCAAACTAAAAAAATAACTAGCCAAACAGCAGGGAAATCACTACAACAACTACTACCCTTTACGGGCATGAACGGGGATGCGCATAGAAAAATTCTCAGCCTCAGCCCAGAAGATATAAACAAACATATCGAAACCATCAAAAATAAAATTTTAGAAGCTAAAAAAATACGCCAAGAAATAGCTGACCTCCAACCCTTGCTGGAGATTGAGGCAATTGTATATCTCGATGCTGTGCGCACCGCGCAAGAGGCTGTGAACGCTATTGATCGTCAGTACTGGAAATCAGGATATGAAAACTACCGCATACGGGAGTAGCCTTGGTTAAAGCTTCACAGGGTTCGTGGGAGCGGTGTTGCACCGCCCCCACACCGTTGCTGCCAGGCGGCCATTACCGGGCATGAGCAGCTGCTCCCCCTACAGCACCTGGCGCAAGAACGCCTGGGCCCGTGGGTCCTTCGGCGCATCGAAGAACGCCTTTGGCGGCGAATCTTCCAATAGCTTGCCGTGATCGAAGAACAGCACACGGTCAGCCACTTCCCGGGCAAAGCCCATCTCGTGAGTCACACAGACCATGGTCATGCCTTCCTGGGCCAGGGTCTTCATCACATCGAGCACTTCACCGACCATTTCCGGGTCGAGCGCCGAGGTCGGCTCATCGAACAACATCACCTTCGGGTCCATCGCCAGGGCGCGGGCGATGGCTACCCGCTGCTGCTGGCCACCGGAAAGGCGCGACGGGTACTCGTTGGCTTTCTGGGCGATACCGACCTTTTCCAGCAACGCCCGGGCCTTGGCTTCCCGATCGGCCTTGTTGCGCTTGCGCACCACCTTCTGCGCCAGGCACAGGTTCTCCAGCACGGTCATGTGCGGGAACAGGTTGAAGTGCTGGAACACCATGCCGACTTCACGGCGGTAGGCGTTGATGTCGGTTTTCGGGTCGTCCAGTTGCACGCCGTTGATGGACACATGGCCCTGGTCGAAATGCTCCAGGCCGTTCAGGCAACGCAGGAAAGTGGACTTGCCCGAGCCGGACGGGCCCAGCACTACCACCACCTCGCCCCTGGCGACCTGGGTGGTGACGTTGTCCACCGCACGCACCACCTGGCCGCGGGTGTCGAAGACTTTCAGCAGGTCACGGACTTCAATCACTTTGCGCAAGCCTCCGCTCGAGCCGGCTGGCGATGTGCGACAGCGGCAGGTTGATCAGCAGGTACAGGCCCGCCACGCAGAACCAGATCTCGAAGGTCGAGAACGAGGTGGTGATGGCCTCGCGGCCGCTCTTGGTCAGTTCGGTGATGGCGATCACCGACACCAGCGAGGTGTCCTTGACCAGGCTGATGAACTGCCCGGCCAGCGGTGGCAGCACGCGCTTGAAGGCCTGGGGCAGGATCACATGGCGCATGGACTGCGCACCGTTCAGGCCCAGCGAGCGCGCCGCCTCGTTCTGGCCCTTGGCGATCGACTGCACGCCGGCGCGGACGATCTCGGCCACGTAGGCGCCGGTGAACAGGGCCAGCGCCGCCACCCCGGCAAACTCGCGGGACAGGTTGAGCACGGTGCCGATGAAGAAGTAGAAGATGAAGATCTGCACCAGCAGCGGCGTGCCGCGCACCAGTTCGACATAGACCGTGGACAGGTCACGCAGGGTGGGGTTGCTCGACAACCGGCAAAGCCCGGCGAACAGGCCGATCACCAGGCCCAGGGCGCCGGATATGACCGAGATCCACAGCGTGGTCCAAAGGCCCCAGGCCAGGGGGCCGGCGGCCCAGTGGCGGGTGACGCCGATGGCATCGCCCTCGGCTACGTCGTCGCCACGGGTCAGCAGAATGCTGTCCTTGGCCACTTCGACGACCTGGGTGTCGCCGCTCTCATCCTTCAGGGTGACCCGGGCGTTGTCGCCGGACACCACGATTTCCTCGACCGTGCCAGGGTTGGCGGCACGCTGGGTTTCCTCGGCCTTGTAGGCGAAGTATTGCGGAACACGGTTCCAGCGCCACTCGTAGGAAATCATCGAGGTGGCCAGGTACAGACTGATCGCCAGGCCCACCAGGACCAGCGCGGTCAGCCCGTGCCAGGGCCACTGTGCTTTCTTGTGTTTGATCACGTGGGGTACTTCCGTAAATGCGAACGCGCAGGGTTTACCTGCGCGTCGAGGTCAGCGCTTGGGTTTGTGGCCCAGGCCTTATTCCATTTCCTTCAGCCAGTCCTTGCTCTTGAACCACTTGTCGTGGATACGATCGTAGGTCCCGTCATGCTTGATCTGGTGCAGGAAGTTGTTGATGTAGTTGATGCTGTCGTAATCGCCCTTCTTCAGGCCGAAGGCCAGTGGCTCGTAGGTGAAGGGCTCTTCCAGGAACACCAGTTTGCCGGCGCCAGCCTTCTCCACCGCCACCACGTTGTAGGGCGAGTCGTAGACGAAGGCGTCGGCCTTGCCATTGACCACGTCCATCACCCCTTCCTGCTCGTTGTCGTAGCCGTGGTACTTGGCCTTGCCGATCAGCTTCTTCGCGACCATCTCGCCGGTGGTGCCAAGCTTGGAGGTGAGGCGATATTTCTCGTTGTTCAGGTCTTTGTACGACTTGATCTCGCCCGCCAGCTCCTTGCGGATCAGCAGGGTCTGGCCGACGACGATGAAGGGCTCGCTGAAGTTCAGGCGCAGGTTGCGCTCCTGAGTCAGGGTCATGCCGCTGCCGATGAAGTCGAACTTGTCGGTCATCAGCGCCGGGATGATGCCGTCGTAGGCGGTGGAGACCATCTCCAGCTTGACGCCCATGGACTTGGCCATGGCCTTGAGGATGTCGACTTCGAAGCCGATGATCTCGCCACGTTTGTTGGTCATTTCGAACGGCATGTAGGTCGGGTCCATGCCCACACGCAGGGTGCCGCGCTTGACCGCGTCATCGATGGCGCCGGCCTGGGCGGTGGCTACCGCGATCAGGGCGGTCGCACCTACCAGCAGTCGCGACAGGTATTTCTTCATCATCACCAAGTCCCCTAGCAAGAAGTACGCAGATTTTTCTTGTAAGCACGGTCCTATAGACCGATGCGTAATGTCGGGACGGATGCTAACGCATGCGAAGGCCGGGACCTAGAGCCGGTGGGGACTTTGTTGGCCAAAAATCGATGAGGGAAAAACAATCGCGGGGCAAGTCGGGCCGCCCCCACCCCCCCCCCCCCCCCCCCGGGTTATGCGGGGGGGGGCCGCCGCGGGCGCCCGCCCTGGGCCCCGCCGTTAGGGGCGGGGGGGGGACCGCCC
>NZ_JBSSEW010000025.1:0-83301 GCF_054062095.1 Pseudomonas sp. TE6288
TTTTCTTGAATCTGGTTGCGGGAGCCGGATTTGAACCGACGACCTTCGGGTTATGAGCCCGACGAGCTACCAGGCTGCTCCATCCCGCGCCTGTGGAATCGAATTGTACGGATTTCCCTACCGTTGTCAAGCGTTACTGCTTGATTTTTCGTAGGTTTTTCTTTCGTTAGAAATATAGAGGCAATAAAAAAGGCCACTGCGTAAACAGTGGCCTTTTCTTGAATCTGGTTGCGGGAGCCGGATTTGAACCGACGACCTTCGGGTTATGAGCCCGACGAGCTACCAGGCTGCTCCATCCCGCGCCTGTGAGATCGAATTCTACGGATTTTCCTTTGGCTGTCAAGCATTTCCTCAAGAAAATCCTTTTTCGTTCAAACCCTTAGCGTGCCAGATCGCGCCGCAGCTCAGTGGCGACGGGGCTTGCAGGCCGATTGTCCGGTCCAGGCTGTCTCGTCCGTTGGCCATACGGTAATATCTGTATGAATTTACAGTAGTGGCTGTCATCCATGTCCTTGCGCAAGATCATCCACATTGATTGTGACTGCTTCTACGCCGCCATCGAGATGCGCGATGACCCACGCCTGGTCGGTCGCCCCATGGCCGTGGGTGGGCAGCCAGGTCAGCGTGGCGTGATCGCTACCTGTAACTACGAGGCGCGTGCCTACGGCGTGCGGTCGGCTATGGCATCGGGGCATGCGATGAAGCTGTGCCCCGACCTGGAAATCGTCAAGCCGCGTTTCGAGGCTTACCGTGAGGCGTCCCGGGAGATTCACGCGATCTTTCGCGACTACACCGAGCTGATCGAACCGCTGTCGCTGGACGAGGCTTACCTGGATGTCAGTGACAGCCAATGGTTTGCCGGCAGCGCCACGCGGATTGCCGAGGACATTCGCCGGCGGGTCGCCCAGCAACTGCATATCACGGTGTCCGCAGGTGTGGCGCCGAACAAGTTCCTGGCCAAGATCGCCAGCGATTGGCGCAAGCCCAATGGTTTGTTCGTCATTACCCCGGATCAGGTGGAGGAATTCGTTGCGCAGCTACCGGTGGCGCGCTTGCATGGGGTTGGCAAGGTGACTGCGGATAAGCTCTCGCGGTTGGGAATCGACACATGCCTGTCGCTGCGTGATTGGCCGCGGTTGGCATTGGTTCGCGAGTTCGGCAGCTTCGGCGAGCGCTTGTGGGGGCTGGCGCGGGGGATCGACGAGCGTGCGGTGCACAACGACAGTCGGCGGCAGTCGGTCAGCGTCGAGAACACCTACGATCATGATTTGCCCGACCTGAGCAGTTGCCTGGAGAAGCTGCCTGACCTGCTCGCCAGTCTGAATGAGCGGATTGCGCGCATGGATAGCAGCTATCGGCCCGACAAGCCTTTCGTCAAGGTCAAGTTCCATGACTTCAGCCAGACCACGCTGGAGCAGGCGGGGGCGGGGCGGGACCTGGAGAGTTACCGGCAGTTGCTCAGCCAGGCGTTTGCCCGGGGTGGCAAGCCGGTGCGGTTGCTGGGGGTGGGGGTGAGGCTGCGGGATCTGCGCGGGGCGCATGAGCAGTTGGAGTTGTTTCGGGACATATAAAGAAGAAGGGGCCACAGTTGGCCCCTCCTTTTGGTTTTACTGCACGCCCGGATCGGCAACCAGTCGCCCGGTGGCCTTGGTCAGTGCCTGCAGAAATTCCTGCTGCAGCTCCGGATCGTTGCGCGTGAGTTCGATCAGGCTCTGTTCCAGTTCGCTGGCTTCTTCTTCCAGGCCCAGCTCCGACAGGCGCTTGACCCGATGTACCCACTGGCCGACATCGTCGTCCTCGAGGTCATCGAAAATCAGCTCGTGGGCCTCGAGCAACTTGCCGCGCAAATTGCCGCTGACCAGCAGGCTGGCATCGCCTCGTACCTGGTTTTCCTCATCCACCACCTGCAGGTGCAGGGTGCCGATATGGTTGAGGTTCTGCTCGGAGAACGGGCTGTCGAGCAAGTTCAGGCGCAGTACGCCATGCTTGTCGGTGGTCAGCTCGTGGGTCATCTTGCCGGCCTTGACCTCGACCAGGCGCTCGTTCCAGGGCAGGCTGATGGACTCTTCGCGCTTGCCCTTCTCGACCTCGTCGATGCCCGCCAGGTTCTGCTGGGCACGGCCGTTGGACGGTACGTTCATGAACGGGTTGACGCCCGCCACGCCATAGCTCAGCCAGTCGTGGGTGATGCTGTCCGGCAGGTTGCCCAAGGCGAACACATTGGCCACATTGGCGCCGATGCCTGCCACCACGGCCACCGCGCCCAGCGGGATCTCGTAGACCTCCCGCCAGGGTTGGTAGGGGGTGTAGCGGTCGTAGCGGCGGGTCACTTCGAATTCGGTGACCTCGAAACGCTTGAGCTCATGAATGCGCACGCGTCGCTGCGGAAGCTCCATCACCTTCGGCTCGCCGACATCGATCTGCAGACTGTGCTCGAGCAGTTTGCGCTCGACGCGCTCCTCATGGTCGCTGCGCTGGGACATCTGGTTGGCGCAGCCGCCGAGGAACAGGGCGCCGCACAGTGCGGCGCCCCCCAGGGTGTAGGTACTTCGCTTGGACATGATCACTCGCGTAACGGGTTATCAGCGGCGGATGCGGGCCTGCAGGAAGGTCAGCACTTCATTGAGCGGCAGTGCCTGGGCCTCCGACTCGGTGCGGTGCTTGTATTCCAGGTTGCCATCGGCCAGGCCGCGGTCGCTGACGACGATGCGGTGGGGGATGCCGATCAGTTCCATGTCGGCGAACTTGATGCCGGGGCTGGTCTTCTTGTCGCGGTCGTCCAGCAGGACTTCGAAACCGGCGGCGGTCAGTTCGGCGTACAGCTTGTCGGTAGCTTCACGGACCACATCGGTTTCGTAGCGCAGCGGCACCAGGGCGATCTGGAACGGGGCCAGGGCGTCGTTCCAGATGATGCCCTTGTCGTCGTGGTTCTGCTCGATGGCGGCGGCGACCACACGGGACACGCCGATACCGTAGCAGCCCATCGACAGGACTACAGGCTTGCCGTTCTCACCCAGCACCTGGCACTTGAGCGCTTCGCTGTACTTGGTGCCGAGCTGGAAGATGTGGCCGACTTCGATGCCGCGCTTGATGACCAGGGTACCCTGGCCGTCCGGGCTCGGGTCGCCCTCGACCACGTTGCGCAGGTCGGCGACCTGCGGAACCGGCAGGTCGCGTTCCCAGTTCACGCCGAAGTAGTGCTTGTCGTCGATGTTGGCACCGATGCCGAAGTCGCTCATCAGGGCGACCGAGCGGTCGATGATGCACTCCAGCGGCAGATTCAGCGGGCCGAGGGAGCCTGCGCCGGCACCGATGGCGGCACGCAGTTCGGCGTCGGTGGCCATCACCAGCGGGTCGGCGACCTGCTCCAGCTTGGTGGCCTTGATTTCGTTGAGCTCGTGGTCGCCACGTACGATCAGCGCGACCAGCTTGCCTTCCTCGGCGCCATGCACGATCAGGGTCTTGACGGTCTTCTCGATCGCCAGGCCGAAGTTTTCCACCAGTTGCGCGATGGTCTTGGCGTCCGGGGTATCGACCAGGCGCAGCTCTTCGGTCGGCGCCGGACGCACGGTTTCGCGCGGAATGGCCTCGGCCTTCTCGATGTTGGCGGCGTAATCGGAGCTGTCGCTGAAGATCACGTCGTCTTCGCCGGAGGAGGCGAGCACGTGGAATTCGTGGGAATAGCTACCACCGATCGAGCCGGTGTCGGCCTGCACTGGACGGAAGTCCAGGCCCAGGCGGGTGAAGATGTTGGAGTACGCCAGGTGCATGCGGTCGTAGGTTTCCTGCAGGGAAGCCTGGTCGGCATGGAAGGAGTAGGCGTCCTTCATGATGAACTCGCGGCCGCGCATCAGGCCGAAGCGCGGGCGGATCTCGTCGCGGAACTTGGTCTGGATCTGGAACATGTTCAGCGGCAGCTGCTTGTAGCTGGACAGCTCGTTGCGCGCCAGATCGGTGATGACCTCTTCGTGGGTCGGGCCGACGCAGAATTCGCGCTGGTGGCGGTCTTTCAGGCGCAGCAGCTCGGGGCCGTACTGCTCCCAGCGGCCGGATTCCTGCCACAGTTCAGCCGGCTGGATGCTCGGCATCAGCACCTCGAGGGCGCCGGCGGCGGTCATTTCCTCGCGTACCACGGCTTCGACCTTGCGCATTACCCGCAGGCCCATCGGCAGCCAGGTGTACAGGCCGGAGGCCAGCTTGCGGATCATGCCGGCGCGCAGCATGAGCTGGTGGCTGATGACCACTGCATCGGCCGGGGTTTCTTTCTGGGTGGCGAGCAAATATTGACTGGTGCGCATGGTGAGCCGTGTCGATTGCCTGAATGTGAAATGACCCCGCATTGTACGGGGGCGAAACGAAAGCGTACAGAATGCAGCACTGGCGCGGTTCTGTCAGCCAAGAAAAAGCCCGGCGATCGCCGGGCTTCTTCATCTTTGGGCGTCGCAAACCTGGGTTTACAGGATGCTCAGCGGGTACTCGACGATCAGGCGCAGTTCGTCGATGGAGTTGGAGCCGTAGTACACGCCGTCCGCGGAGCGGTAGGTAGCTTGACGCACGCGCAGGCTCAGGTCCTTGGCCGGGCCGCTTTGCAGGACGTACTTGACGTCGATGTCGCGTTCCCATTCCTTGCCGTTGTCGGTGGTGCGGGTGGTAGCACCGGTACCACGAGCGTAACGGGTCATGAAGGTCAGGCCTGGGATGCCATACTCGGCGAAGTTCAGGTCGTAACGGGCCTGCCAGGATTTCTCGTCTTCGGCGTTGAAGTCGGAACGGGCGATGGAGTTGGCCAGGAACACGGTGCCGCCACCGTCGACGCCATAGGCGTAGTCACCGTCGCCGCTGACTTTCTGGTAGGCCAGGGTGAAGGTGTGGGCGCCGATGTTGTAGGCGGCCGAGAGGCTGGCGGCGATGTTGTCGAGCTCGTTGGTGCCATCCGATTTCGTTACGAAGGCGCCGGTGCGGTTTTCACCAATGGACTTGGTGTCATAGATGTTGAAGTCGAACACCAGGCCTTGCTTGTCGCTGATCGGCAATGCCCAGTTGACGTTGCCGTACCACTTGCGGAAGTGATCCTCGACGCGCGAATAGTAGAGGGTGGTACTCAGGCTGTCGGTAATCGCGTAGGTGCCACCGAAGACGTTTGCTTCGGTCAGGCCCGGGCGCTTCTCGCGCGCATCGTTGAGGCCGCCGATGCTGTCCTTGTAGCTTGCCGCCTGAGCATCGAGACGGGTGAAGTGACCGGCGTTCAGCTCCAGGCCCTTGATTTCCTTGCTGGTCAGCAGGAAACCTTCGGCAACTTCAGGCAGCAGGCGGCTGTCGTCGGTAGCAAAGACCGGCATGGCGGTGTACTGGCCGCCGTATTTCAGGACAGTGTCGGAAATACGGAATTTCACCGCGCCGTAGCCCTTGGAGTAATCGTCTTGCGAACGGCCGTCAGAGCCGGTGGGGAACAGGCCGGTGCCGGCACGGCCCTTGCCGCTGTCGACCTTGACGCCCAACAGGCCGATGGCGTCGACGCCGACGCCGACGGTGCCTTGGGTAAAGCCGGATTCGAAGGTGCCGTGGAAGCCCAGGCCTGTTTCTTCTACGCGGCTCTGGTCGCCGGCGGGGGCATTACGGAAGTCACGGCTGAAATACAGCATCCGGGTCTTGACGCTGAGCTTGCTGTCTTCGACGAAGCCCTTGGATTCATCCTGCGAAGAGGCGACAGCCATCTGCGAAGTCCCTGCCGCTACGGCCAGGGCGATCATGCTCCACTTCATCACGCGCATCGTGATTTGCTCCTTTGGTTTTTAGGAAGAGTACCGCCGCACCCAAGTGTTTTAGTTATAGGGCCGGCTCTTTCTTGTTATGTCGGCGAAAATGTATATCACGCGGACTATTCTTGGCGATATGGGCAGAAACAACCTTTCGGTAACTTTATGGCCATGTCGCTGTCAGTTGTCTCCATGTCGCAAATCACGCCTGTCATATAAAGGCGTACAACGCCAGCGCTGTCTCGAAACCGTCATTTTTGTATAAATACAAAGTACGGCTTGTGAAACTCCCTGGTTATCCGATGCCGCTGTTGTTATTTGTCGCATTCATCCTGCAGTGCAGGGAGCGTGCCGACTTGGCGAGTAACGAATGCAACAAGCATGCTCAAAATCACGAACCTTTGATGAAATTTTCACAAAGGCCCTGCCTGTAGCCGGAAAACCTCCGAAAACACGGGCTGCGACCGGTTTGGCGGCGGTTCACGGTGATCTCTGGCGTATGGGTGTGAAGCTGCCTTCCAAGTCAAGGTGTTACCGACGATTGTTTATCCTGGCTGTTTTATGTGACGGATGTGTGGTGGAGGTCTGACGAGCGGCATCATTTTGGTGCGAAAAGTAGCGCTGTGTTACCGAAGCGGGGCGTCGATGTTGTCATTCGCGTGCTACAAATGGCTCGAATCGACGTCGCCGGGTGTGGCAAATGCCGAAGCAGAGTATCCTTGCGCCCCTGTGCCCGGCCGGTTGGAAGGGCTGTATCGCTAGTAAGGAGGTTTGCCGTGTTCACCCTCGATTCGCGTCTGCAGGAGGATTCCCTGGTACTGGGCGACCTGCCACTGTGCCGCCTGCTGCTGAGCAAGGATGCCAACTACCCGTGGTTCATCCTGGTGCCGCGTCGCGCCGATATCACTGAAGTGTTCGAGCTCGAGGAAGCGGACCAGCAGCAGTTGTGGGTCGAGACGAGCGCCCTGGCCGAGGCGTTGAAGGATGCCTTTGCCGCCGACAAGATGAACGTCGCGGCCCTGGGCAATGTGGTCAGCCAGTTGCACATGCATGTGATCGTGCGTCAGCGTGGTGATGCCGCCTGGCCCGCCCCGGTCTGGGGCAAGGTGGCGGCCATCGGCTACACCCAGGAGCAGCTCGATGGTATTCGCCAGCAAGTGCGTGCGCTGCTGGGTGAGAGCTTCAAGGAGGCTTGAGGATGTCGCAGGAACTGGAAATGCGCATGATCGAGCTGGAGACCCGCCAGGCGTTTCAGGATGACAGCTTGCAGGCGCTCAATGATGTGGTTGTCGAGCAGAGCCGAGTGATCGAACGCCTGCAATTGCAGATGGCGGAGCTGATCAAACGCTACGAAGAGGTGGCCGGCCAGCAGGGCGGCGGGGAAGAGGAAGCGCCGCCGCCTCACTATTGAGCACGGCGGCGGCAAAGGGTCAGCGGCGCGCGACGGCGACCACGTCTTCAGCCTGCAGGCCTTTGTCGCGGTGCATCACCGAGAACTCCACGCGCTGGCCTTCGACCAGCACCCGGTGGCCTTCGCCGCGGATGGCGCGAAAGTGCACGAAGATATCGTCACCGGAGTCGCGGGAGATGAATCCGAAGCCCTTGGAGGTGTTGAACCACTTCACGGTACCGGTATCGCGCTGGCCGGCCTCCGTGGGATTGCCCTGGCTGGCGCGGGCCTTTCGCGTGCCGCGAACGAAGCCGGCCACCAGGTGCAGCACGCTGGCGAGGAAGGCGCAGGCCAGTGCTGGCAGGTTGCCAAGCTCCGGGCGGGCCAACAGGGTGAGGGTCTGCAGGACCACGGCCACGACCAGCAGGATACTGGTGGCGTGTTGCAGCTGTTGGCGCATGCCTTTGTAGTACTGCGGCAGTACGGGGGCAATCACCAGGTTGAGCAGGCCGAGCAGCGCCAGGTAGACAGCCTCGGGTTGCTGCAGGAAGGGTGTTGCGTCAGTTTTCAAGGTGGGTATGAGCGATAGCAGCAAAGCCGCCACGCCCGTCACCAGATGGACGATCTTGAACATTGGGTTTGGCTCACGTTGATAAGGCCGATCACAGGATGAGCTGGTCGCACGGTGCGCGTGAACTGTAGGCGCGAAAACGTGACGGGCCAGCCTATGCACCCGGCACTGACAATCCGCACGGGTGGCACACTGCCTATTTAACAGCAAAGACGGGGGCTTCTCAAACCGATTGGCGCCGACGGCTGTCCATGCAGCCTTGTGCCGCATGCGCCGGCGGGCAACTCTTGTTAGAGTGGTTGCTGCCCGCTTGATGATCAAGCCTTATGGAAAGGGGAGCTTCATGGCAATCGATATCGGTATCAGTGAAGAAGATCGCAAGTCCATCGTCGATGGGTTGTCCCGCCTGTTGTCGGATACCTATGTGCTGTATCTGAAAACCCATAACTTCCATTGGAACGTCACCGGTCCGTCGTTCCGCACCCTGCACCTGATGTTCGAGGAGCAATACAACGAACTGGCCCTGGCGGTCGACTCGATTGCCGAGCGCATCCGTGCCCTGGGCTTCCCGGCGCCGGGTTCCTATGCCTTTTATGCCCGCCACTCCTCGATCAAGGAAGAGGAGGGCGTGCCGCCTGCCGAAGAGATGATTCGCCAGCTGGTTCAGGGGCAGGAAGCCGTTGTGCGCACCGCTCGCAGCATCTTCCCGGTGGTGGACAAGGTCAGCGACGAGCCGACTGCCGACTTGCTGACCCAACGCATGCAGGTGCACGAAAAAACAGCATGGATGCTGCGCGTCTTGCTCGACGGGAACTGATTGCCGCTTGACCGTCGTTTGATCCAGCCAAGCCAGGCCCGATGCCTTCCCCGGTGTCGGGCCTGCACGTTTGCAGGGAAGGCTTTGCCGCTGCTATCGGCATGACCGGGTGGCGCTTCATGAAACACATGGATCCGTTCGCAGGGCGGGCGGGGTGTGGTTTCGAGATGATGGAGCGGTGCGGTGGACAATCCGATGTGTGGTATCGACGGCAATGCGAGGCACAGGCAGGGCGCGGGCAGCCCGCGGATCGATCCGTTCAGGCGGGACTTCGACATGGCGCAGGCGGGGCCTGTATCACGCTCGGTACGGCTCAACGGTTTCGCCACCTGCCTGCGTCTGGAGGTAGTTTATTGGCGCATCCTGGAGCGCATCGCCCAGGCCAACCGCTGCTCGGTGAGCGCGGTGCTGTCCTATGTGGACCGCGAGGTGCACCTGCGCCATGGCGGGGTGAGGAATTTCAGCGGGCTGGTCCGGGTGATCTGCGTCACCTGGTTGCAGGAAGCGCGGGACGTACACTGATCGCCGGGCTGCACAGCACTCCTTAACCATATATAATCCCGCTTTTTGCTGCCTTGGGCAGCGTGCGATGTGGTTGACGAGAGACGCCATGCCCCTTTACGACTATCAATGTGCATCCTGCGAACACCGCATGGAGGTGTTGCAGAAGATCAGTGCCGCGCCGCTGACCGATTGCCCGGCATGCCAGGCGCCGGCATTGAAGAAGCAGCTGTCGGTCCCCGGCTTCCGCCTGAGCGGCAACGGCTGGTACGAGACCGACTTCAAGACCGGGGCGAAAAAGAATCTGGCAGGCGGCGACAAGGCCGACTGAGTTGAATTGCACCGACCAGGTCTTGCAGTATTAGCCCCTTGGGCGGCCAAGACCTCCACCGAACATACGAATCACGAGAAGCGAAACCACGACCATGATGCGCAGCCATTATTGCGGCCAACTGAACGAGTCCCTGGACGGCCAGGAAGTCACCCTTTGCGGCTGGGTCCATCGTCGCCGCGACCACGGCGGGGTGATTTTCCTCGATATCCGTGACCGCGAAGGCATGGCCCAGGTGGTGTTCGATCCGGATCGCGCCGAAACCTTCGCCGCCGCCGACCGTGTGCGCAGCGAATACGTCGTGCAGATCACCGGCAAGGTACGCAAGCGCCCGGATGGCGCAGTGAACGCCAACATGGCCTCCGGCGCCATCGAGATCCTCGGTTACCAGCTGACCGTGCTCAACGAGGCCGAAACGCCGCCGTTCCCGCTGAACGAATACTCCGACGTGGGCGAGGAAACCCGCCTGCGCTACCGCTTCATCGACCTGCGTCGCCCGGAGATGGCCGACAAGCTGCGCCTGCGTTCGCGCATCACCAGCAGCATCCGTCGCTTCCTCGACGAGAACGGTTTCCTCGACGTCGAGACGCCGATTCTCACCCGTGCCACGCCGGAAGGCGCCCGTGACTACCTGGTACCGAGCCGTACCCACGCTGGCAGCTTCTTTGCCTTGCCGCAGTCGCCACAGCTGTTCAAGCAGTTGCTGATGGTCGCTGGCTTCGACCGCTACTACCAGATCGCCAAGTGCTTCCGCGACGAAGACCTGCGTGCCGACCGCCAGCCGGAATTCACCCAGATCGACATCGAGACCAGCTTCCTCGACGAGTCCGAGATCATGGGCCTCACCGAGAGCATGATCCGCAAGCTGTTCAAGGAAGTCCTGGATCTGGAGTTCGGTGACTTCCCGCACATGACCTACGAAGAGGCCATGCGCCGCTACGGCTCCGACAAGCCGGACCTGCGTATCCCGCTGGAGCTGATCGACGTTGCCGACCAGCTCAAGGATGTCGACTTCAAGGTCTTCGCCGGCCCCGCCAACGATCCGAAGTGCCGCGTCACTGCCCTGCGTCTGCCGGGCGGCGCCAGCATGCCGCGCAGCAAGATCGACGAGTACACCAAGTTCGTCGGCATCTACGGTGCCAAGGGCCTGGCCTACATCAAGGTCAACGAGCGCGCCAAGGGTGTCGAGGGTCTGCAGTCGCCGATCGTCAAGAACATCCCCGAGGCCAACCTCAACACCATCCTCGACCGCGTTGGCGCGGTCGATGGCGACATCGTGTTCTTCGGCGCCGACAAGGCCAAGATCGTCAGCGAAGCCCTGGGCGCGCTGCGTATCCGCCTGGGTCATGACTTCGAGCTGCTGACCTGCCAGTGGGCGCCGATGTGGGTCGTCGACTTCCCGATGTTCGAAGAGAACGAAGACGGCAGCTTCACCGCGCTGCACCACCCGTTCACCGCGCCGAAGTGCACCCCCGAGGAGCTGGAGGCCAATCCGGCCACCGCGCTGTCGCGTGCCTACGACATGGTGCTCAACGGCACCGAGCTGGGTGGCGGTTCGATCCGTATCCACCGCAAGGAAATGCAACAGGCGGTATTCCGCCTGCTGGGTATCGAGGCGGCGGAACAGGAAGAGAAGTTCGGCTTCCTGCTCGACGCCCTGAAGTTCGGCGCACCGCCTCACGGTGGCCTGGCCTTCGGCCTGGACCGCCTGGTCATGCTGATGACCGGCGCGCAGTCGATCCGTGAAGTGATCGCCTTCCCGAAAACCCAGAGCGCCGCGTGCGTCATGACCCAGGCCCCGGGCATGGTCGACGCCAAGGCCCTGCGCGAGCTGCACATCCGTCTGCGCGAGCAGACCAAGGTCGAGTAACCTCGACTACGGGCGCACGTGTTGCGCCCACGTATTCATGCGTTCCGCCCTTCGGGGCGGAACCTGTTTCTGTTTCAAGGATTTGGAGTCGTTATGGCCGGTCATTCCAAGTGGGCGAACATCAAGCACCGCAAAGAACGCCAGGATGCCAAGAGAGGCAAGATCTTCACCAAGTGGATTCGCGAACTGACCGTCGCTGCCAAGCAAGGTGGTGGTGATCCGGCGTCCAACCCGCGCCTGCGCCTGGCGCTGGACAAGGCCCTGGGTGCCAACATGAGCCGCGACATCATCGACCGCGCCGTGGCCCGCGGTGCCGGCACCAACGAAAGCGACAACGTCGAAGAGCTCAGCTACGAGGGTTACGGCCCGGGCGGCGTGGCGATCATGGTCGAAGCCATGACCGACAACCGTAACCGTACTGCCGCGGCCGTGCGGCATGCCTTCACCAAGTGCGGCGGCAACCTCGGTACCGACGGTTCGGTGGCCTACCTGTTCGAGCGCAAGGGGCAGATCAGCTTCGCTGCCGAGCTGAACGTGGACGAGGATGCGCTGATGGAAGCCGCGATGGAGGCCGATGCCGACGATGTGGTGGTCAACGACGACGGCTCCTTTGACGTGTTTACCTCGTTCAACAGTTTCTATGCCGTGCGCAATGCCCTGGAAGAGGCCGGCTTCAAGGCGTCCGACGCCGAGATCGTGATGCAGCCGACCACCAGCGCCGAGCTAGACCAGGACGGTGCGGAGAAGGTGCTCAAGCTGATCGACATGCTCGAGGACCTGGATGACGTGCAGAACGTCTACTCCAACGCACAGATCTCCGATGAGATCATGGAAACGCTGGGCTGATCGTTTCGGCTATCGGCTGTAGCGCGGGGCAAGCCCGCTCCCACAAGGCCTGCGCCAGATTGCGGTGTAGCCTTTGTGGGAGCGGGCTTGTCCCGCGATAAGGCCGGCAAATTCGCACACCTTTGTAGGCGCTATGACTCTCATTCTTGGTATCGACCCCGGCTCGCGCATCACCGGTTTTGGCGTGGTCCGCCAGACTGCCCGTGGCTGCGAGTACGTGGCGTCGGGCTGTATACGCACTGGCGGCGGTGAGCTGCACGAGCGTCTGCAGATCGTCTTTCGCGGTGTCAGCGAGATCATCCGCCAACATGAGCCGGTGACCATGGGCATCGAGCGGGTGTTCATGGCGCGCAACGCCGATTCGGCGCTCAAGCTTGGCCAGGCCCGGGGGGCAGCCATCGTCGCCGCCGCCGAGGCCGGCCTGGAGATCGCCGAATACACCGCCAGCCAGGTCAAGCAGGCCGTGGCCGGTACCGGCGGCGCCAACAAGGAGCAGGTGATGATGATGGTCATGCACCTGCTCAAGCTGACCCAGAAACCGCAGATCGATGCCTCCGACGCCCTGGCCATCGCCCTGTGCCATGCCCATACCCGCTCCAGCCTCATCCCCCACGGGTTGGCGACGGCTCGGCGTCGTGGCGGCCGCTTGCGTCTGTAACCGCTTCATGCGGTGATACACATTTTGTCCGGGTGAAGCACTTTCCCGGCGCATTTGCTGATAGGGTGGACCGGTTTTCGACCGGCACCCCAGAGGAAGGATCGGAACGTGATTGGACGTTTGCGTGGCACCCTGGCGGAAAAACAGCCGCCGCACCTGATTGTCGACATCAACGGCCTGGGCTACGAGCTCGAAGTGCCGATGACCACGCTGTACCGTCTGCCCAAGCTGGGCGAGACCGTCACCCTGCACACCCATCTGGTGGTGCGTGAAGACGCCCATCTGTTGTACGGCTTCTTCGAAAAGCGCGAACGCGAGCTGTTCCGCGAGCTGATCCGCCTCAACGGCGTTGGCCCGAAACTGGCGCTGGCGCTGATGTCGGGGCTCGAGGCCGACGAACTGGTGCGCTGCGTCCAGGCCCAGGATGCCTCGGCGTTGGTGCGGGTGCCCGGTGTTGGCAAGAAGACCGCCGAGCGCCTGCTGGTCGAGCTCAAGGATCGCTTCAAGGCCTGGGAAACCTCGCCCGCCATGTTCACCCTGGTGTCCGATGGCCCGGTGCCGGTGGCCAGTGCCTCCAATGCCGAGGCCGACGCGGTCAGCGCCCTGGTGTCGCTGGGCTACAAGCCGCAAGAGGCCAGCAAGGCGATTGCCGCCATCGAGGGCAAGGCCAACCTCAGCAGTGAGGAACTGATCCGTCGCAGCCTCAAAGGGATGATTACCAAGTGATCGAGACCGACCGCCTGATCGCCGCCTCCGGACGCGACCGCGAAGAGGTCCAGGATCGTGCGATCCGCCCGCTGAGTCTGGACGAATACATCGGCCAGCCGGTGGTGCGCGAGCAGATGTCGCTGTTCATCCAGGCCGCGCGCGGGCGCAGCGAGTCACTCGACCACACCCTGATCTTTGGTCCGCCGGGCTTGGGCAAGACCACGTTGGCCAACATCATCGCCCACGAGATGGGCGTGTCGGTGAAGAGCACCTCCGGCCCGATTCTCGAGCGGCCCGGCGACCTCGCGGCGATGCTGACCAATCTCGAGCCGCACGACGTGCTGTTCATCGACGAGATCCACCGCTTGTCGCCGGTGGTCGAGGAAGTGCTCTATCCGGCGATGGAGGATTTCCAGTTGGACATCATGATCGGCGAGGGCCCGGCCGCGCGCTCGATCAAGCTCGACCTGCCGCCGTTCACCCTGGTCGGCGCCACCACGCGTGCCGGCATGCTGACCAACCCGCTGCGTGATCGCTTCGGTATCGTCCAGCGCCTGGAGTTCTACAGCGACAGGGACCTGGCGACCATCGTCAGCCGTTCGGCCGGCATCCTCGGCTTGCCCATGGACGACAAGGGCGCATTCGAGATCGCCCGCCGGGCTCGTGGCACGCCACGGATCGCCAATCGCCTGCTGCGGCGGGTGCGCGACTTTGCCGAAGTGCGCGGCAAGGGTGAGATCACCAAGGCGGTCGCGGACATGGCGCTGAACCTGCTGGATGTCGACGAGCGTGGCTTCGATCACTCCGACCGGCGTCTGCTGCTGACCATGATCGAGAAGTTCGACGGTGGCCCGGTGGGGCTCGACAATATTGCCGCGGCGATCGGCGAGGAGCGCCACACCATCGAGGACGTGCTCGAGCCCTATCTCATCCAGCAGGGCTATATCATGCGTACCCCCCGTGGGCGCGTGGTCACCCGGCACGCCTACCTGCATTTCGGCCTGAACATTCCCGGGCGTTTCTGCGAGGGTGGGGAATATGCGGCGCAAGACGACGAATGACAGATCGAATCGGCATTTTCGTGGTCCTACCGCTGGCATGCTCTGGGCTCGCTGGCAATACGACATTATCGATGCAAAAACAGTTGCCGCAGCGGATTGGCAAGCACAGGAGTAAGCACTAGAGTATGCGCGCGCAAAATGGGCTGGAACCGTTCGCACACCGCTGTCGCGTCTATTACGAGGATACCGACGCCGGTGGCGTGGTGTATTACGTCAACTACCTCAAATTCATGGAGCGCGCGCGCACCGAGCGGCTGCGTCACCTGGGGTTCTCCCAGGCTCAGCTGGCGCAGGACAATTTGTTGTTCGTGGTCCATTCCAGCGAGGCGCGCTACCACGCGCCGGCCCGTCTGGACGACGAGTTGCGGGTAACCGCGCAAGTACTTGAATTGAATCGTGCCAGCCTGCGCTTCGTGCAGCAGGTGTGGCGAGCAAAGGATGAAGTGCTGCTCTGCGAAGGGCAGTTCCTGGTGGCCGCCGTGCGCGCCGACACTTTCAAACCCCGGGCCATTCCCCCAGAACTGCGCGACGCCTTCCTGGCGGACGGCACGGGTACTCAATCGAACGCAGGAGAATAAGCGTGGAAGCAAACGTCGTCGACCATACCTCCATGTGGAGCCTGGTCGCCAATGCCAGTGTCGTGGTTCAGCTGGTGATGCTGACCCTCGTGGCAGCCTCGGTGACCTCTTGGATCATGATCTTCCAGCGCAGCACCATGCTGCGCGCCGGTCGTCGTGCACTGGACGCTTTCGAAGAGCGCTTCTGGTCGGGCATCGACCTGTCCAAGCTGTACCGCCAGGCGGGCAGCAACCCAGACCCGGACTCGGGTGTCGAGCAGGTCTTCCGTGCCGGCTTCAAGGAATTCTCGCGCCTGCGCCAGCAACCAGGTGTCGACCCGGACGCGGTCATGGAAGGGGTAGGGCGTGCCATGCGCGTGGCCATCTCCCGCGAGGAAGAAAAGCTCGAGCAGAGCCTGCCGTTCCTGGCCACCGTCGGTTCCACCAGCCCGTACATCGGTCTGTTCGGTACCGTATGGGGCATCATGAACTCCTTCCGTGGCCTGGCCAGCGCCCAGCAGGCCACCCTGGCCACCGTGGCCCCGGGCATCGCCGAGGCGCTGATCGCCACTGCGATCGGCCTGTTCGCCGCGATCCCGGCTGTGATCGCCTACAACCGTTTTGCCGCGCGCAGTGAAGTGCTGATCGGGCGCTACTATACGTTCGCCGACGAGTTCCAGGCGATCCTGCACCGCAAAGTACACACCAGCGAAGAGTGATCAGGTAGAAACCCATGGCCCGAGTTCGCCACAAACGCAAGCCGGTCGCCGAGATGAACGTGGTGCCCTACATCGACGTGATGCTGGTGCTACTGGTTATCTTCATGGTGACAGCCCCGATGCTCAACCAGGGCGTGAAGGTGGACCTGCCCAAGGTTTCCAGCGAAGCCCTGCCGCAGGACAACAACGTCCAGGTCCTGACCATCTCGATCAAGGCCGACAAGACCTACTACTGGAACCTCGGCAGCGAAGTCGACACCGACAAACAGATGGACAAGGCCATGACCTTGCCGGAAATGACCAGCGCGGTGACCAAGATCATCGCCGCCGGTCGTGACCAGGGCAAGCAGACCCAGGTCTTCATCCGTGGCGACAAGGCTGTCGACTACGGTGCGGTGATGGGCGCCATGGGCGGGTTGCAGAAGGCCGGTGTCGGTAACGTTGGCCTGATTACCGAGGCGCCCTGATGCAACAGCGAGAGCCATCCGCCTCGGAAAGCTACTTCTGGCCCAGTGTCTGGGCCATTGCGCTGCACGTGCTGGTGTTCGGCATGCTGTTCGTCAGCTTCGCCATGACGCCCGAGCTGCCGCCCTCCAAGCCTATCGTCCAGGCCACGCTGTACCAGCTCAAGTCCAAGAGCCAGGCGACCACCCAGACCAATCAGAAGATTGCCGGGGAGGCCAAGAAGACCGCTTCGCGCCAGACCGAGGTCGAACAGCTGGAGCAGAAGAAGGTCGAGCAGGAGGCCGTGAAGGCCGCGGAACAAAAGAAAGCCGACGCCGCTCAAAAGGCCGAGGAGGCTCGCGAAGCCGCCGAGGCGAAGAAAGCAGACGACGCCGCCAAGGCCGCCGAGCAGAAGAAAGCCGCCGAGGCCAAGAAAGCCGAGGAAGCGAAGAAAGCTGCCGAGAAGCAGCAGGCCGACATCGCCAAGAAGAAGGCTGAGGAAGAAGCGAAGAAGAAGGCCGAGGAAGAAGCCAAGAAACAGGCTGCGGAAGAGGCGAAGAAGAAAGCCGCCGAAGACGCGAAGAAAAAAGCAGCCGAGGACGCCAAGAAGAAAGCGGCGGCCGAGGACGCGAAGAAGAAGGCAGCTGAAGAGGCCAAGAAAAAGGCCGCTGCAGACGCCCAGAAGAAAAAGGCACAGGAAGCGGCCCGCAAGGCGGCGGAAGACAAAAAGGCCCAGGCACTTGCCGAGCTGTTGTCCGACACCACCGAACGGCAGCAGGCGCTGGCCGACGAGCAGGGTGACCAGGTGGCCGGCGACTTCGACGACCTGATCCGCATGCGCGCGGCCGAAGGTTGGGCGCGTCCGCCATCCGCGCGCAAGGGCATGACGGTAGTTCTGCAGATCAACATGCTGCCGGACGGCACCCTCACCAATGTGAGTGTGGCCAAGTCCAGTGGCGACGGTCCGTTCGACAGCTCGGCCGTGGCCGCGGTGAAGAACATTGGTCGGTTGACCGAAATGCAGGGCTTGAAGCCGAACGAGTTCAATCCGTATCGTTCATTCAAGATGACATTTACACCTGAGGATCTAGCGTTGTGATTAAACGTCTGAGAGGACTCCTGGTCTTGCTCTGCTGCGTGGCAGGCATGGCGATGGCAGAGGAAAAGAACATCCTGGTCACCAGCGGTAGCGACCGGGCAACTCCCATTGCGGTAGTGCCGTTCGGTGTCCAGGGCGGCAGCGTGCTGCCGGAAGACATGGCCGATATCATCGGCAACGACCTGCGCAACTCCGGCTACTACGCGCCGATCCCGCGGCAGAACATGATCAGCCAGCCAAGCCAGGCCAGCGAAGTGATCTTCCGCGACTGGAAAGCGCTGGGCGCCCAGTACGTCATGGTCGGCAGCATCGTGCCGGCCGGTGGTCGCCTGCAGGTGCAGTACGCCCTGTTCAACGTCGCCACCGAGCAGCAGGTGCTGACCGGTAGCGTGGCCGGCGGCGTCGACCAACTGCGCGACATGTCGCACTACATCGCCGACCAGTCGTTCGAGAAGCTCACCGGCATCAAGGGTGCGTTTTCCACGCGCATGCTGTACGTGACCGCCGAGCGTTTCTCCACCAACAACACCCGTTACACCCTGCAGCGTTCGGACTACGACGGTGCCCGTGCAGTAACCCTGCTGCAGTCGCGTGAGCCGATCCTGTCGCCGCGCTTCGCACCCGATGGCAAGCGTATCGCCTATGTCTCGTTCGAGCAGAAGCGCCCGCGCATCTTCATCCAGCACATCGACACCGGTCGCCGCGAGCAGATCACCAACTTCGAAGGCCTGAACGGCGCGCCTGCCTGGTCGCCTGACGGCTCGCGCCTGGCATTCGTGCTGTCGAAGGACGGCAACCCGGACATCTATGTGATGAACGTGGCTTCGCGCCAGATCACCCGTGTCACCGCAGGCCCAGGCATCAATACCGAGCCGTTCTGGGGCAAGGATGGCAACACCCTGTACTTCACCTCCGACCGTGGCGGCAAGCCGCAGATCTACAAACAGTCGGTTGGTGGCGGTGGTGCCGAGCGCGTGACGTTCGTGGGTAACTACAACGCCAACCCGAAATTGTCGGCGGACGAAAAGACCCTGGTGATGATCCATCGCCAGCAAGGTTTCACCAACTTCAAGGTGGCCGCGCAGGACCTGCAACGTGGAAGTGTAAAGATTCTCTCCGAGACCAGTCTTGATGAGTCTCCCACTGTTGCGCCAAACGGCACCATGCTAATCTACGCCACCCGCCAGCAGGGCCGGGGAGTCTTGATGCTCGTGTCGCTTAACGGCCGCGTGAGGCTCCCACTTCCTACCGCTCAAGGCGAAGTCAGAGAACCGTCCTGGTCCCCTTACCTGAACTGATTGCGGCGTAACACGTTTTGCTTAACACACTGGGGTTTCATTAGGAGTTTCACGATGGAAATGCTGAAGTTTGGTAAATTCGCTGCGCTGGCTCTGGCCATGGCTGTAGCTGTAGGTTGCTCCTCGAAAGGCGGCGACAACGCTGGTGAAGGCGCTGTTGATCCGAACGCTGGCTACGGTGCCAACACTGGCGCTGTCGACGGCTCCCTGAGCGAAGAAGCCGCCCTGCGCGCAATCACCACCTTCTACTTCGAATACGACAGCTCGGACCTGAAGCCAGAAGCCATGCGCGCTCTGGACGTTCACGCCAAGGACCTGAAGTCCAACGGCAACCGCGTTGTCCTGGAAGGCAACACCGACGAGCGCGGCACCCGCGAGTACAACATGGCTCTGGGTGAGCGTCGTGCCAAGGCCGTTCAGCGCTACCTGGTTCTGCAGGGCGTTTCCCCTGCTCAGCTGGAACTGGTTTCCTACGGCGAAGAGCGTCCAGTTGCCACCGGCAACGACGAGCAGTCCTGGGCCCAGAACCGTCGCGTAGAACTGCGTAAGTAAGTTCCTATGCGTATGTGCCGTCGTGCTGTAACCGTTCTCGCACTCAGCCTGCCCCTTTCGGCGTGGGCTGCGGTTCCCGTAGTAGATGACAACGCGGGTGGCTATCCACCTGCGGGTTATGGCACGAGCGGCGCCTATGCCGGAGCAGGGGCTTCGGCCCCTGCTTCTGCAAATGGCCAGCTGTTCATGCAGCTGCAGCAGATGCAGGACCAGATTTCCCGCCAGCAAGGCATCATCGAAGAGCTGCAGAACGATGTGTCGCGCATGAAGCAGGAAAACCTCGAGCGCTACCAGGATCTCGACCGCCGCATCAGCAGCGGTGCCGCGCCTGCCGCGACTCCAGACAATTCTTCCACCGGTGGCGCGAACAGCGCAGCCACGGGTGCGGCCGCCGGCGCCAATGCCGCGCAGCCACCGGCCGCGAGCAGCGAGCCGGGCGATCCGGCGAAAGAGAAGCTGTATTACGACGCCGCTTTCGACCTGATCAAGCAGAAGGACTTCGACAAGGCCAGCCAGGCCTTCAACGCCTTCCTGCGTAAGTACCCCAACAGCCAGTACGCCGGCAATGCCCAGTACTGGCTCGGCGAGGTCAACCTGGCCAAGGGCGACCTGCAAGGTGCCAGCCAGGCGTTCGCCGAGGTGGGCCAGAAGTACCCGAAACACAGCAAGGTGCCGGATTCGCTGTACAAGCTGGCCGATGTCGAGCGCCGCATGGGCCACACCGACAAGGTCAAGGGTATCCTGCAGCAGGTCATCACCCAGTACCCCGGTACTTCCGCCGCGCAACTGGCGCAACGCGACCTGCAAAAGCTCTGAACGACCCGTTGAAGAAGAAACCCGCGCTTGTCGCGGGTTTTTTCGTTAGAATCACGGCCCTTTTTTCGTAAACACGCTGCCGCGGATAACGCTTTGTCGAGTCCGCGACAGTGCCTGACGGAGGCGGACAGCCTGTTTAGCTGTCACGCCCGTGGCGATCATGCAAGACACATTACGCATCACCGAAGTGTTTTACTCGTTGCAGGGTGAAACGCGAACGGCCGGGCTGCCCACGGTTTTCGTGCGCCTGACCGGTTGCCCCCTGCGCTGCCAGTACTGCGACAGTGCCTATGCCTTCAGTGGCGGCACTGTCCGCACCCTCGACTCCATCCTTGAACAGGTGGCCGGCTTCAAGCCGCGTTACGTCTGCGTGACCGGTGGCGAGCCACTGGCCCAGCCCAACGCGCTGCCTTTGTTGCAGCGCCTGTGCGACGCCGGTTACGACGTGTCGCTGGAAACCAGTGGCGCTCTCGATATCAGTGGCGTCGACACCCGGGTCAGCCGCGTGGTCGATCTCAAGACCCCAGGCTCCGAGGAGTCTCACCGCAATCGCTACGAGAACATCGAGCTCCTGACCGGCAACGACCAGGTCAAGTTCGTCATCTGTTCCCGCGAGGACTACGATTGGGCGGTTTCCAAGCTGATCCAGTACAACCTGGCCGAGCGCGCCGGTGAAGTGCTGTTTTCGCCCAGCCACCATCAGGTGAGCGCCACCGATCTGGCCGACTGGATCGTCGCCGACAACCTGCCCGTACGCTTCCAGCTGCAGCTGCACAAGCTGCTGTGGAACGACGAACCCGGACGTTGAGGAGAAAGACATGACTGACAAACGCGCGGTAATCCTGCTGTCCGGTGGCCTGGATTCGGCCACCGTGGTAGCCATGGCCAAGGCCGACGGCTACCAGTGCTACACCATGAGCTTCGACTATGGCCAGCGCCATCGCGCCGAGCTTAACGCCGCGGCACGGGTGGCTAGTGATCTGGGCGTGGTCGAGCACAAGGTGATCGGCCTGAACCTCGATGGCATCGGTGGCTCAGCGCTGACCGACAGCAGCATCGATGTACCCGAGGCGCCAAGCGAGGGGATTCCGGTCACCTACGTGCCGGCTCGCAACACCGTGTTCCTGTCCCTGGCCCTGGGCTGGGCGGAGGTGCTCGAAGCCCGTGACATCTTCATTGGTGTCAACGCCGTGGATTACTCCGGCTACCCTGACTGCCGCCCGGAATTCGTCGAGGCCTTCGAGCGTATGGCCAACCTGGCTACCAAGGCCGGCGTGGAAGGGCAGGGATTCCGTATCCAGGCGCCGCTGCAGAACCTGAGCAAGGCACAGATTGTCCAGGCGGGCATCGCCCGTGGCGTGGACCACAGCCTGACCGTTTCTTGCTACCAGGCCGACGACGACGGACGTGCCTGCGGCAAGTGCGACAGCTGCCGCTTGCGCGCCGACGGCTTCAAGGCGGCCGGCGTAGAGGATCCCACCCGGTATTTTTGAAAAAAAATTGCGATGGAGTGTTGATTTCCTCTGAGAAATCAGTAATATACGCGCCATCCAACGGGTCGTTAGCTCAGTTGGTAGAGCAGTTGGCTTTTAACCAATTGGTCGTAGGTTCGAATCCTACACGACCCACCATATGCAGTACGAAAAAGCCCGCCTTCATGGCGGGCTTTTTCATGCCTGTCGAAAAAGTGGCCTGACCCACTGTCAACGGTTCAGGCGCCGTGCATCGAACGCATCACGTGCCTGGTAGGCGGTGTAGGTGGCCTGCGCAGCCGCCAGGCCGGCCAGGCCGAAGGTGCGGTCGAGGCCGAACCGACTGAAACCGCTCGGGATCGGCAGGCGATGGGCAATGGCATCCGCCAGGACTTCGCCGGCGACCGTGGTCGGGGCCATGCCATGGCCGCCGAAACCGACCGCGTGCCAGATGCCGTTGTGGTCCTGGCCGATCTGCGCCATCTGGTGGCGTCCGTAGCTCATCAGGCCGCCCCAGGAGTACTCCAGTTCCACGTCCTCGAATTGCGGGTAGACGCTCGCCAGGTCGGCCTTGAGCAGCCTGGCGATGGCCTGCGGCCCGCGATCGAGAATGGAGATGCGTCCGCCCCAGAGGATCCGGCTGTCTTTCAGCGGGCGGTAATAATCGAAGGCGAAGCGTGTATCGTAGATGGCCGACTGGCAGTCGATGGCCTCCTGCAGGCGTGCGCCCAGTGGCGCAGTGGTCACCACGTAGGTGGCGATCGGCAGCACGGCGCGTTCGATCGGGGCGTAGACGCCGCGGGCATAGCCCCCTGCGCTGAACACCACCTGCTCGGCATGGACTTCGCCCTGGCCGGTGCGCACGATGTAGCCGCCTGCCTTCTTCTCGATACTGGTGACCGGCGACTGTTCGTAGATCGTCACCCCGGCCTGTGCGGCTGCCTGGGCGATGCCGCAGACATACTTGAGCGGGTGGAAGTGGAATGCGTTGCGCTCCAGCAACCCGCCGTAATAGCGCTCGGTCCTGAGCTGTTCCTTCAGTTCGCCGGGGGCGATGTATTCCCAGTCGACGCCATAGGCCTGCTTCATCAGCTGGCGCGGTTTCTCAAGGCGCGACGGGTCGTTGAACCAGTTGGCGAGGATCACACCCTGGTCGACCAGGTCGCAATCGATGGTGTATTTGCGGGTGCGTTCGCGGATCAGGCCGACGGCGTCGAGTGTCAATCGATACAGCTTGCGTGCCTCGTTGGCGCCCAACGCCGCCAGCAGATCGGCGTTGCCGAGGCTGTAGCCGCCGAAGACGAAGCCGCCGTTGCGTCCCGAGGCGCCATGGCCGATGCGTTGCGACTCGAGGAGTGTCACATCGCTCACCCCGCGCTCGGCAAGCCCTATCGCAGTCGACAGGCCGGCCAGGCCACCACCGAGGATGCAGACGCGGGTATCGGTGCGCCCGCTCTGGGCAGGGTAGAAGGTTCTGCTGGCGGTGGCTTCGTAGTAGGAGTCGAAGGTGCTGTTCATCAGGGTCCCGGAGCAGTGGTGGGCGGACCGGGGCGGGTCCGCCAATGGAGAGTTCAGGCGGGTTGCTGGCTGGCTGCGAGCGCATCGCCTGTGGGCTCTGCCTTGCTGCGTTCGGCTTTGCGAATCTCGATACTGGAGAAGTCCATTTCCCTGTAGCGCACCACCTTGGAGCCTGTGACCAGCTTGTGGCTGAACCAGACCACCACGAACAGCACCAGGCCGACGTAGGTGGCGAAGGCACCGACCCAGTCGATCTGCCCGCCGATGAACGCCTGGTAGTTCTGCCCGAGCATGACCACCATGCACAGGCCGAAGGCGAACAGCGGGCCGAACGGGAAGTATTTCGACACATACGGCAGTTTCGCCAGGTCATTGCCATTGAGCAGGTAGCCGCGGCGGAAGCGGTAATGGCTGATGGCGATGCCCAGCCAGGCGATGAAACCGAGCATGCCGGAGGTGTTCAGCAGCCACAGGTAGAGCTTGCCGGGGCTGAACAGGAAGCTCAGCAGGCACAGACCCGCGACCGCGGCGGTGGCCAGCAGCGCCCAGACCGGCGTGCCACTGCGGGTCACCCGGGCGAAGATGGCCGGCGCCTTGCGCTCCAGCGCCAGGCTGTAGAGCATGCGCGACGAGGCATACATGCCTGAGTTGCCGGCGGACAGCACCGAGGTCAGGATCACTGCGTTCATCACGGCGGCGGCGGCGAGCATGTCAGCCTTGGTAAAGATCAGGGTGAACGGACTGATGGTGACATCCGACAGGCCGTCCTTGAGCAGGCGCGGGTCGGTGTAGGGGATCAGCAGGCCGATCACGACAATGGTGAGTACGTAGAACAGCAGGATGCGCCAGAAGATCTGGCGCACGGCCTTGGGAATGTTGCGTCCCGGGTTTTCCGTTTCGCCAGCGGCGATGCCCACGAACTCGGTGCCCTGGAACGAGAAACCGACGATCATCGCCACGCCGATCAGCGCCGGCAGGCCGCCGGCAATGGGCGCGTCGCCGATCTGCCAGAGGTGGGCGCCACCGTCCTGGCCGCCTTCGAGGATGCCCAGCAGCATCAGCACACCCACGGCGATGAAGATGATGATGGTGATGACCTTGATCAGGGCGAACCAGAACTCCGCCTCGCCGAAGAAGCGCACCGAGGCGACATTGAGGGCGAACAGCAGCACCAGGAAGGCCGCACTCCAGATCACCCCGGGGGTGTCCGGGAACCAGTAGAGCATGATGATCTGTACGGCCACCAGGTCCACGGCGATGGTCACTGCCCAGGAGTACCAGTAGTTCCAGCCCAGGGCGAAGCCGAAGCTTTCTTCGACGTAGCGCGAGGCATAGGTGGAGAACGAGCCGCTGACCGGCATGCACGCGGCCATTTCGCCGAGGCTGGTCATCAGGAAGTAGACCATCAGGCCAATCACCGCGAAGGCCAGCAGTGCGCCGCCGGGGCCAGACTGGGCAATGGTGGCGCCGGAGGAGACGAACAGGCCGGTGCCGATGGAGCCGCCGATGGCGATCATGTTCAGGTGACGGCTGGTGAGGGTGCGCTTGAGGTGTCCGGAAGGTGGGGCTGCGGCAGTCAAACTTCCGTTGTTGTTCGAATGGGTCATAGGCAACCTATTGGATCTGCATTCGGGTGAGTTGTTGTTTTTGTTGTGAACTGACCACTTCCAGTTGCAGGTGACGGGCGCGGATGGGGCGCCGGTCGGCCAGCAGCTTCTCCAGTGCTGCGGCGGTGGCGATTGCATTGATTGAAATCAGTATTGGCGTTGAAAGGTGTTCGCAACAAACGACAATTAGTTGCCATATCATTCCATTTTGGAATGCTTGGTTTCGTCGTTTTGATCGTGTGGCAAAGTTGAAATTTGCACGCATTCATCTGGATTACCCATATTTACTGAGATGCGTCGACGTCATTGTGGAGTGTGAAATGGTCGTTTTGTAACTGTCATGAAATGTACGAAACAATATGGCGGAAATTTATTCATCATTGATGCAACAAAAAACCGATACCTGGCGTGGCCAGATATCGGTTTCGGAGGGTCATATCCCTTCAAGCGGAGGGATTGATGAAGGGGCAGCCTTGTCGTGAGCTGTCAGCCTCTGTCACGGCGGACCGTGCGGCTGCTGGCAGTCCGCTGTTGCTGTTTCATCCGGGGGGCGGATTCAAACCCGGAACTGCGCCATCAGTGCCTGCTGCTGGTTGGCCAGCCGGTTCAACGCCTGGCTGATGTGCGCCGATTCGTCGGCCTGCCCCGACAGCGACTCGGTCACGTCGCGGATGCCCGCCACGTTGCGGTTCACCTCTTCGGCCACTGCGCTCTGTTCCTCGGCGGCCGAGGCGATCTGCAGATTCATGTCGGTGATCACCGTCACCGCCTCGCCGATACGCTGCAGCGCTGGCAAGGTCTGTTCCATCTGCGCGGCACTGTCCTGGGCCTGGCGCTGGCCGGCCTGCATTGCCTCGACCACGTCCTGGGTGCCTTGCTGCAAACCTTCGATTACCTGGCGGATCTCCTCGACCGACACCTGGGTGCGCTGCGCCAGGTTGCGTACTTCGTCGGCGACCACCGCAAAGCCTCGCCCGGCTTCGCCGGCGCGGGCCGCTTCGATGGCGGCGTTGAGGGCCAGCAGGTTGGTCTGCTCGGCGATGGCGCGGATCACTTCAAGTACCGAGCCGATCTGTTCGCCACGGCTTTCCAGGGCGCGGGCTTCATCCATGGCCGCATCCATGCCGCCGGCAAGCTGGGCGATCGCTTCGCGGGTGGCGCCCACCCGCGCCAGGCCATCGCGGGTTGCCTGGTCGGCACCGCGTGCGGCCTGGGCGGCCTGTGCGGCGTTGTGGGCAACGTCATGGGCAGTGGCGCTCATTTCGTTTGCCGCCGTGGCCACCTGTTCGATTTCGCGGTGCTGTTGCTGCATGCCGTCGCTGGTCTGGCGGGCAATCAGCGCCGACTGGTCGGCAGTGCCGCGGGCTTCCTGCAGCGAACCCTTGAGCTGGGCGATCACCGGTTGCAGCTTGTCGAGGAAGCGGTTGAACCAACCGGTGAGCTGGCCCAGTTCGTCGTCGCGGGCGTAGTCCAGGCGCCGCGTCAGGTCGCCTTCACCGCTGGCGATGTCCTCCAGGCGGGCGGCCACGGCCAGGATTGGCCGGGTCACGCCGCGGGCGGTCAGCCACACCAGCAGCAGCCCCAGCACGGCGGCGCCCAGGCCGACCAGCAGGCTGACGAGGTTGGCCTGCTGGTTCTGGCTGTCCAGGCGCTGGTTGAGGGTGACGGCGGGGGCTTGCAGTACCTGCTCGGGCAGTTCGAGCAGCACCTGCCACGGTGCCGCCCCGGGAATTGGCGCAAAGGGTCGGGAAATACGCATGGTGCCTTGGTCCAGGCGCTCGACGGCCTGGCCGGCGCGCAGTGGTGCGGCCAGGGCCGCCGCGCTGGCACCGAAGGCCTGCTGCACGGTCTTGCTCAACTGGCCGGCATCCTGACTGTGGCCGGCGAGCAGGCCCGCAGGGCTGACGATGCTGACCTGGCCCTGGCCGTCGAACAGCTCCTGGCGGCCGGCCAGGCTCAATTGCTGCAGGTTGTCCAGGCCGATGTCCAGGCCGACCACGCCCACCACCTTGCCGTTTTCCTGCAGCGGCAGAGCAATGCTGGTCATCAGTACCTGATGACCGTTGACCTCGTCGAAATACGGGTCTAGCACGCACGCCTTGGCGGTTTCCAGCGGGCAGGTCAGCCAGCGGTTGTAGGGCGAACCGTTGGCGCCGATGCTGGTATCGGCGAGCATCGACTCGGGCATGGCCTCCGCTTCGAGGGTGCCAGTGCCGGGCTGCGACCAGTACAGCGAAAAACGCCCGCTGTCGTTGCTGCCGTTGTCGGCCTGGCCGACGAAGCGCGCGTCCTGCTGGTCCAGGGCGTTGGGTTGGAACACCAGGTACAGGCCGATCAGGTCGGCATTGCCGGCCAGTGCGGCACGGGCTTCGCGGCTGAGCTCATCGCGCAGGTCGGCGCCGCCACGGGCCTTGAGCGCCTGCACCAGGCGGGCGAAACCGTTGCCGTACTGGTAGGCGTCCATGAAGTAGCGCTGGATGCGCAAGGCCTGGGTTTCGCCGTGGGCCTGCAGGCGCAGGCGGGCACTGTGGTCGAGCAGTTCGGTGTTGGCCTGGAATACCTGCTCGGCGCTGCGCCGGGCCTGGGTGAGCGAGGTGGCCACCAGCAGGGCGACGATGGCCAGCAGGCACAGGCCGGCGAGCAGGGTGATCTTCCACTGGATGGAGAGACGGCGCTGCGACATGGGCTTTTCCTTCTCGGGCAAACACAACGCCCGCGGTCAGGCGGGCGTCGGTGGGGTCATTCGGCGATGCAGTTCGGTGGCGCAACCCTGAAGGCTTTGGTCAGCCAGGCCAGGTAGAGCATGCCAAGCAGGGCCCAGACTCCGCCGAACAGCAAGGAGTGTTCGTTCAGGTCCAGCCACAGCGAGACGATGATGCAGAAGCCTATCGTCGGCGCCACCAGATACTTGAGGTTGTTCGTCAGTCCCTTGTTCTGTCTCTCACGGATATAGCAGTGGTTGATCACCGAGAGGTTGACGAAACTGAACGCCACCAGCGCGCCGAAGTTGATCACCGAAGTGGCGGTGACCAGGTCGAAGAAGATCGCCGACAGCGAAATCAGGCCGACCACGGCGATGTTCAGCACCGGGGTCTTGTAGCGCGGGTGCAGGCGGGCGAACACCCCGGCCGGGATCACGTTGTCGCGGCCCATCACGTACAGCAGGCGCGACACGCTGGTCTGCGAGGCCAGGCCCGAGGCGATGGTGTTGATCACCGTGCAGGCGATGAACACCGACTGGAACAGCTTGCCGCCGACGTACAGGGCGATTTCCGGCAGGGCCGCTTCCTGGTCGTGGAAGCGCTGCATGGTCGGGAAGTAGGCCTGGATGAAGTAGGACACGCCGATGAACACCACGCCGCCGATCAGCGCCGTGAGGAAGATCGCCCGGGGGATGGTCTTGCCCGGGTCGCGGGTTTCCTCCGACAGGCAGGTCACTGCATCGAAGCCCAGGAACGAGAAGCACAGGATGGTCGCGCCAGCGGCCAGGGCGGCGAACTGGGTCTGGTCGTCGGCGAACGGTACCAGGCTCCAGGCCGTGCCCAGGCCTTCGCCATGGCCCAGGCCGCGCCAGCAGAGGTAGATGAACACCGAGATGATCGCCACCTGCACGGCGACGAACAGCAGGTTGAAGTGCGCCACCAGGTTGATGCTGCGCATGTTGATCAGGCTGATCAGGGTGACGAAGCCGACCACCCACACCCAGGCCGGCACTTCGGGGAACATTGCCGACAGGTAGAGCTTGGCCAGCAGCGCATTGACCATGGGCAGCAGCAGGTAGTCCAGTAGCGACGACCAGCCGACCAGGAAGCCCACGTGCGGGTTGATGGCGCGCTGGGTGTAGGTGTACGCCGAGCCCGACTGCGGGAAGCGCCGCACCAGGGTGCCGTAGCTCACGGCGGTGAACAGGATGCCGGCCAGGGCCAGGATGTAGGCGCTGGGCACGTGCCCGGCAGTGATCCCGGAGACGATGCCGAAGGTATCGAACACGGTCATCGGGGTGAGGTAGGCCAGGCCGATGATCACCACGTGCCAGAGGCGCAGGGACTTGCGGAACTGGGCATCGCCGGAAGCGCTGTGGTCAGGCTGCATGCGGGCGCTGCTCCTGTGTCGAAACAACGGGCACGGCGAGTGACGGGCACGACAAGGTCGAGCGGATGGGCTCCATGTTGTTCACCTTTTATGTTGGAGCTGCAGGGTGCGCGAAATAAACAACGATGGTCGTTTGAGTGTCAAGTTAAACATGACGGGTAGTCAGTTGGATGGAAGGTGAATCGGTTTTTTTGGCCGTTATGCACTGTTATTGGCCGATTGAGCGGATCGTAAGTCGATTTTGATGTTCGTAAAAATTGACATTGCTGTTGGCCAAGGCAGGCTGCCCTTGGGGTGTCGATAAACGAAATACCGCAAGCATTACCGCGCCGGCCGGGTGCCGATGGTATTCTTGCCACCCCGCGTGCCCTCGTTTCCGTGGTCCGCCCAATCGCCCTTCCTATGGACAGCAATCGGTTCTATTCATGAAGAAATCAGTAGGCATCCTTTCCGGCCTGGCGGTCGCCATCGCCGTCGCAACCACCGCTGGCGCCTGGTACACCGGCAAGCAACTGCCCGCGGAGCTGGAACGCTCCGTTGCCCGCGGCAACGAAGAGCTGAAGAAAGCCCTGGTCGGTAACGGCGGCAGCATGACCATCGAGCTGGTCTCGCTGGACCAGCACTTCTTCACCAGCACCGCGCACTACCGCCTGAAGGCCGAGAACGTGCAGCTCGGCGAGGCCGAGGCGCTGAACTTCCAGGTCGGCGTGACCGACCAGATCGAGCACGGCCCGTTCCCTTGGTCGCGGGTCAAGGCGTTCAAGCTGATGCCGGTCATGGCCACCAGCAACAGTGCTTTGGACAAGGATGACTTCACCGCAGGCTGGTTCACCGCCGCCGGCGACAAGGCACCGGTCACCGCCCAGGTCAGCCTCGGCTACAACGGCAGCGTCGACAGCGATATCCGCCTGGCGCCGGTGACGCTCAAGGAGGACGGCGGCAACGTCCTGGACTTCTCCGGCCTGCAGCTGCAACTGCGTGGTGACCGCGACGGCAAGGCGGTGGAGATCCACGGCAATGCCGAGCACCTGGAGTTGAACTTCGTCGATGAGCAACACGCGCCGGTGAAGATCCTGCTCAACGGCTTCAAGGCCGGCGGCAAGCTCCACGAAACCGCTCACGACATGGTCTATGTCGGCAACTTCGACCTGGCCCTGGCCGACACCCAGGTGACCTTCGGGCCGAAGCAGGAAGTGCTGGTGCTCAAGGGCCTGCAGCAGAACAACCTGTACAACGCCGAGGGCGAGGCCAAGGACAAGCTGGCCGGACGCCTGGAATACAAGGTTGCCGACATCAGCTATGCCGGGCGCAAGGTCGGCAGCGCGGAAATGGTCCTGACCATGAAGTCCATCGACATCGCGGCCATGCAGGCGCTGATGGAGTGGTACCAGACCCAGCTGCCGCAGATGCAGCAGGCAGCCGCCGAGGGCGAGGCGCCGACGTTGGACATGACCCCCGAGGAGCAGGCCAAGGTCCAGGGCGAGTTGCAGAAGCTGCTGGTGGCCAAGCCGCAGGTCGCGGTGGAGAAGCTGGCGTTCAAGACCGCCAATGGCGAGAGCCACTTCAACCTGGCGATGGACTTCGCCAGCCCGAGTTCGTTCGACCTGCCGCCTGACCAACTGGGCAAGCAGCTGCTGACCCAGCTGAAGGCCAAGCTCAGTGTCTCCAAGCCGATGGTCGGTGACCTGGCCACGTTGCAGGCGCTGCTCGACGGCGAGACCGACGCCCAGGCCATTGCCCAGCAGTCCAGCCAGGCTGGCGAGATGCTCGGCATGATGGCGCTGCAGAGCGGCATGGCCACGGTAGAGGGCACCGATGTGGTATCGAGCCTGCAGTACGCCGATGGCATGGTCGACTTCAACGGCAAGAAGATGACCGTCGAAGAGTTCGCCATGCTGATCAGCGGCCACCTGGCGGCGCTGCAGCCGCAGGGCTGAGCCCTCGGGCAGACCCGCTCCCATCATCGTGGGAGCGGCGATGCGGCGACCCGACTTGCTCCGCGACGGAGGGCTGCAAAAACCCCTTTTGCATCCTTCCGATTGCCTGTAGCCTTCGCGTCCGATAATAATCCGCGCCCGCAGAGGGGCCGAGACGCTGGCCGTCCGGCACCGCTAGCCGATCTGCCAGGGCCGGGTGATACACTCGACTGACGCGCTCAAGCGCCCTGCAGGTCCAGCGATCATGACCCAGATTTCCGAACGCCTGTTGGTCCAGGCGCACCTCGATGCCAAGCAGCCCAACCCGCTGACGCCCGCGCAGGAGGCCGAATACCGTGCGGCCATCGCCGCCGAGCTGAAGAAGCAGAACGCCGTGCTGGTGGCCCACTACTATTGCGACCCGGTGATCCAGGCCCTGGCCGAGGAAACCGGCGGCTGCGTGTCCGACTCGCTGGAAATGGCGCGCTTCGGCAAGAATCACCCCGCCGAGACCGTGGTGGTGGCGGGGGTGCGCTTCATGGGCGAGACGGCGAAGATCCTCACCCCGGAAAAACGCGTGCTGATGCCGACCCTGGAAGCGACCTGTTCCCTCGACCTGGGGTGCCCGGTCAAGGAATTCTCGGATTTCTGCGACCAGCATCCCGAGCGCACCGTGGTGGTCTACGCCAATACTTCCGCAGCAGTGAAAGCCCGCGCCGACTGGGTGGTGACCTCCAGCTGCGCGCTGGAAATCGTCGAAAGCCTGATGGACAACGGCGAGACCATCATCTGGGGCCCGGACCAGCACCTGGGTCGTTACATCCAGAAGCAGACTGGTGCCGACATGCTGCTGTGGGATGGCGCCTGCATCGTTCATGAAGAGTTCAAGTCGCGCCAGCTGGCCGACATGAAGGCGCTGTACCCGGACGCCGCGATCCTGGTGCACCCGGAGTCGCCGGAAGCGGTGATCGAGCTGGCCGACGCGGTAGGTTCCACCAGCCAGCTGATCAAGGCGGCGCAGACCCTGCCGAACAAGACCTTCATCGTCGCCACCGACCGCGGCATCTTCTACAAGATGCAGCAGCTGTGCCCGGACAAGGAATTCGTCGAGGCGCCGACCGCTGGCAACGGCGCGGCCTGCCGCAGTTGCGCGCACTGCCCGTGGATGGCCATGAACACCCTGGAGCGGGTGCTGGACTGTCTGCGCAATGGCAGCAACGAGATCTTCGTCGAGCCGGCGCTGATCCCCAAGGCGATCAAGCCGTTGAACCGCATGCTCGACTTCACCCAGGCGGCGCGGTTGAAGTTGTCCGGTAACGCCTGACCGGTTGCACAAACCATCGCGGGGCAAGTCGGGTCGCCGCGATGGTTTCTGGCTGTGTATCAGCGCCCCATCATCTCCTTGACCATGCGCTGCTGCTCCATGATCTCGCGCTGGCGCTGGTCGATCTGTGAAGCCAGCGGGAAGTTGCTGCCCGAGCGGCGCTTGGCGTAGTCGAGCTGCTGGATCGCCTGGTCGAAGTCGCCGACCAGGGTGAAGTATTCGGCGCGCGCGCGGTGCAGGCCGATAGTGTTGCCCGACAGCCCGCGCACTTCGGCCACGTCGTACCACACGTCCGGATCGTCCGGACGGTTCTTGACCAGGTCATCCAGCACCTTTTCCGCTTCGGCCGGCTTGTTCTGCTTGACCAGCAGGTCGGCGCGCACCTGTTTCAACGGGTAGTTGCCCGGGTACAGCGCCTGCATGCGCTGGGCGCGCTGCTGGGCGTCGGCCAGGCGGTTGTTGGTGATGTCCAGGTCGATCTGCGCCAGGTTGTAGGTGATGTCGTTGGGCGCCTTGGCCAGCAGCGGCTTGAGGTTCTCCCGCGCTTCGTTGAGCTGGCCGCCCTTGATCTGCGCCAGGGCCAGGCCGTAGCGGGCGGCATCCATGTTCGGGGTTTCGTCGAGCTGGGCGCGGAAACGCTTGGCGGCCATGCCCGGCGTGCCTTCGTAGGTGAGCTGCACGCGGGCGCGGATCAACTGGTAGCGCAGGCTATCTTCCACGCCGCCCTTGGGCGCCTGTTCGGCGCGGTTGCGGGTGTCGGCGATACGCGATTCGGTAACCGGGTGGGTCAGCAGGAATTCCGGCGGCTTGGCATCGTAGCGGTACTGGCGGGCCAGGCGCTCGAACATGCTGGGCATGTTGCGCGGATCGTAGCCGGCCTTTTCCAGGTTGAGGATGCCGAAACGGTCGGCTTCCTGTTCGTTCTGCCGGGAAAAGCGCCGCTGCTCCTGGATTGCCGCGGCCTGTGTGCCGGCGATCACGCCAATGCCGGCATCGCCGCCGCCGCCCGCCGCCAGCACGATACCGGCCAGCAAGGCCGCCATCATCGGCAGTTGCATGCGTTGCTGGGCCTCGACGCCGCGGGCGAAGTGGCGTTGCGACAAGTGCGCCAGTTCGTGGGCCAATACCGAGGCGTACTCGCCTTCGGTCTGGGCATTGAGGAACAGGCCGCCGTTGACCCCGACGATGCCACCGGGTGCGGCAAAGGCGTTGAGTTCCTTGCTGTCGATAAGGATGAACTCCAGGCGCCGGTCCTGCAGTTGGCTGGTCTCGGCCAGCTTGTACACGCTGGTCTCGACGAAGTCCTTGAGCTGTGGGTCGTTGAGCTGGTTCACCTGGCCGCGCAACAGGCTCAGCCAGGCGCGGCCGAGCTGGTGTTCCTGTTGTGGCGAGACGATCGCGGAGCTGGCGTCGCCCAGTGACGGCAGGTCGTCGGCGTGGCCGGGCAGGGCCAGCAGGCAGGCCAGCGTCAACAGGGTGGGGCGCAGTAGATTCATGCAGAAGCTCGCGTCGGTCAAAAGCCTTACTGTAGCCGGGTCGCGCGATGCCGACCAGTGGCGGTATCCTAGCGGCCTTCCCCATGCGGTCCTGGAGCGCTGCCCGATGAGTGACACCCCGACTTGTGACGCCGAGCTCGATGCCAGCGGTCTCAACTGTCCATTGCCGCTGCTCAAGGCGAAGATGGAGCTCAATCGCCTGGCCAGCGGCGCGGTGCTCAAGGTGCTCGCCACCGATGCCGGCTCGCAACGCGACTTCCGCACGTTCGCCCAATTGGCCGGTCATACGCTGCTGCATGAAACGGCCGAGGCCGGGGTCTACACCTACTGGCTGCGCAAGGCCTGATTCCCTTCATTAGGCTCTATACGAAAAGCCTTGATACTTGTTCATGCTGCGTTGAAAACAGCCTCGGAATGCTCATGTACTCTAGTACACTCCGCTTCCTCGGCTGTTTTCGCCTTGCCTGACCTGCGTCTCAAGGCTTTTCGTACAGAACCTAGGATCGTCAATGTTCAAAGTGCTTCGCGACTGGATGCAGCGCTACTTCTCCGACGAGGAGGCAGTGGTGCTGGCGGTCCTGCTGTTCCTGGCCTTCACCGTGGTGCTGACCCTGGGCGGCATGCTCGCGCCGGTGCTGGCGGGCATGGTCCTGGCGTTTCTCATGCAGGGGCTGGTCAATGCCCTGGAGCGCCTGAGGGTACCCACACGGCTGGCCGTCTGGCTGGTGTTCGCGCTGTTCATGGGCGCGCTGGCGGTGTTCATGCTGGTGCTGGTGCCGCTGCTCTGGCATCAGCTGATCACCTTGTTCAACGAGCTGCCCGGCATGCTCGGCAAGTGGCAGTCGCTGTTGCTGCTGTTGCCCGAGCGCTACCCGCACCTGGTGTCGGATGAGCAAGTGCTGCGCGCCATCGAGTCGGTGCGCGGCGAAATCGGCAAGTTCGGCCAATGGGCATTGACCTTCTCCTTGTCGAGCCTGCCGCTGCTGGTCAATGCCATGATCTACCTGGTGCTGGTGCCGATCCTGGTGTTCTTCTTCCTCAAGGATCGCGAGCTGATCGGGCGCTGGGTCAGTGGCTACCTGCCGCGTGAGCGCACGTTGCTCAACCGGGTGGGTGACGAGATGAACCGGCAGATCGCCAACTATATCCGTGGCAAGGGCATCGAGATCCTGATCTGCGGGATTGCCACCTATATTGCCTTCATCAGCCTGGGCCTCAACTATGCCGCCTTGCTGGCGCTGCTGGTGGGGCTGTCGGTGGTGGTGCCGTATGTCGGCGCGGTGGTGGTGACGGTGCCGGTGACCCTGATCGCGCTGTTCCAGTGGGGCTGGGGCGACCAGTTCATCTACCTGATGGCGGTGTACGCGATCATCCAGGCGCTCGATGGCAACGTGCTGGTACCGTTGCTGTTCTCCGAGGCGGTGAGCCTGCACCCGGTGGCGATCATCTGCGCGGTGCTGCTGTTCGGCGGGCTGTGGGGGTTCTGGGGGATCTTCTTCGCGATCCCGCTGGCGACGCTGTTCAAGGCGGTGCTGGATGCCTGGCCGAGGCAGGAAACGTCTGTGGCGCCGATGCTGTAATTGCTGGGGCCGCTTTGCGGCCCTTTCGCCGCGGTTCGTCGCCACGACAAGCCGGCTTCCACATGGATCGCTTTACCTGTGGGAGCCGGCTTGTCGTGGCGACGAACCGCGGCGAAGGGCTGCGCAGCAGCCCCATGCGTCCTTAAGCCTTGTTCAAGGCCTCGGCCGCAGCCAGTACCGCATCCACATGCCCGGGCACCTTCACCCCACGCCATTCCTGGCGCAGCACACCGTCCTTGTCGATCAGGAAGGTGCTGCGGTCCACGCCCAGGTATTCCTTGCCATACAGCTTCTTCAGCTTGATCACGTCGAACAGCTGGCACAGGGCCTCGTCCTTGTCGCTGATCAGCTCGAAGGGAAAGGCCTGCTTGGCCTTGAAGTTCTCATGGGACTTGATGCCATCGCGCGATACGCCGAACACCACGGTGTTGGCGGCCTGGAACGCCGCGTGCTGGTCGCGGAAACCCTGGCCTTCGGTGGTGCACCCCGGGGTGCTGTCCTTGGGGTAGAAGTACAGCACCACTTGCTGGCCTTTCAGTTCAGCCAGGCTGACGCTCTGGCCGCTGGTGGCCTGCACCTGGAAATCGGCGACGGGTTGGTCGATTGCTACGGCCATGGGAGCTTCCTTAGACAGGGTTCTGTGGACGCCACGGTTCGATCAGCGCGTCCAGGTTGAGGGCGTCGGCGAAGTCGAGGAACTGGTCGCGCAGCCAGCTGATCTGGGTGCCGGCTGGCAGGATCACGGTGAACTGGGCGTTGAGCATGCTGCTGCCGGTCTGCGGGGCGAGGTAGGTGTCGCAGGTCATGGCTTCGAGCTCGACGCGGTGGTCGAGGAAGAACTGGCACAGCTCGTTGATGATGTCCGGGCGATAGGCGGCGCTGACATAGGCCACGTAGGGCAGGGCCTGCGGGCGCACTTCCTGGTCGGCGCTGCGGACCACGTCCAGCGTCAGCCCGTGCTTCTTGCCCAGGCCTGGCAGGGTGGCCTCGAGGCGGGCCAGGGCATCCCAGCTGCCGCCGACCTGCAGCACCAGGGCGCTGGTTTCGCCGTGGCGCGACAGGCGCGAGGTGACCACCGCGCAGCGATTGTCGAAGGCCGCGCGGCTGAGGACGTTGGCCAGCTCCATGGGGTTGGGGCCCAGGGCGCTGATGACGAGGAATTGTTCGCGAACGGTGGGGGTGGACATGCAGCATTCCTAAAGCGATGAGCGGTCGGTACAGGACGGGGGCAAGCCTCCTTTTCCAGCAGGGCCCCGGCCGGTTTGGGCGGCTGTGGACGCAGGCGAGGAGCACTGTCGACGGCCCGGCGGGCCGCGCTGTACCGATCAAAGGATCAAGGGTAGCGAAAAGCGGCGCGAAGGGGAATGCTCCGCCCGCCTGCTTCGCTTGTGCAAGGCCGATGGCGCCAGTACCATTACCGCTCTCTTTTTCCGGCAGGAGCAATTACATGATTGCGGGCAGTATGGTGGCGTTGGTCACACCCATGGATGCACAAGGGCGTCTGGACTGGGGCAGCCTCGACAAACTTGTAGACTTCCACCTGGAAAATGGCACTCACGCGATCGTAGCTGTCGGTACCACCGGTGAATCCGCCACGCTGGACGTCGAAGAGCACATCCTGGTCATCAAGCACGTGGTCGAGCGGGTCAAGCACAGCAAGAAGCGGATCCCGGTAATTGCCGGTACCGGTGCCAACTCCACTGCCGAAGCCGTGCACCTGACCCAGAATGCCAAGAATGCCGGCGCCGACGCCTGCCTGCTCGTCGTGCCTTACTACAACAAGCCGACCCAGGAAGGCCTGTACCAGCACTTCAAGCACATCGCCGAAGCCGTCGACATCCCGCAGATCCTGTACAACGTACCCGGCCGCACCTCCTGCGACATGCAGGCCGACACCGTGATCCGCCTGTCGAAGGTCAAGAACATCATCGGTATCAAGGAAGCCACCGGCGACCTGGTCCGTGCCAAGGCCATCCTGGACGGCGTCGACAAGGACTTCATCGTCCTGTCCGGCGACGATCCGACCGCCGTCGAACTGATCCTGATGGGCGGCAAGGGCAACATCTCCGTCACCGCCAACGTCGCCCCGCGCGAAATGGCCGACCTGTGCGAGGCCGCCCTTGAGGGCAATGCCGAGAAGGCCCGCGCAATCAACGAAAAACTCATGCCGCTGCACAAGGACCTGTTCTGCGAAGCCAACCCGATCCCGGTGAAATGGGCGCTGGTTGAAATGGGCCTGATGCAACAAGGTATCCGCCTGCCGCTGACCTGGCTGAGCGAAGGCTGTCACGAAAAAGTCCGTACTGCCTTGCGCCAGTCCGGCGTACTGGTTTAATCGAGGAAGTACACCGCATGAAGCGACTGGCTGGTCTTTCCGCTCTCGCCCTGATCATTTCCAGCACCAGTGGGTGCGGCTGGCTGTGGGGCGAGGATGGCTATTTCCGCGACCGTGGCAGCGACTATCTGCAGGCGCAGCCTACCGCGCCGATGCAACTGCCGCCGGACGCCAGCAACGTCAAGCGCCTGGATCCGCTGTTGCCGATCCCGCGCAACGTGGCCGACGATCGCGCCAGCGGCGAGTTCGAGGTACCCCGTCCACAGCCGCTGTCGGCCACCGCCGACATCAGCGATTTCAGCCTGCAGCGCAGCGGCAACAGCCGTTGGGTACTGGCCCAGCGTTCGCCTGCCGAAGTCTGGCCGGTGACCCGCCAGTTCTTCGAGGACAACGGTTTCCGCATCGCTGAAGAGCGCCCGCAGACCGGTGAATTCAACACCACCTGGCAGCGCTTCGACGAGCTGTCGGCCTCCCTCGGCCAGCGCCTGGCCAGCACCTCCAGCAGCGCGGACAGCGAAGTCCGCGTGCGGGTGCGCATGGAGCCCGGCGTGCAGCGCAACACCTCCGAGGTGTATGTGGTCAGCGTTGAGCGCCCGGCCGGCAGCACTGCCGAGCCTGACTTCCCGTCCGCCTCCAGCAACACCGGCACCGACGCTCTGCTGGTCGACGAAATGCTCGCCAGCATGAACCGCAGCGCCGAGAAGGGCGGGTCCGTCTCGCTGCTGGCCGCGCGCGACTTCGATGCCCCAAGTCAGGTCAGCCTGAGCGAGGACGGCAGCGGCAACCCGGTGCTGTTCCTGGGTTCCGACCTGGACCGCGCCTGGTCCGGCGTCGGCCGTGCCCTGGAGCAGGGCGAGTGGCGCGTCGAGGACATCAACCGCAGCCTGGGCCTGTACTACATCAACCTGTCCGAGAAGCCTGACGACAAGCAGAAGGAGCCTGGCTTCTTCAGCCGCCTGTTCGGCAGCGAGCCGAGCAAGGAAGAGCGTGAAGCCCGCGCCGAGCGCTATCAGGTACGCCTGAGCAAGGTGGGTGAAAACGTCCAGGTGACCGTCGAGAAGAACATCAACACCGTGGCCCCGGCCGATGTCGCCCGCCGCGTGCTGAGCGCGATCCAGGACCACCTGGGCTAAGTGCGCTTCGCGGTTCTGGGAAGCGGCAGCCAGGGAAACGGCACGCTCATCGCCAGTGGTGACACGGTCATCCTGGTCGATTGCGGCTTTTCCCTGCGCGAGACCGAGCGGCGCCTGGCGCTGCTCGGGGTGTCGGCCACGCAGTTGAGCGCGGTGCTGGTGACCCATGAACATGCCGACCACGTGCATGGGGTGGGGCTGCTGTCGCGGCGCTACAATGTACCGGTCTACCTTAGCCAGGGCACCTTGCGCGGCATGCGCAAGCCGGTGGAGGTGGCCGGTTTTCTCGGTTGCGGCGATGTCGTGCAGATCGGCGATCTGCAGGTCAGCGCGGCACGGGTCGAGCATGATGCCTACGAGCCGTTGCAGTACGTGATCAGCGACGGTCGCCGCCGCTTCGGCATGCTCACCGACCTGGGCAGCTACGACGCGCAGTTGTTGGAGCGCTATCAGGGGCTCGATGCCCTGCTGATCGAAGCCAACCATTGCCGCGACCTGCTGGCCCGTGGGCATTACCCGCGCTTTCTCAAGCTGCGGGTCGGCGGCAGCCAGGGACATTTGAACAACCACCAGGCCGCGAGCCTGGTGGCCGAGTTGGGCTGGCAGAACCTGCAGCACCTGGTGCTGGCCCACCTCAGCAGCAAGAACAACCTGCCACATCTGGCCCGCCAGTGCTTCGTCGACGCCCTCGGGTGCGATCCGGACTGGCTCCAGGTGGCGAATCAGGATCAAGGGCTCGACTGGCGCCAAATCGCCTAGCCCACCTACTCAAGCAAGCGGAGCCCATCATGGAAAAACGCGACGAACTCTACCGCGGCAAGGCCAAATCGGTTTACCAGACCGACGACGCCGACCGCTTGATCCTGCTGTTCCGTAACGACACCTCGGCGTTCGACGGCAAGCGCATCGAACAACTCGACCGCAAGGGCATGGTGAACAACAAGTTCAACGCCTTCATCATGCAGAAACTCGAAGAAGCCGGCGTGCCGACCCAGTTCGACAAGCTGCTGGGCGACAACGAGTGCCTGGTGAAGAAGCTCGACATGATCCCGGTCGAATGTGTGGTGCGTAACTACGCCGCCGGTAGCCTGGTCAAACGCCTGGGCGTGGAGGAGGGCATCAAGCTGGAGCCGTCCACCTTCGAGCTGTTCCTGAAGAACGACGAGAAGGGCGACCCCTTCATCAACGAATCCCATGTTGTCGCTTTCGGCTGGGGCACCGCCGAACAACTGGTGGAGATGAAGAAGCTGTCGTTGAAGGTCAACGAAGTGCTGAGCAAGCTGTTCGACGACGCAGGCCTGCTGCTGGTCGACTTCAAGCTGGAGTTCGGCGTGTTCCACGGCCAGATCGTCCTGGGTGACGAGTTCAGCCCGGACGGCTGCCGCCTGTGGGACAAAGAGACCCGCAAGAAGATGGACAAGGACCGCTTCCGCCAGGGCCTGGGTGACGTGATCGAAGCCTATGAAGAAGTTGCCAAGCGCCTGGGCGTGCCGCTGTAAGCGGCGCGTTCACGCAAGCGCCTGATACCACGCGAATTTTTTTCAAAAAAGGTTTGCCAGAAACGAAATCGCTGGTATGATGCGCGCCATTGGAGAGATGCCGGAGTGGTCGAACGGGACGGATTCGAAATCCGTTGTACTGGCAACAGTACCTAGGGTTCAAATCCCTATCTCTCCGCCATACATGAGAAAGCCCCGAGATTAACGTCTCGGGGCTTTTTTCATTGTTCCTCTTTTTTGCAACGACTTCGTCAATAGCCGGTATTGGCGTCTGGGCATTGAGCGCGCAAAGGGCTGGAGGCAGCAGGAAAATCGCTGCTGGCAACCTGCCACGATTTGCAGCCGCACCACCTGTCGTAGAGAATCGCGACCTTTGTTTTCGTAAGGATGCGTGCAATGAAGTTCGAAGGGACTTTCCAATACATGGGCAATCACGGGATCGTCTTCAACGTCTCGCAGATCACCCTGACCGACAGCGAGCGCGGGCGTTTGCGCGAGCTGCATTTCGGCGAAGCTAAAAGCGCCCATTACGAGGTCAACAGCAAGGTTGTCGAGACGTACGACAGGATGCTGGCCAAAGGGCTGCCGTGCGTGATGAAGATCGGCATCTCCAAGCCGCTGACCCGGCAGCAGGGTGACACCCTCAACGCCCAGCGCACCAAGGTCGCCAACCTTGCCGCCTCGGCGTTTGCTGCGGCCGCCAGCTCTGTTGCATCGCCGTATGTTGGCGTGCCAGTGGGCGCTGGGGTGCGTGCCTATGCCAATGACGTCCTGCCCACCTACCATGCGGGCGATGTGCTGGTCAGCATCGAGGCGCAGGTCAATGGCGGCATCGGTCCGCAGCACTCCACTTCGACCCTGATCATCAAGACCTGAGGGAGGCGCCTGTGTCCGAAATTACCTATGCGGTCATCGCCCTGGTGCTTTATGGTCTGCTGGATCGGTTCCTCAGGCCCTACCCGCTGCGCAAGTGGCTGGGGGTGGCGCTGGTGGTGGTTGGTTTCGCCGGTTGCATCATTGTTAGCCAAGCCCGTTTGTTCGGGTTGGACCTGGGATTGCTGTCGGTCCTTGCCACCGGGTTGGGCGTGGGCCTGTTCGTGAGGCGACGGCGATTCGAGCAGGTTGGTTGATGCAATAAAGGTCTGTATCGATTTCTTTGCTGAAAGCCCCGTAGTTCGCGCTACGGGGCTTTTTGCATCACACAGAGGGGCTGTTGGTTACTGCGTGGGAGACATCTTGCGACAGTGCTTTGGCCATGCCGGTGAGATAGTGGGCGGCGGCTAACAAAGTAGGTGCGTTCTTCAGATCCTGAGTCAGCGCGATATCACTCAGAATGTAGGCACAGGTTATCAAGTGCGTGGATTGTTCCAGGGCATAGTCCATTGGGTGGCCCGCAACGACTTGGAACAGTGGAGTTTCGTTATCAATTTCACCGCTTTCGCCAAAGCTGCCGATGCCGGTGGTGGTGATGCGTTTGTCTTGAGTCATGCCGGTTCTCCTTTCTCAGGGCGCGATCAATGCCTTGCCTGTACGCGGCTCAGGGCCATTTCTACCAAGCTGCGTGCGCTGTCGATTTCGTGCACGGCGGTCAGGGCCATGACCTGGCCCGGCGGCTTGGTGTGGATCATGGCGGCGTGCTGGGCGGCGGTGAAGGCGCAGACGAGATACTCGGCGATCTGGACGAGCAGATCCTCGAGGGTATGAGGGGAGTCGGATGCTTGTAGCGGAGGGTCGGGGACAATTTTTATCATGGTAGTAACCTGAGCTATTTGGGGCGTCCACCACAAGCTGTCAAACCAATGGAGGCAGCTGTACGTAGGTTGACAGACCGAGGCTCAGGTTCCCGGCGCACACGAATGTGCCCCACGCACAACTGCCATGAAGCAGCCATTGCGTTCTGAGCTACGGCCTGTCAAAGCCGGTCGTTGAGTTGGCAACGACGGGTCGAGACTAGGTCGCAGATCGAGCAGCTGCAATGGCCTGAATGGGGAAAAAGTGTGCTTGGGAAATGGACTACAGGGAATCAGGAAAGTCTGATGAAAACCTGTAGGAAGCTGAAAGGAATTACCCGCCTGTAACGTTTTAGCAAGTAGTTCAACTCGCTTAGTTGCCGTGCCAACAACTTGTTAGTTGACCCTCGTCAACGAGTGCACCTGTACTAGTGCCTTTCATTCTCACCGCCATTTCCCGTATGATCCGCGCGCCATCCGTTTGATGGTGGATCATGGACTAAAGGATTTTTATGAAAAAGCTGATCAAAGCTACTGTCGCTGTTGCTGTCGTTTCGGGCGTTGCCCTGCTGTCCGGCTGCACCGGCCAGGTCTACAACCAGCCTAAGAACTGCTCGTACGACTACCTGTTCCACCCATCGGTTTCCATCTCCAAGATCATCGGCGGCTGCGGCCCGATCGATAAACTGCCTCAGCAGCAGTAATCCTGGAAATACCCTGATCGGGTTGTTCACAGCCTGATCCAAGACCCCCGACCATGGATGTGGCCGGGGGTTTTTATTTCTCGGGGCCGCCTTTTCTGGCAGTTCCACCCTGGGCACGCATTGGCAATTGAACGCTGCTGGCATATCGCCAACTGTTCCATTGCCATTCCCGGTCGCTCGCTATAGTGCATGACACCCTGACTGACAGCCTCAGGACGAGTCTGGATCCCCGACCATGGACGGCATACGGCCCGCATTTCGCTGCGTGTGCCGTCTGCACGCCTGCGCGCTCGCGCTCCTTTCTTCCTCCTTGGCCCGTCGAGTCTCAACCCGGCGCCCTGGCGCTGTTCGAAGGCAAGGGAGATGCATCGAGATGGCCACCTACCCCGTCCAGATCACCAACAACACCAACCTGGCGCTGGACATCTACACCACCCTCAACAAGAACCCCGCGACCGATCCGCCTTCCACCAATCCGGCGGACTATACCGCCGTGTACACCCTGCAAGGCTCGCTGGGCGCCAACCAGAGCACCACCTTGCCACTCACCGAGAGCCTGGCGCGGCTGGTGATCGTGCGCCAGAGCGACCAGTTTCCCTTGCTGGTGCAGGTGGCCAACGCCCTGTTGCCGGACTCGGAACAGGTGCGGGTCGGCAACCAGGATGTGACCACGGCCAACTCCGGTTGGGCGTTCTACCAGTCGTTCATCAGCCAGCCCTTCACTCCCACCGCCCTGGAATTCTGCGAACTGGTCAGCGATACCCCGGCCAACGCCCTCAACGACAAGGCCGCCTCTTTCTTCGCCGCCAATGGCTACCCTGGGGTGAGTTTCGCGCTGTTCTCGGCCCTGGGTTACTGGGCCAACAACCAGCTGTACGCCTATCCGGGCACCTACTACTGCTACGAGCCCCCCAGCGGCAACTCCATGGGCTTCATCCTGCCCACCACCCAGGTGGGCACGTTGACCATCGCCGACGGCAAGGCCAACTACAGCCCCAGCACGGGCGGCGGCAGTGCGCTGCAGTTCCAGTACGGCCAACTGACCAGCCCAGGTGCCGACGACAAGCACGGCTTCAACACCACCGGGTTCATCCGCGACCTGACCTGGGAAGGCAAGCCCGAAGTGATTACCTGGGCCTTTGTCGGTACCTGTGACGGCCAGCAGTTCATCGCCCAGTCCTACCAAAACCCGCAGTTGCCCTGGTACGCAGTCGCCTACGACATGGCCTATGGCGCGTTGTTCACCGTGCAGCTGGCGATGACCCTCGACGCCGCGATCAACCTGCTGGGCACCGTGGCCAACGGCATGCAGTGGCTGGCGCAGAATACCGGCAAGCTGATCAGCCGCATCCAGGACAGCCTCAACAGCACCGGTGACACCGCCGGCGCCGGGAGTGGCGTGGGCGACGCAGCCGATCCGGTCAACGTCGACGTGGACATCGACGTGGATATAGACGTCGATGTGGACGTGGATATCGACATCGACATCGATGTGGACGTGGACGTGGATATCGACATCGATATCGACGTCGATTTCATCGCGGTGGTGGATGTCGATGTAGACGTGGACATCGACGTGGACATCGATGTGGTGACCGACACCGAGACGGACATCGACATCGATGTCGACGTGGATATCGACACCGATGTGAACGTCGAGCCCGGCGCACTGATGAAGGTGGTCAATGGCGTCGGCAACTGGATCATGACCAAGGCCTTGCCGACCCTGATCGAAGGGGCGGTGATCTACGTCGCCTTCCAGAGCGTGGGCGCGATCTTCCAGGCCTGGAAGAACCAGGACGAGAAGGACATCGAGAACCTGCAACCGCGTCAGAGCACCGGGGTGGGCGTGCTGGTCAACTACATGCTGCAGGACGACAAGCCAGTGGCGGCTCGCTGGCAGACCTTCAGCCAGTATGTGGCCGAAGTGCAGGGCGATCCGAAGACCGTCGGGGTGACGATTTCCACGTTGCTGCAGACCGGCAACACCAAGGCCGACAACGACGCGGCCAACTGGCGCTGGTCCAGTGACGACGAGAACCAGGTGGTGGCGAGCATGGCGCCCTACACCGGCGATCAAGCCTACAAGGCCTTCGTGATACTCGGCAACGCCACCTACCAGGGCAAGCCGCTGCCGGTGAAGGTGGGGGCGAGTGTTGCGATGAAGTACCTGGCCGCGCAAGGCGCCTGAGGAGCGAACCGCATGAGCATGACGACCCGCAACAACCACGAACAGGTGCAAGCCACCCAATACCCGAGCGCCGAGGACCACCGCCGCCGCTGGCGGCGGCTGGCCCAGGCCATCGCGGCCAGGGCCGCGGACATCAGCGACGATCCGGCCCTGCTGGTCGCGCCGCAGCGCCCCGGCACCCTTGAGATCCTTGGCTCGGGCATCGAGGCCTCGGACTTCAGCCGCAGCGACGAGGCGCGGATCCTCGCCGCCGACCATGTGTTCTATTGCGTTGCCGACCCGGCCACCAAGATCTGGATCCTCTCGCAGCGTCCGGACGCTTTTGACCTGTACGTGCTCTACGACGACAGCAAACCGCGTTACCTGACTTACATGCAGATGACCGAGGCCATGCTGCATCACGTGCGCAACGGCGAGCATGTAGTGGCGATCTTCTATGGCCACCCCGGCGTATTCGTGCTGTCGACCCATCGCGCCGTGACCATCGCCCGCCGTGAAGGGCACCACGCCAGCATGCGTGCCGCAGTCAGCGCCCTCGACACCCTGTGTGCCGACCTGGGCGTGGACCCCAGCCAACCCGGCATGCAGATGTACGAAGCCACCGACATGCTGATCCGTCGCCGCCAGCCGGACCCGGGGCTGCACCTGGTGCTCTGGCAGGTCGGCCTGATCGGCGAGCTGGGCTACCGACGCCAGGGGTACCTGAACAGCAACTTCGCCGTGCTGCTCGACTACCTGGAGGCGCTCTACGGCCCGGAGCACCCGGTGATCAACTATGTCGGTTCGCGCTACCCGGGGATCGATCCGCTGATCGACCGGCAAACCCTGGCCAGCCTGCGCGATCCGCTGGCGCAATCGTGGGTGACCGGGATCTCCACCTTCTACCTGCCGCCGCGCACCGCAGGGCAGTCGGATCCGCAGATGCTCGAGCGGCTGGGGCTGATCCGCCCCGGCCAACCGGTGCGCGCCGCCAGTGATCCATTGCGGGTGATCGACCGCTACGACAAGCGTGAACGTCGTGCCTTCAGCGATTTCGCCCGCTTCGATGTGCCGGCCAGTTACCAGTGGCAGGCCGACACCGGTGCCGGACGTTTCATTCTTGCCTTGTCCGACGATGTCGAGTTGCGCCGGCAGTACCGCGACGACCCCCAGGCCGCGGTGCAGGCCTGGGGCGGGCTGGATGCCCGCGAACGGCATCTGCTGGGGCAACGCGACCCGGGTGCGGTGCAACTGGCAGCCAAGGGTGCCGATGCCCAGCGTCATCCCGGCAATCGTGAGGGGGTCGAGCACCTGCTGACCTATACCTCGGCCAGCAGCGCCTTGCACCGGGCGCTCAGCGCCGCCGCGCCGGGCGAACTGCGTGCTGTCGCCGCGGCTTGGTCGCGCAAGGCTGGCCTGAGCATCGACTGGCCGGGCATGAATGCCGAGCTCAATGCGCTGCTGCAGTCGAGCCTGGCGCCCTGGAGCGGCTTCTACCTCGACAGCAGTCGACGCATGAGCCTCTCGTTGTTCAGCCGCATGAAGAACGCCGGCCTGCGTGTCGACCTCGATGGCCAACCGCTGGTGGGCGTGCGCTATCAGTCGGGCGTGCTGACCTGGAGCGCCGAGGCCGGCAATGGCAGTTCCGGTTATCTGCAATCCGATCTCTCGGTGCAGGGCGGGCGCAGCTGGATCGGGCTGGTGTGGCCCGCTGGGGAACAGGCTGGGAGCGGCTACAAGGTGGCTTTGCGCGGGCAATCGCTGGCGCGTCCGGCATGCCTGGCGGTAGGGGATTATCGGGTCGCAGGGGAGGCGCTGCGCATCGTGCCCTCGGCCTCGGCGAGCCAAGGGGTTGATGTGTTGCGCGAGGGCCTGGCGTTGCCCGGCGAAGTACTGTTCAACGGGCGTGACACACGCATCGGTGAGCGACGCCTGGCACTGTCGACACGTCGTTTCGAGGACCTGGCGCAGTGGGCCCAGGGGGCTTACCGCCTGCGCCTGGTGCATGGTCGCCTGGCCGAGTTGCTGGCGTTGCGCCTGGGGCCCTACGGGCTGGAGATCGCTGGCAAGCCGGTAACCGCCGAATTTCGCGAGGGACGCATCCAGTGGCAGGGTGGCCCGCCGGCCGTGGAGTCCGGCCAGTTGGACGTGACCCTCGATCCGATCACGCTCAAGCCGCTGTTGCATGGCCAGGGCCGCAGCGCCGCGGGCAGCAAGGTGCAACTGCGCGGCATGGCCTTGATCGAGCCGCTGTGGATAGGCCAACTGCTCGAGCGGCCACGGTTGGGCTTGCCCGAGTGGGCCTGGCAGCACCTGGTGGCGGTGATGGTGGCGGCCAGCGACAAGGGCGGGATCTTCCTCTGGCATGGCTATGACCGTGCGCGCGGCAACCTGCGCCTGTTGCGCGAGGCGCTGGCGCGGTTGCGCCAGGATGAAATGGAGGATGCCGGATGAACATGCGCGTGCAGCCGTTGCTGGCCGGGGTGGATCGTGCCTGGCTGATGGCCGAGGCCGGTGCCCGGCCCCGGCGCAACCGTCTGGTTCTCGAATACGACACCCGGCGCTTTCCCTTCGCCGCGGCACTGACTCGGGACGTGTACAAGGTGCAGCGCCTGGACCGGCTGCACCTGTATCTGCGCCAGCACTACCTCGAACGTGGCCGCCCGGCGCGGCTGCGCCCAAGGGACAACCTGCTGCTCAGCGACATGATGGAGCGTCAGCCTGCCACGGCCGATTTCTGGACCCTCTACCACGCCTTCATGCTCCAGGTGCTGGCGCCGTTGGTGGGGCGTGGCATTTCCTATACCAGCCACCCGAAGCTGCGCGTGCACCTGGCCGGCACGCCCAGCGTGAGTTCGTTCCACCACGATATCTGCGTTACCGAGCGCATCGACCAGGTCAACTTCTGGATGCCGTTCACCGATGTCGAGGCTGGCGCCGCCCTGTGGCTGGAAAGCGACTATGGCAGTGCCGACTACAGCCCGGTCAGCCTGCGCTACGGCCAGGTGTTGATCTTCGATGGCGGCTACCTGGGGCATGGCTCGATGCGCAACGACAGCGAGCGTACCCGGGTCAGCCTGGACATGCGCTTCTCCTACAAGAAAGCCACCACCCGCGCCGAAGGGGTCGCCTTGCTCGACCACCTGGCCGGGATCCTCGCGCCTGACAGTGTCAGTGAAGGAGTACCGACATGAACAATCAAGCCTTGCAGAGCCTGCTCGATGGCCTGGTCGACCCCGGCTACGCCATCCGGCCGCCCAGGGCGGTGTCGCTGGTGCACTACGGCCCGGACGGGGTGAACGTCGCCACCCGGGGTCGGGCCGAGTACCACGCCCAGACCGATGGTGGCCTGGAGGTGCGCTACCGCTCGGTGGACGCCGGGGGCGCGCCGCATGCCGACAGCCACCTGCTGATCGATGACCAGGGGCGGGCGCGCTCCTCGATCACTCGCCTGCTCGATGACCAGGGCCAGGTGCGGCGCTCGGTGTTCGGCCAGTACGACGCCTTGCACCTCACTGCCGCCGGCACGCCGTCCCACGGCATGGCCACGCTGTCGGCGAACGATGCCCAGGGGCATCTCGTCCATCAGGCGCAGATGGCCTACGACGAGGAGTGCTATGCCAGCTACAGCACCCGCCAGTTCGATGCCGATGGCCGTCTGCTGGGACGCACCTGCGTGTCCTATGGGCAGGCGCAGATGGCCGGAACCCGGCTGACAGGAGGCATGCTCGCGGTAAACCATACCGATGGCCGCGGCACGCGGACCTACAGCGCCAGGTCCTACCTGGGGGCCACCGGCGTGCCTTACCAGGTGATCGGTACGCGCTATATAGAAGGCGGCAATGCCGTGCTGGAGCACATCAACTCCGACTACGGCGGCGTGCTGTTCGACGCCCGCCGCCAGGTCCATGGCGGCGAACTGGTGGTACGCACCTTTGCCGCCTGCGGCAAACCCCGTAGCGCCACGGCCCTGCGCTATCGCCAGGGGCAACTGGTGGGCCGGCAGCGGCTGGACCTGGAAGGCGTCATGAAGGTGGTCGGGCCTGCGCCGTTGCTCTGCTCCTTCGCCCCCTGGGCGCCCAACCGCGCCGCCGATCGCAGCAGTGTGCAACGGCGCCAGGACGGCAGCCTGTTGCAGCGGCGCGAAGACTGGTTCACCCAGCCGGGCAGCAGCGGAACGCCTCGCCGGACGCTGGTGACCCTGTATGCCCGCGACGGCCAGCGGGTGATCCGTGTGACCGACGTGGACTATGCCGGGGCGCAGTTCGACAGCCGTGGCCTGCCGGTCGGCGGCAGCATCCTGTCCACCCATTACCAGGCCGGGGTGCGCAGCACCACGGCGTGCATTGCGTATTGATGTGTCATTCACCGCAACCAGCAAGGAGAGCAACGTGAACACTGCCAATACCGCCAAACTGAGCACCGCCACGCAAATCAACGAGACCGTCAAGCTGAGCAACCAGTCCGGTGTCGATGTCGTGGTGCTCGACGCCCATGCCGCCAGCGGCACCAGCGAACAGGGCTACCTGCAGGACCTCAAGTTCCTGTCGATGGCCAGCGGCAACGTGCTGAAAAACGGTGCCAGCACCACGGCCACGCTGCATGACACCTATGTCAACAGCCAGCACCAGACCGCCGTATCGCATCTCTACAACCTGCTGGTGTCCAGGACCGACTCGCTGTTTCCGGTGATGACCGTGGGCGAGCAGCTCGACTTCAATACCGAGACCTACCCCGACATCAATATCACCGCAGCGGCGGCGAAGAACATGCAGACCGCCCTGACGTTCTGCCAGAACATCATGACCTCGCCTTCGTCGCAGATGTCGGCCAACTTCCAGTCGGCCATGAAGGATGCCTTCAGCAGCGGTTCGGTTGCCGATGGCAATGCCAAGATGGCGGCGTTCTTCAACCAGTACCCGACATTCGCCGGCCTGGACTTCCCCAGCTATGTCGCGGTCAGCACCTGGATGCGCGGCTTCGCCTATCTGTGGGGAATGAACGACCAGGGCAAGCCGGGCGCGACCTTCTACGTGTACTCGGCGGCCACCGGGCAGAATGCCAAGGGCGCGACTTCCGAGGGCACCATCACCTTCACCCGCAAGGCCAACGCGCCGTCGCCAGCCGACCCCAGCGACCGCCAGAGTGCCTATACCATCACCCTCACGTCCCAAGGCAGCAGCAAGACGCTGCAGTTCTCCAATGGCCAGCTGATCGACAGCAGCGGTGGCGCCATCACCCTGAACTGCACCTTCGGCTACAAGGGCACCTTCACCGGCAAGGATTCGGACACCACGGCGCTGACCCTGCTGGCCGGCACGATGCTGGGCAAGTCGGTGATCGCCATCCCGCTGGCGCCGGAGTCGGGCTGGGACAAGTTCTGGTCGAACCTGACCTTCGGCACCGTGTTCAAGTACTTCATGGAGGCCATGGGGCTGTGGATGGCCCTGGACTTCCTCAAGCAGAAACTGACCGCCAAGAACGACAAGCTGGCCGAGGACAAGGCCAACGAGAACGACGGCAAGGACCCCACCTCCGAGCAGGTACAGGACGCGCAGAGCGACGGGCAGCAGGTCGGCGACCAGGCCCGTGCCGACAACCAGGCACAGCTCGACAATGCCTCGGGCGACGTGCAGGCCGAGGTACCGAGCGAGGCGGATTTCTCCTCCTCGGTGTCCGAGGTGCGCGCCAGCGGCAGTTCGGCGTACAAGTCGGTGGCCAGCGACAATACTGGCGGGGCGATCGACAGTGCCGCCGAGCAGGTGAGCGACCTGGCCCAGATCGAGGTGACTGATCAGCTGGAAGAGGCTAACGACAATCTGCTCGAGGCCAAGGGGCAGCTCGAGGCCGGCGATATCTCGGGGGCCAACACCAACGTCACCACGGTCAACGAGCAGTTGCCGCAGATCGTCGAGGATATGGGCAACGCGGTGAATGAAGAACTCGCGGAGCAGGTCAAGGAGGCTGTGGAGGTACAGGCGGAAGCAACCGAGCTGTCGGAGGAGGTCAACGATACCGCCGAGGAAACCGAGGGCGGCACCGAGGAACCGTTCGAGGACGGTGTGTTCCCGGAAGTCTGAGGTAGCTCCGGGAAGCGCGGCCCACCCTGATGCGAAGTGCCGCATTGACAGGGTGGGTCGCGTTTGTTTGTGCTGGCAATTCGGTTACAATCCGTCAATCGTTTCAGCCTTGTCGGTCAATCCGACCAAAGGCTGGCACGTCCAATGTCTCTCTGGCTGCTGAACAATGATCACAACAAGCCTGCGCTGAAGAACATGGAATACCTGGGCCAGCCACAGGCCCACCCTCCGTTCTACTGACTGGAATCGATCAATGTTCAAGAAAGCTGGCAAGACCTTGCTGGGTCTGGCTGTCGCGGCGAGCTTCATGCAAGCGCACGCTGCCGACACCAAGAAAGTCGACGTGCTGCTGGTTGGCGGCGGCATCATGAGCTCCACCCTGGCTGTCTGGCTCAACGAGCTGGAGCCAAGCTGGTCGATGGAGATGGTCGAGCGCCTGGACGGCGTCGCCGAAGAAAGCTCCAACGGCTGGAACAACGCCGGTACCGGCCACTCCGCGCTGGCCGAGCTGAACTACACCCCGGAAGACAAAGACGGCAACGTCAACATCACCAAGGCCATCGAGATCAACGAGTCGTTCCAGATCTCCCGCCAGTTCTGGGCCTGGCAGGTACGCCAGGGCGTGCTGAAGAACCCGCACTCGTTCATCAACACCACCCCGCACATGAGCTTCGTCTGGGGCGATGACAACATCAAGTTCCTGAAGAAGCGCTACGACGCCCTGCAGGCCAGCCCGCTGTTCCGCCCGATGCAGTACTCCGAGGACCACGCGCAGATCGCCAAGTGGGTCCCGCTGATGATGGAAGGCCGTGACCCGAACCAGAAGCTGGCGGTCACCTGGACCCCGATCGGCACCGACGTCAACTTCGGCGAGATCACCCGCCAGTTCGTTGGCAGCCTGCAGACCAAAGAGAACTTCGACCTGAAGCTCTCCACCGAAGTGCAGGACATCACCCGCAACGAAGACGGCTCCTGGCACGTCGAGTACAAGAACCTGAAGGACGGTACCGAATCGGCCACCGACGCCAAGTTCCTGTTCATCGGCGCCGGTGGCGGCGCGCTGAAGCTGCTGCAGAAGTCGGGCATCCCGGAAGCCAAGGAATACGCAGGCTTCCCGGTAGGTGGCTCGTTCCTGGTGACCGAGAACCCGACCGTTGCCATGCAGCACATGGCCAAGGCCTACGGCATCGCCTCGACCGGCGCGCCACCCATGTCGGTACCGCACCTGGACACCCGCGTGCTGGACGGCAAGCGCGTGATCCTGTTCGGGCCATTCGCCACCTTCTCGACCAAGTTCCTGAAGAACGGCTCGTACCTGGACCTGCTGAGCAGCGCCACCACCCACAACGTCTGGCCGATGGCCCGCGTCGGCATCGACCAGTACCCGCTGGTCGAGTACCTCGCCGGCCAGCTGATGCAGTCCGACGACGACCGTTTCGCCGCCCTGCAGACCTACTTCCCGAACGCCAAGAAGGAAGACTGGAAGCTGTGGCAGGCCGGCCAGCGCGTGCAGATCATCAAGCGTGACGAAGAGAAGGGCGGCGTGCTGAAGCTGGGCACCGAGGTCGTGGCTTCCCAGGACCGCACCATCGCCGGCCTGCTGGGCGCCTCGCCAGGTGCCTCGACCGCCGCGCCGATCATGCTCAACGTGCTCGAAACCGTGTTCAAGGAGAAGGTCGCCACCCCTGAGTGGCAGGCCAAGATCAAGGAAATCGTGCCGAGCTACGGTACCAAGCTGAACGACTCGGCCGCTGCCACCCAGAAAGAGTGGGACTACACCGCCGAAGTGCTGCAGCTGGAGAAGCCGCCGGTGCTCGATCAGAGCGTCAAGACCACTGCCGCCCCAGGCGCACCGGTCGAGAGCAAGCCTGCGAACGACATGGCGCTGTAAGGCCCATGCTTGCCGGGCTTGCCCGGCAACACCAACCACGAGGATCGCCCCTGGCGGCCTCGTGGTTTTTTTGTGCCTGGACTATCGATGGAAACGGCTCCCGTCGGTGGCAGGCCGGGGTTCAACGCTGCTCGAGAATGCTGCCCAGCAACCCTGGAAAACGGCTTTCGAGCTCATCGCTGCGCAACGAGTTCATGTGCGTGGTACCGACATTGCGGGTGTACACCAGCCCCGAGTCACGCAGTACACGGAAGTGATGGGACATGCTCGACTTGGGCCGGCCGCCGTCCAGCTCGCCGCAGCTGGCTTCGGCGACGCCCGCCAGGCGGCGCACGATTTCCATGCGCACAGGGTCGCTCAAGGCGTAGAGCAGGCGCTCCAGCGTCAGGTCTTCGGGGTTGGGGTGGGTATAGGCTCGCATGGCCAACATGATAACGGGGGTTTCACAAATTGCCATAGTTCGAATATGATCGAACAATCGTATCCAACCCCGTCCCTGGAGTTAGCTCATGGCCGCATTGTTCGAACCCTATACCCTCAAAGACGTCACCCTGCGCAACCGCATCGCCATTCCGCCGATGTGCCAGTACATGGCCGAGGATGGCCTGATCAACGATTGGCACCACGTCCACCTGGCCGGGCTGGCCCGTGGTGGCGCCGGCCTGGTGGTGGTCGAGGCCACCGCGGTGTCCCCGGAAGGGCGCATCACCCCCGGCTGCGCCGGGATCTGGAACGACACCCAGGCCCAGGCGTTCGTGCCGGTGGTCAAGGCGATCAAGGCCGCCGGTTCCGTGCCGGGCATCCAGATCGCCCACGCCGGGCGCAAGGCCAGCGCCAACCGCCCCTGGGAAGGTGACGACCACATCGCCGCCGACGATGCCCGTGGATGGGACACCATCGCCCCATCCGCCATCGCCTTCGGCGCCCACCTGCCGAAAGTGCCGAAGGCCATGACCCTGGACGATATCGCCCGGGTCAAGCAGGACTTCGTCGATGCCGCACGCCGCGCCCGCGATGCCGGCTTCGAATGGATCGAACTGCACTTTGCCCACGGCTATCTGGGCCAGAGCTTCTTCTCCGAGCATTCCAACCAGCGCACCGATGCCTACGGCGGCAGCTTCGACAACCGCACGCGCTTCCTTTTGGAAACCCTGGCCGCCGTGCGTGAGGTGTGGCCGGAGAACCTGCCGCTGACCGCCCGCTTTGGCGTGCTGGAGTATGACGGCCGTGACGAGCAGACCCTGCAGGAATCCATCGAACTGGCGCGCCGGTTCAAGGCCGGTGGCCTGGACCTGCTGAGCGTCAGCGTTGGCTTCACCATTCCTGAGACCAACATCCCATGGGGGCCGGCGTTCATGGGCCCGATCGCCGAACGTGTGCGTCGCGAGGCCAAGCTGCCGGTGACCTCGGCCTGGGGTTTCGGCACCCCGGAGCTGGCCGAAGGCGCGTTGCAGGCCAACCAGTTGGACCTGGTGTCGGTGGGGCGTGCGCACCTGGCTGACCCGCACTGGCCGTATGCCGCTGCCAAGGCCCTGGGCGTGGAAAAGGCTTCGTGGACCTTGCCAGCGCCTTATGCGCACTGGCTCGAGCGTTATCGCTGAGTGAGGCAGGGGCTGCTTTGCAGCCCTTTCGCCGGCAAGCCGGCTCCCACAGTGATCGGCGCCATCCAGCGAGAACACCGTCTGACTGAGCCCAGCACCCTGTGGGAGCCGGCTTGTCGTGGCGACGAACCGCGGCGAATGGGCCGCGACGCGGCCCCCGTTTCAAAACCGGCTCAATCGGTAGGCCCCGATTTGCGGGCAGTCTTCGCCATTTACCAACCGCCCCATCCATTCCGCCGTCACCGCCGCTTGGGTCAACCCCAGGTGCTGGTGCCCGAACGCAAGCAACACCTTGCCATCGGCCACCCGGTCGATCACCGGCAGCGAATCCGGCAGCGAAGGCCGGAACCCCATCCACGGTGTCGCCCCCTCGGCATCCAGCTCGCGCCGGAACAAACCCTTGCTCAACCTGTGCAGTTGCCACGCCCGCTGCATGCTCGGCGGCGCCTCGAGCCCGGCGAACTCCACCGTGCCGGCCAGGCGCAGGCCGTCGGCCATGGGCGTCATGATGAACTTGCGCTCCAGCGAGGTGACGGCGAACGGCAGGCGCTGGTGCTCCGCCGGCAGCATCAGGTGGTAGCCGCGCTCAGTATCCAGGGGCACCCGCCGACCGGTCAGGGTGGCGGTGAGCTTGGCCGAGTGGGCGCCGGCGCTGATCAACACCTGGCTGGCCTCGAGGGGGCCCTGGTCGCTGGCAAGGCTGACGCCCTGGCCATGCACCCGGCCGCCACTGACCTCGGCGCGCAGAAAGCGTACGCCGCTGGCCCTGGCGGCGCTGAACAGTTCGCAGACCACTTGATAGGGGTCGAGGAAGTGACCGGTACGCGGGAAGAACAGGCCACCCAGGATCGATGGGCTCAACTGCGGCGCCGCCTCGCTCACCGCCTGTGCCGACCACAGGTCCACGGGTACGCCCTGTGCCTGCATGCGGGCGCGCAACGCCGCGAGGGCCTGGCGCGATTCATGGCGTTCGAACACCAGCAGCGACCCGTCTTCCTTGAGCAAGGGGCTGCGGTCGATGGAGGCGAGCAGCCGTTGCCAGGCGCCAAGGCTGTTTTCATTCAGCGCCCGAATGCCCGCCACGCTGCGCTGGAACGGCGCCGGGCGCAGGTTCAGCAGCAGCCGGGTGAACCAGGGCAGGGCGCGGGGCAGATACTTCCAGTCCAGGCGCAGCGGGCCCATCGGGTCCAGCAACATCGCCGGCAGGCGCTTGAGGATCGACAGGTCGGCGATGGGAAACACCTGCTCGGTGGCCAGATGCCCGGCATTGCCATACGAAGCGCCATGGCCCGGAGCCTGGTGATCGATCAGCAGCACCCGGCGGCCCTGGCGTGCCAGCTGCAGGGCGCAGGCGACGCCGACGATGCCGGCGCCGACCACGGCGATGTCCGTGTCAGTGGCGGTCATGGTTCAGGCTTCCCGCTGGCCATCGAGCAGCCGCCGCAGGTGCAGCGGATTGGCCTGCTGCAATGCACCGGGCAGCAGGGCGTCGGGGAAGTCCTGGTAGCACACCGGGCGCAGGAAACGCAGGATCGCCGCAGTGCCCACCGAGGTACTGCGGGCGTCCGAGGTGGCCGGGAACGGGCCGCCATGGACCATGGCGTCGCTGACCTCGACCCCAGTCGGCCAACCATTGACCAGGATCCGCCCGGCCTTGCGTTCGAGGGTCGGCAGCAGGCGGCGGGCGCTGTGCAGATCGGCCTCGTCCAAGTGCAGGGTAGCGGTCAGTTGGCCTTCCAGATGCTCGGCCACCTGGCGGATTTGCTCATCGTTGTCGCATGCCACCACCAGCGAGGCGGCGCCGAACACTTCGGCTTGCAGCGTAGGGTCGGCCAGAAACGCCTGCGCGGTGGTGACGAACAACTGAGCCTGGCACTGGTTCGGCCCCTGCGCCGGCAGGCCGCTTGCCGTGCACCGGGCGTTTTGGTTCTCGCTCAGCGCTGCCACACCGTCAGCATAGGCATTGGCGATACCCGGGGTGAGCATGGTCTGCGCCGCCGCTTGGCCAACATGGGCGCTCGCGGCAACCAGGAAGTGTTCGAGGGCCGGCCCCTGTCGGGCGACCACCAGCCCGGGATTGGTGCAGAACTGGCCGGCGCCTTGGGTCAGCGAAGTGACAAAGCCTTGCGCCAGGGCTTCACTGCGCGAGCGCAAGGCGCCATCGAACAGGAACACCGGGTTGATAGCGCTCATTTCGGCATAGACCGGGATCGGCTCCGGGCGCGCCTGGGCCGCCTGGCAAAGGGCGAGGCCACCGCTGCGTGAACCAGTGAAACCGACCGCCTTGATGCGTGGATCAGTGACCAGGCCGATGCCCACCTCACGGCCCGCGCCGTATAACAGGGAAAACACGCCTTCGGGCAGTTCGCACTGCGCGACCGCCCGGGCCACGGCCTGGCCAACCAGTTCGCTGGTGCCGGGGTGGGCGCCGTGGGCCTTGACCACCACCGGGCAGCCTGCGGCCAGTGCCGAGGCGGTGTCGCCGCCGGCCACCGAGAACGCCAGTGGGAAGTTGCTGGCGCCGAACACCGCCACCGGGCCCAGGGCCACCTGGCGTTGGCGCAGGTCCGGGCGGGCCAGCGGCTGGCGCTCGGGCAGGGCATTGTCCACGCGCACATCCAGCCACTCACCGGCGCGTACCACCCGGGCGAAGGTGCGCAGCTGGGCGCAGGTGCGGCCACGCTCACCCAGCAGGCGGGCCTTGGGCAGGCCGGTCTCGGCGTGGGCGCGGTCGATCAGCGCATCGCCCAGTGCTTCGATCTGTTCGGCGATGATTTCGAGAAAACGGGCGCGTTGTTCGAGGGGCGTTTCGCGGTAGGTATCGAATGCCGCCCAGGCCAGGGCGCAGGCCTGAGCCAGCTGTTCGCCGCTGGCGCCGGCATAAGCGGGTTCCAGGGCCTGGTTGCTGCTCGGGTCGATGGCGCGGATTGCTTCGCGGTTGCCGCGCACGGCACGCTGGCCGATCAGCAGGTTGCCTGTCAGGGTCATGGGGCGTCCTTTGGGATTGAGTTTGGGGAAAACGGGCCGCTGTGCGGCCCATCGCCGGCAAGCCGGCTCCCACAGGTACTGCACAAGGCTTGCAACTTGTGGGCGCTGGTTTGCTGGCGATGGGGTGCGAGGCGGCTCCTGGAATCAGGCCTGGTTCTGCTCGGCCGACCAGTTGGCGTACCAACTGCGGAACAGCGCGTACTGCTGTTCGGCATAGTTGCGCTGGGCGTCGCTGAGGGCATCGGTTTCGTTGAAGTGCAGGCGGTACTCGGTGTCGCCGTTGAGCACCATCAGGTGCTTGTAGTACAGCACCAGGTCGCAGCCTTCATCGAACGACGACAATACCGCCAGCGCCGACTCCAGCTCCCGGGCCTGGCGTCGGGCCTTGGCATCGCCCTTGGCGGCGCGCTTGCTCAGGCTGACCAGTTGCAGCACTTCGCGGGGCAGCGCGTTGCCGATGCCGGTGATGGCGCCGGTGGCGTTGCAGTTGACGAAGCCATGCACCACTTGCGTGTCGACGCCGACCATCAGCGTCACAGCGTCGTCCTGGGCGGTGATGTGCTCGGCGGCGTAGCGCAGGTCGGCGCCACCGCCGAACTCCTTGAAGCCGATCAGGTTCGGGTACTCGCGGCGCAGTTCGAAGAACAGGTCGGCGCGGGTGGCGAAGCCGTAGTAGGGGCTGTTGTAGATCACCGCCGGCAGCTTCGGCGCGGCGGCGAGGATCGCCGAGAAGTGGTGCTTCTGGGCGATCAGCGAGGCGCCGCGGGACAGCACGCGGGGGATGACCATCAGGCCGGCGGCGCCGACCTTGGCGGCGTGGGCGGCATGGGATACGGCTTCGCGGGTGTTCACCGCGCCAGTGCCGACGATGGTCGGGATGCCGGCGGCCACCAGGCGCGCCACGCCTTCCTGGCGCTCGGCCTCGGTCAGCAGCGGCCAGTCGCCCATCGAACCGCAGTACACCACCGCGCTCATGCCGGCGTCGATCAGTTCGCGGCCCTTGCGCACCAGGGCGTCGAAGTCCGGCTTGCGCTCGGTGGTGCACGGGGTCATCAGGGCGGGCATGGTGCCGGTGAAGATGTTGTCGGTCATTGTTGTCACTCCTGGCGGTATTCAGTGGGAAATGAATGGGGTCAGATGCCCCAGGCGAACGGATCCTGTTCGTCGATCAGCACAGTGCTGTCGGCGGTCATGTAGGCGCGGCCGGTGATGAACGGGCGAATGCGTTCGCCGTCGCGTTCGTAGCGGCCCTGGAACTGGCTGCCGGTGATGCTGGCCTGGACCCAGGTCTGGCCTTCGGCGAGCTTGCCGTCAGCGGCCAGGCACGCCAGCTTGGCGCTGGTGCCGGTGCCGCAGGGCGAGCGGTCGTAGGCCTTGCCGGGGCACATGACGAAGTTGCGGCTGTCGGCGTTGGTGTCGTCGGCGAACAGCTCGACATGGTCGATCTGGGCGCCGTCCTCGCCGGTGATGCCTTGGGCTTCGAGTGCCTTGAGCAGGGCCCAGGTGTAGTCGGTGAGGGCTTCGCGGTTGTCCAGCTCGATACGCTGGCCGTGGTCGCAGACCAGGAAGAACCAGTTGCCGCCCCAGGCGATGTCGCCGCACACCTGGCCATGCCCTGGCACTTGCACCGCCACCTGACGGCGGTAGCGGTAGGACGGCACGTTGCCGACGGTGACGGCGCCATCGTCATGCAGGGTGGCACTGACCTGGCCGACCGGCGTGTCGATCTTGTGCTCGCCCGGTTCGATCAGGCCGAGGTGATGCAACGAGGCAACAAGGCCGATGGTGCCGTGGCCGCACATGTTCAGGTAGCCGGCGTTGTTGAAGAAGATCACCCCGCAGGTGGCATCCGCAGAGACCGGCGGGCAGTACAGCGCGCCCACCAGCACATCGTTGCCACGTGGCTCCAGCAGGCAGGCGCGGCGCCAGTGGTCGTGCAGCTCGCGCAGCTCGTCGCGCTGCTCGGCCATGCTATGGCCGTGCAATGGGGGGAAGCCCTTCATCACCAGGCGGGTCGGTTCGCCGCCGGTATGGGAGTCGATGACATGAACCTGTTTCATCAGCGTGTCCAATCTGTAGTGGGTCAGGAGGCGACAGCGGCGGGCTGCTGGCCGGCATGGGGTTCGCTGCTGGCTTCGCTTTCGTCGTCGCCATCGAGGCGCACCAGCCGCGCCGGCACGCCGGTGGCGGCGCCCCAGTAGTAGATGCCCAGGGCACTGGCAGCCACGACCACGGTATCCAGCGGGTGGCCGATCACGCCCAGGCCACCGAAGCTGCCCAGCCAGGAGAGGAAAATGGTCACGGCGTAGAAGCCGATCAGCCAGGCCGACGAGCGCACCTGCTGGCCCAGCGACAGGTGTTCGGTAGGCACGAAGCGGCGGCACAGCAGGTACAGCACGAACATCACGATCTGCAGCGCCAGCAGCCAGGACACGGTGTTCCACCCCGACCAGTAGACGATCAGCGCAGCGATGATGAACGACAGCGGGCCGAGCACGCCCATGCCCTTGACCCGGAACGGCCGGGCCATGTCCGGGGCGCTGCGGCGCAGGGCGGCCACGGACACCGGGGCTACGGCATAGCTCAGCACCAGCGCGGCGGAGACCACGTTGATCAGCGCTTCCCACGACGGGAAAGGCAGGGTCCAGAACACTGCCAGGGCGAAGGTCAGCCACAGCGCCGGGCGCGGGATGCCGGACTGCTCGTCGATGCGGGTGAAGTACTTGAAGAAGGTGCCGGTCTGGGCCCAGCCGTAGATCACTCGCGGGGTGGCGTTCATGTAGATGTTGCCGCAGCCGCTGGGCGAGATCACCGCGTCGGCCACCACCAGGTAGGCCAGCCAGCCGACGCCCAGGGCCAGGGCGATGTCACGGTAGGGCAGGGCCAGTTCCTTGGTCACCCCGGCCCAGCCGTTGGCAATCATCTCGGTCGGCACGCTGCCGAGGAACGCCAGTTGCAGCAGGGCGTAGATCGCGGTGGACAGCAGCACCGAGAGAATCAGCGCGATAGGGATGGTACGCTGCGGGTTCTTTACCTCGCTGGCCACCGAGATGATCGGGGTCAGGCCCAGGTAGGCGAAGATGATGCCGCCGGCCGACACCGCCATCTCCACCCCGGACAGGCCGAACGGGGCGAAGCCCTGGACCTCGAAGTTTTCCGGTTTGAAGAAGGTGAACAGCACGCCGATCACCAGCAGCGGCACGATGAACTTGAACACACTGACCAGGTTGTTGGCCTTGGCGAAGGTCTTCACGCTGCGGTAGTTGAGCACGAAGAACAGCCCCAGCAGGGCGAACTGTACCAGCCAGCCGAGCACCGTCGGGTCGCTGGAGCCGCTCTTGGTCAGCGCCGGGAACCAGGCCGCGGCGTACTGGCGCGAGGCGACCACCTCGATGGCGATCAGGCTGGAGAAGGCGATCAGGGTGATGAAACCCATCAGGTAGCCGAGCAGCGGGCCGTGGGAGTACACCGGGTAGCGCACCACGCCGCCGGCCCGTGGCAGGGCGGCGCCGAGCTCGCAGTAGACGATGCCCAGCAGCAGCACGGCGAAACCGCCGAGGAACCAGGAGAGGATGCCGGCCGGCCCGGCGATGGCCGAGACGTGGCTGGCGGCGAACAGCCAGCCCGAGCCGAAGATGGCACCGAGGCCGATGAAGGTGAGGTCCAGCAGTGACAGCTGTTTCTTGAATTTGCCTGACATGGGTGCGCCTTCTTGTAGGTTTTGGATAGGCAGGTCTGATGTCACGATGCGGCGGCATGCGCCGCGTTCTTGTAGGTCATGGGGCGGCTTGCGTGGGGCATAGAGTGGACCGATCGGGGGCTCGGTTCTTGATGGTTTTCTGCAAGGTGGGTGACGAAATCGGCATAGTCGAGAGCAAGTGCTGGCGCCCGGTGGGGGCTGCTGACTAGGCTTGCAGGGCCGCGAGAATCACTAGAGATAACCGCATGCCCGAGCAACCGTTGACTGCGCTGTACCAGCACCTCGACCAGCACCGCCCCGAATCCCTCGAAGCCTTGCTCACCGGTGTGGTCTGGCTGCTGCCGATGCTCGATGTCATCGCCAATGCGGCGATCTTCATCAAGGACGACCAGGCCCGCTATGTGCTGGCCAACCGCACGCTGGTCCAGCGCTGCGGTTTGAAGCACCTGCAACCGCTGCTGGGCAAGACCAGTGCCGAGGTGTTCCCGGCGCGCCTGGGCCCCGGCTACACCGAGCAGGATCGCCGGGTGCTGGAGCAGGGCCAGGTGCTGGAGGACCAGCTGGAGCTGCACCTGTACGGCAGCCGCGAACCGGGCTGGTGCCTGACCCACAAGCGCCCGCTGTACGACGCGACGGGGGCGATCATCGGCCTGGTGGGCATTTCGGTCGACCTGCAGTCAGCCGCCGACACCCACCCGGCCTACCAGCGCCTGGCGGCGGTGGATGCGCATATCCGCGCGCATTTCCACCAGCCGATCAGCATGGGCGAGCTGACGCGCATCGCCGGCATCTCGGTGGCGCAGTTGGAGCGCTACTGCAAGCGGGTGTTCCACCTCACCCCCCGGCAGATGATCCACAAGGCCCGCCTGGAACATGCGCACCAGTTGCTGCACAGCGATTTGCCGATCATCGAGGTGGCGCTGCGCTGTGGCTACACCGACCACAGCGCGTTCAGCCGGCAGTTCAGGCAACTGACCGGGTTTACCCCGCGCCAGTATCGGATGGCAACGAATTGAAGGATAAATGCATTGATGCATTGATTTGCTATGCCTTTATGCATATAGTGGGTTTCCGCGCTCAGTAGCGTGCATAAACTCAATCGATACAGGATGTTCACGATGACAACCGCTTATACCGCCAAGAATTCCCTGCCTTTTGCGGCGCTACCCACTACCGATGGTGTCATTCAATATTTTCGTGCGGCCAGCACCAACGTAGCGGATGCGTCCTATGCTCCCGATGGTCTGGCAGCTGCGCCGATCTACGGCCTCGGTGGCCAGCTGTTGCAAGGTAACGAGATTGTCGCTGGCGGCAACGTGACACTGGTTTCCTACCTCGGTCCACTGCTCAATCAGGGGGCGCTGTGCTGGATCCTGCTGAACTGCGAGGGTGGTGCCCAGCAGGTGGCCAATGCCACGCATAGCCAGCATGCCGTGACGCTTGGCCAGATCATCGGTTTCTCTGGAGCTGCACCTGGTGACATCAAGTTCTCCGCAGCCAACGAGGCTCCGGTGGGCTGGCTGAAGGCCGATGGGGCATTGGTGTCTCGCGCCGAGTATGGTGCTCTGTTCGCGGCAATCGGCATCACCTATGGCGCTGGCGATGGTGCCACGACCTTCGGCCTGCCTGACCTGCGCGGTGAGTTCATCCGTGGCTTCGATGACGGCCGTGGGGTAGACCAAGGCCGGGCATTCGGTTCCTGGCAGAAGGGCAGCCTCTACCCTTACGACACCACCCAGAACAATGCCAACGGTGTCTGGAGTGCATCTACCACACAGAACGACGGTCCGGCTTCGCAAGTCGCGATGGGCGTGGATGCCTACTCCACCGCCGAGTATTCGACCATTTCGCTGGGTGGGGTCGATGCGAAGGTCAACTATGCATTGCCAGGTCTGTTCGGTGACCGTGGTTACTCCGGGATCACCCGCCCACGCAACATGGCCATGCTCGCATTGATCAAGTGCTGATCACTCGCTGCTGAACAGAGCGCGGGCCTCGTCGAAGCACTGCTCGGCGATGGCCGAGCGTGGCTCGCTACGGCGCAGCAATAGCCCGACCGGGCTGTGGATGCTGGCCTCCTGCACCGGGATGATGCGCATGTGCTGGCTGAGGTCTTCCAGGCCGCAGTCCAGCGGCATAATCGCGCAGCACACGCCGGTATTGATCGCCTGGATCAGCTGGAAGGTCGAGTCGCTCTCGAGCACGGCATTGGGCGTGAGGCCCCGGCTGCGGAAGCTCAGGTCGAGGGATTGGCGGTAGTGCATGCCTTTGCTCAGCAGGCCAAGCGGCAGCTCGCCGAGATCTTCCCAGCGCAGGTTGTCGGCCTCGAACCGAAAGTGCCGGGTGTCGTGCAGCAGGCCCATGGTGGTGGTGCTCAGCTCGATCACATCGAAGAAGCTGGTGTTGACCTGGTCGAGGTAGCAGATGCCCAGGTCGAGCTGGTTGCGGCTCAGGCCATCGATCACCTGCTCGGAGCTCAGCGACGACAGCTGGAAGTGCAGCTCGGGGTACTTCGCGCGCAGCGGCATCAGCAGTTGCATGGGGTTGAAGCTGGCCAGCGGCACGGTACCCAGGCGCAGGCTGCCGACCACTTGGCCCCGGCAACTGGCGGCCTCGGCCTGCAGGCCGTCGTGGGCGGCGAGCAGGGTGCGGGCCCAGGCCAGGATGCGTTCACCGGCTTCGGTGAAGCCTTCGAAACGCTGGCCGCGCTTGACCAGCACCAGGTCGAGTTCGTCTTCGAGGTTGCGCAGGCGCATGGACAGTGTCGGCTGGGTGATATGGCACAGCGCCGCGGCCTGGCCGAAGTGGCGGGTCTGGTCGAGGGCGATGAGGAACTTGAGCTGTTTGATGTCCATGGTGCGGCCTGGGTTGCGGGGTGGGTAGACCTTAACCAAGAGTGAAGCACCTGGCTAATCATTGCTGACAAATTCACCGACGCCACGATAGAAACCATCGATCATCCGGTACGCGCTATCGATTGGACGCTGCCAGGGCTTCTCTCTAACGTGGCCGCCAAGCCAATCCTGGAGCAAAGGCCATGAGCGTGAAACCGGACGCGGTGTTCGTACCGCTGAACATCGCGGTGCTGACCGTCAGCGACACCCGTACCTTCGAGACCGACACGTCTGGCGAGCTGCTGGCCAGCCGTGCCGTCGGCGTGGGCCACCGCCTGGTGGCGCGCGAGCTGCTCAAGGACGACCTGTACAAGATCCGCGCCCAGGTCGCCACCTGGATCGCCGATGAACAGGTGCAGGTGGTGCTGATCACCGGCGGCACCGGTTTCACTGGCCGTGACAGCACGCCGGAGGCGGTGGACTGCCTGCTGGACAAGCGCATCGACGGATTCGGCGAATTGTTCCGCGCATTGTCGATCCTCGATATCGGTACCTCGACTGTACAGAGCCGGGCCTTGGCCGGCATGGCCAACGGCACCCTGGTGTGCTGCCTGCCGGGCTCGACCGGCGCCTGCCGCACGGCATGGGAGGGGATCCTGGCCGAGCAGCTGGATGCGCGGCACCGGCCGTGCAATTTCGTCGCGCACCTGAAGCCGATCGGGGCCTGCGAAAGCCGCGGTTGACCTCAGGGCTCCATCGCGGGGCAAGCCCGCTCCCACGCCGATCTCATATCAGCACACACAGGCTGGCGTGGGAGCGGGCTTGCCCCGCGATGAGACTTCAACTCAATACATGATCCACCGGCACCAACGTCGGTGGCAGTGGCTCATGCCCCAGCGCCGACAGCACATCGCGCTCCAGGGTGCGCACCAGGGCATCGGTCGGCAGGTCGTTCTCGTCGCGCCCGAACGGGTCTTCCAGCTCGTTGCCGATCGCATCCAGCCCGAAGAAGGTGTAGCTGACGATGGTGGTGAACAGCGGCGCCAGCCAGCCCAGCGGTTCGGCCAGGGCGAACGGCAACAGCAGGCAGAAGATGTAGATGGTGCGGTGCAGCAGCAGGGTGTACGGGAACGGCAGTGGCGTGCCCTTGATCCGTTCGCAGGTGGCCTGCACGTCCGACAGGCCGGCCAGGCGCTGCGCCAGGAGGGTGTAGCGAAACTCGCTGATCTCCCCGCGCTCCGCCAGCCGCGAACAGTGTCCGCCCACCTCGCGCAGGATGCCGTCGCAGACATTGTGCGGCACGATCTGCGCCTGCTCGCCCAGCCAGGGGCGGGCGGCGCCCAGCTCGTCCTCGTTGCGCAGCCGGGCATTGAGGGCATGGGCGAAAGCACAGAGGCTGCGCAGCAGGTCCTCGCGCAGCGCCGCGTCCTTGATCAGCACACTTTCGCGCACGAATGAACGTACCTCGATAATCATCCGCCCCCAGGCCTTGCGGCCTTCCCACCAGCGGTCGTAGCAGGCGTTGTTGCGAAAGCTCATGAAGATCGACAGCGACAGCCCCAACAGGGTGAAGGGCGTGGCGCTGACCGGGTAGAACAGCGCCGGGTAGTGTCGCTCGACCAGCACGATCAGCGCCGCGAGCAAGGTCACCGCCAGGCAGCGCAGGGCGATGCGCTGGACGATCGAGCCTTTGAGGGTGAACAGCACGCGCAGCATGTCGGGGCGTGAGTGGACGATCAAGGCGGTTCCAGAGGCGGCCGATCAGCCGCCGGTCATGTTCATGAAGCGCAGGATCTGCACCTCGCCGCCCACTTCGAAGTGGTGACGGTAGGGCTTGAGCTGCATGGCGTCGCGGATGGCTTTTTCCAGGCGTGCAGTGTCGCCGGGGTGCTGGCGCATGACCTGCTTGAGGTCCACCGAATGTTCGTTGCCCAGGCACAGCAACAGGCGGCCTTCGACGGTCAGGCGCACGCGGTTGCAAGTGGCGCAGAAGTTGTGGCTGTGGGGCGAGATGAAGCCAACCCGGGTGTTGGGCGCCTCGGCCAGGCGCCAGTAGCGCGCCGGCCCCTGGGACGACTCGGCCGACTCGACCAGGGTGAAATGTTCGGCCAGGCGCGCGCGCACGTCGTCGCTGGAACAGAATGACTCGCCGCGCTCGTGCTCGCTGATCACGCCCAGGGGCATCTCTTCGATGAACGAGATATCCAGTTCACGGTCGATGGCGAAACGTACCAGGTCGACGATCTCGTGGTCGTTGCGGCCCTTGAGCACCACCGCGTTGAGCTTGGTGCGGCGAAAGCCCGCGGCGCGCGCGGCGTCGATGCCGGCGATTACCTGCTGGAGGTCGCCGGTGCGGGTGAGGGCGCGGAAGCGCTCGGGGTCGAGGCTGTCGAGGCTGATGTTCAGGCGCGACACGCCGGCGTCGAACAGCGGCTGGGCCAGGCGGCCGAGCTGCGAGCCATTGCTGGTCAGGCACAGTTCGCGCAGGCCGGACAGGGCGGCGATGCGTCCGCAGAGCTCGACGATGCCCTGGCGTACCAGCGGCTCGCCGCCGGTCAGGCGGATCTTGCGGGTGCCAAGGGCGACGAAGCGCTCGGCGACCTGGTACAGCTCTTCGAGGCTGAGAATCTGCTGGCGCGGCAGGAACTGCATGTCTTCGGCCATGCAATAGACGCAGCGAAAGTCGCAGCGGTCGGTGACCGACATCCGCAGGTAATCGACTTTGCGGTTGAAACCGTCGATCAGGGCCTGGGGGTTCTTTTCCACGTTCGCGCTCGACATTGAAGTGGCAGGGGGCGGCGAAAGGCCGCAGATAAGGTTCAAGCTATAACCTGCGCCCATTGGCGTCAAATTGCTTTCCCCGACCATTCGATCAGTCTCCTCTATCACGGCTGAAGGCCTTGCCGGCCAAGGGCTGTGGTCGGTGATCGAAACGGTTTATCACGCCGTCATTTATTTCGATTGGACGCAGTAGGGGGCGCTTCTTAGGCTGGAAAAAACACCGTGCGGAGAAGCGCAGCATGAGCCAGGACGAACACATCAGGGACTACAAGGGGCCGGCCGCCGGCTGGGGCGCGCTCAAGAGCGTGACCAAGAGCTGGCTGGGCAGCGAGAACGCCTTCAAGAACCTGCGGGCCATGCTCAAGACCAACCAGAACGGTGGCTTCGACTGCCCGGGTTGCGCCTGGGGCGAATCGCCGGAAAGCGACATGGTCAAGTTCTGCGAGAACGGCGCCAAGGCGGTCAACTGGGAGGCCACCGGCCGCTCGGTGGATCCGGCGTTCTTCGCCCGCTACAGCGTCAGTGCGCTGCTCGAGCAGACCGACTACTGGCTTGAGTACCAGGGCCGCATCACCCACCCTATGCGCTACGACGCGGCCACCGATCATTACGTCGAGATCAGCTGGGACGAAGCGTTCGCCCTGGTCGCCCGGCACCTGAACGGTCTCGCGTCGCCGGATGAGGCCGAGTTCTATACCTCGGGCCGGGCCAGCAACGAGGCGGCGTTCCTCTACCAGTTGTTCGTGCGCGCCTACGGCACCAACAATTTCCCCGACTGCTCGAACATGTGCCACGAGGCCAGCGGCGTGGGCATGGCCGAAACCCTCGGCGTGGGCAAGGGCACCGTGGTGTTTCATGACCTGGAGCTGGCCGATGCGATCTTCGTCATTGGCCAGAACCCCGGCACCAACCACCCACGCATGCTCGAACCGCTGCGCGAGGCGGTCAAGCGTGGTGCCCAGGTGGTCTGTTTCAACCCGCTCAAGGAACGCGGGCTCGAGCGCTTCCAGCACCCGCAGCACCCGTTCGAGATGCTCAGCAACGGCTCCGAGCCGACCAACACCGCATACTTCCGCCCGGCGCTGGGTGGCGACATGGCGGCCATGCGCGGCATCGCCAAGTTCCTTCTGCAGTGGGAGCGCGAGGCGCAACTGAACGACGAGCCACCTGTGTTCGACCACGCGTTCATCGCCGAGCACACCAGTGGCGTCGAGGCCTACCTGGCCGTAGTGGACGCCACACCCTGGGAACATATCGTCGAGCAGTCGGGCCTGAACAAGGCCGAGATCGAGCTGGCCGCGCGCATGTACCGCAAGGCCGAGCGGGTGATCATGTGCTGGGCCATGGGCATCACCCAGCACCGCCATTCGGTGCCCACCGTGCAGGAAATCGTCAACCTGCAGCTGCTGCGCGGCAACGTCGGCAAACCCGGCGCCGGCCTGTCGCCGGTGCGTGGCCACAGCAACGTGCAGGGCGACCGCACCATGGGCATCGACGAGAAGCCCAAGGCGGCGCTGCTCGACGCCATCGAGAAACGCTTCCAGTTCAAGGTGCCCCGCGAGCACGGCCATAACGCCGTGCTGGCGATCCAGGCAATGGAAGAAGGGCGGGCCAAGGTGTTCGTCGCCCTGGGCGGCAACTTCGCCCAGGCGACTCCGGACACCCCGCGTACCCACGCGGCGCTGCGCAACTGTGAGCTGACCGTGCAGATTTCCACCAAGCTCAACCGCTCGCACCTGGTCACCGGGCGTGATGCGCTGATCCTGCCGTGCCTGGGCCGCACCGAGATCGACATCCAGGCCGAAGGGCCGCAGGGCGTCACCGTGGAGGACACCTTCAGCATGGTGCATATCTCCCACGGCCAGCTGAAGCCGCGTTCAGCGCAGCTGCGTTCGGAGCCGGCCATCGTCGCCGGCATGGCCAAGGCTACCCTGGGCAATCGGCCCATCGACTGGGACTATGCGATTGCCGACTATGGCCGTATCCGCAGCATGATCGCCGACGTGATTCCCGGCTTCGCCGACTTCAATGCACGCCTGCAGCATCCGGGCGGCTTCCACCTTGGCAACCACGCTGCGGACCGCAACTTCCGCACGGCCACCGGCAAGGCGCGCTTCATCCCGAGCCAGTTGCCGGAGCAACTGGTCAACGCGGCTGTGCTGGCCCGCGGTGACAAGCCGGACCTGATCCTGCAGACCTTGCGCTCCCACGACCAGTACAACACTACGCTGTATGGGCTCGATGACCGTTACCGTGGCGTGTTCGGGCTGCGCGAAGTGGTGTTCGTCAACGAGGCCGATATCCGCCGCCTGGGCTTCGAGCCGGGCGAGCACGTGGACATCGTGTCGTTGTGGGAGGATGGCCTCGAGCGGCGAGTGTCGGGCTTCCGCCTGGTGGCCTATGACGTGCCTGAAGGGCAGGCGGCGGCGTATTACCCGGAGACCAATCCGTTGGTGCCGCTGGAAAGCTACGGCGAGGGGACCTACACACCAACCTCGAAGTTCGTGGCGATCAAGTTGGATAAGGCGAGGGCGGGGAATCGGATCGAGGCTACCCTGGCTGACTGACAGGGCCGGCCTCATCGCTGGCAAGCCAGCCCCCACAGGGATGTCGTTTGGCTTGAGGTCGACGCCGTCGGGGGGGAGCCGGCTTGCCGTCGATGAGGCCGGTCCTGCCAGAGATCATTTCAGCGTCCCACCGGATACGCCGTGGTGTACTTCATCTGCTCCATGGCAAAACTCGAGGTGATGTTCGACAACCCGTCGGTGCTGGTGATCAGCTTCTTGTAGAAGCGGTCGTAGGCGGCGATGTCGCCCACCACCACCCGCAGCATGTAGTCCCAGTCGCCGGACATGCGATACACCTCCATCACTTCCTCGAACGCCGTCACCGTGGCGGCGAACTGCGCCAGCCAGGCGCTGTCGTGGCGCTGGGTCTTGAGCTGGACGAACACCGTCAGGCCCAGGCCCAGGCGCTCGGGGTCGAGCAGGGCGACGCGGCCGCGAATGTAGCCTTCCTCTTCCAGGCGCTTGACCCGTTTCCAGCACGGCGTGGTGGAGAGGTTGACCGCTTCGGCCAGGTCCTTGAGGGACAGCGAGGCGTCGCGCTGGAGCAGGGTGAGGATGTGCTGGTCGAAACTGTCCATGACGTCGTGTCGCCGATTGCGGGAAAAGTTTTTCGAGAGTAGCCGCTCGCAGGGAACGTTGGAACTGTTTCGGCCGCTGCATCGACAGAAATGTTCTGCTGGCGCCTGGGGGTGGTGGATATGAGATAGTGGCGGTTTTCCACCCTCAGGCAATGGACCCGACCATGTCCGACAAACCGCGCAATTTCGCCACCCGCACCATCCACGCCGGTGAGCAATCCAGCGTCGCCGACAATGCCATCTTCCCGGCAATCGTCACTTCCAGCTCGTTCATCAAGCGCGGCCTGGACGACAACCCCGAATACGCCTACAGCCGTGTCAGCAACCCGACCCGGCACGCCTACGAGACCTGCGTGGCCGCACTGGAGGAGGGCGTCGGCGCGGTCGCCTGCGCCTCGGGCGTCAGCGCCACCGCCACGGTGCTCGAGCTGCTCTCCAAGGATGCCCATGTGGTGGTGATGAACGGTGTCTACGGCGGCACCTTCCGCCTGCTGGAAGACTACCGTGGGCGCACCTCGGGCCTGACCACCACCTACGTCGACCTCAACGACGTCGAGGCCGTGGCCGCGGCGATCCGCCCCGAGACCCAGCTGATCTGGATCGAATCGCCGACCAACCCGCTGCTGCACCTGGTGGACATCAAGGCGGTCTGCGAGCTGGCCCGTGAGCGGGGGGTGATGACCTGCATCGACAACACCTTCTGCTCGCCGTGGAACCAGCAGCCGATCACCCTGGGCGTGGACCTGGTGATGCACTCGGCGAGCAAGTACATCGGCGGCCATTCCGACCTGACCGGCGGTGTGGTGGTGGCGGCCAACCACGAGTTGCTGGGGCGCCTGCGCAAGATCAGCATGGCGGTCGGCGCGATCCAGGGGCCGTTCGACTGCTACCTGGCATTGCGCGGGCTCAAGACCCTCGATGTGCGCATGGAGCGCCAGAGCGCCAACGCCCTGCGTGTGGCGCAGTTCCTCGAACAGCATCCGCAGGTCGAGCAGGTCTACTACCCGGGCCTGGAAAGCCACCCGCAGCATGACCTGTGCAAACGCCAGATGCGCACGGGCGGCGCGGTGGTGGCGTTGCGCATCAAGGGCGACCGGGCCGCGGTCAACCGCCTGGTCGAGGCGCTGTCGATCTTCGTCCTGGCCGACTCGCTGGGCGGTGTGGAGAGCATGATCAACCACTCCTGGAGCATGTCGCACAATTCCTTGAGCCCGGAGCAGAAGGGCGTGATGGGGATCAGTGAGAACCTGCTGCGGCTGTCGATCGGGATTGAAGACTACCGGGACCTGATCGAGGACCTGGATGCGGCGCTGAAGGCTTCTGCGTAGCGGACGCCGACGTTATCGCGGGGAAAGTCGCGTCCGCGCACCGATGCGACTTGCCCCGCGATAACCTCAGTGAGGGAGTCAGGATTTGGGCGGATGGATTATCCGTTCGATTTCTTCTTTGATCAGTGCGCGTTGCTTGCGAAGCCGGTTGAGGTTGTCATCCGTGGTGATGCCGGTTTTTTCAACGCTCACCACTTCATTGTCCTTTTCGGCGTAGCGCTTCCTCAGCTCAAGGAGTTCGTGTTTCTCCTTCGCAAGCGCATTGAAGTCGTCCTCCTTAACGCCTAGGTCTTCAAAAAGATTGTGCGGAACTGGCATTTCTTCACCTCTCTTCAGGGTTGGTAAACGAGCCTGAACCAAGAGGATAGTCGCCTTTGCCGTATTGCGGGACTGGGTTAGGCTGTCGCATCCCCCTGCGTGAACGGAACCTGCGCCATGCCTCACCTGAACCTGGAATACAGCGACAACCTGCGCGACCTCAATGTCGATGTGCTGCTGCTGCGCCTGAACCACGCCCTGGTCGGTAGTGGCCAGTTTGCCGAAGAGCTGGACATCAAGAGCCGCGCACAGGCCTTTGCCCAGTACCGGGTGGGCACCGCCCCTGGCGAGCGGGCCTTCGCCCATGTGCGTCTGGCGATTCTCAGCGGGCGCACGCAGCAGGTGAAACAGCAATTGTCGAACAGCCTGCTCGAGGTGTTGCGCGAGGCGATTCCGGCCCAGCCTGGGCTGGACATTCAGCTGTGCGTGGAAGTCCTGGATATCGACCGCGAGCCGTACGCCAAACTTCGCCTGCCTGGCTGAATGGCAGCTGAATGAAAGTTGTTTAATTCATGAAAGACGCCGGCCCACCAATTGTTGGCGTCTTTTTCACAAAAAATTGATGCTAGGCTTTCTAGAGTTCGGCCAACTTTCCAACCTGCCCGTCCGGGCGTGTTGGCCGCTGATGAACTCTTGTTGCGAACGCCATGCTGAAACTCAAATCCCTGCGCACCGAATGGGTCACGTTGCTGGCCAGCCTGTACCTGTTGATCGGCTTCAACACCTTGCTTTGGGAACACCTGGAGTCCATCGTGCCGCCGGGCATGGTGGGGCTGTGGTTGAGCCTGGCGTTCGCCGTGCTGATGCTGTTCGCCTTCAATCTCATCCTCACCTTGCTGGCGTTTCGTTATGTATTGAAACCCGTATTGATTGTATTGTTCATCAGCGGTGCAAGTGTCGCTTACTTCATGAATCAATATGGCGTACTTATTGACGCCGGCATGTTCCGCAATGTGGCTGAAACCAATGTTGCGGAAGTGCGCGACCTGCTTTCGCTGAAGTTCGCCGTATATATCCTGCTGTTGGGTGTGCTGCCCTCGCTGCTGGTGTGGAAGGCCAGGATCGCCTATCGCCCCTGGCACCGCGAACTGCTGGGCAATCTGGTGGTCAGTGGGGCCTGCGTCGCGGCCCTGGGCTCGGTGGCGCTGGTCAACTACCAGGGCTTGGCGTCGTTGTTTCGCAATCACCATGAACTGCGCCTGATGCTTACGCCGAGCAATATCGTGGGGGCCTCCATCGGCTATGTCAGCGAGCAGGTGGGCACGGCCACCCAGCCCTTCCAGCGCTATGGCGAGGATGCCCGTCGCGATGCGGCCTGGCAGCAGCACCAGCGCAAGTCGCTGACCGTGCTGGTGGTCGGCGAGAGTGCCCGGGCGGAAAACTTCGGCCTGCTCGGCTATGCCCGCGACACCACCCCGCAATTGAGCAAGGAGCAGGGCCTGCTGAGCTTTACCGACGTCCACTCCTGCGGCACCGAGACCGCCGTGTCGGTGCCCTGCATGTTTTCCGGCATGCCGCGCAAGGACTACGACGCCCGCGTGGCGAAGAACCGCGAAGGGCTGCTCGACATCCTCCAGCGCGCGGGGTTGGCAGTGCAGTGGCGCGACAACCAGTCCGGCTGCAAGGGCACCTGTGACCGGGTGCAGTTCATCGACGTGAGCAACCTGCAGGACCCGAGCCTGTGCGCCAGTGGCGAGTGCCATGACGAGATCCTGCTGCAGGGCCTGGGCGAGTTGCTGGACAACCTCGACCAGGACACCGTGCTGGTGCTGCACCAGATGGGCAGCCATGGCCCGGAATACTTCAAGCGCTACCCGGCCGGCAGCGAACCCTTCACCCCGGTGTGCCGCAGCAACGCCCTGAACCAGTGCAGCCAGCAAGAGATCGTCAACGGCTACGACAACACCCTGGCCTACACCGACAAGGTGCTGGCGACCTTGATCGATACCTTGCGCAGCAAGCAGGACACGGTCGACACCGCGATGATCTATCTTTCAGACCATGGCGAGTCGCTGGGCGAGTACAACCTGTTCCTGCACGGCACGCCCTACATGATCGCGCCGGAGCAGCAGAAGCACGTACCGCTGCTGGCCTGGTTCTCCGACAGCTACCGCGAGGACTTCGGCGTGGACACCGAATGCCTGGGCAAGCTGCGCGATGCGCCGTTGTCGCAGGACAACCTGTTCCACTCGATGCTCGGCCTGTTGCAGGTGCGCACCGAGGTCTACCAGCGCTCGCTGGACCTGTTTGCCGGCTGCCGGCCCTGGCTGGCGGCCGGTCACTGAGCGTACCGACGATCAGCACCAAGGATGGCGTGGCTTGCGAGGTTTCACCCATTGCGCCCGCGCCGTATATACTGCGCGCCAATGTTAGTGGGAGAGCCTCGTGGCCATCGAAATTCACTGGATTCGTGACGACCAGACCCTGGCCCAGCACTGCCGAAGCTGGCGTGAGCTGCCGTTTGTGGCCCTCGACACCGAATTCATGCGGGTCGACACCTTCTACCCGAAAGCCGGGTTGATCCAGATCGGTGACGGCAAGCGTGCCTTCCTCATCGACCCTTTGCTGATTCGCGACTGGCAGCCGCTGGCCGAGTTGCTCGAAGACAATGGCGTGGTCAAGGTGCTGCACGCCTGCAGCGAAGACCTGGAGGTCCTGCTGCGCCTGACCGGCAAGCTGCCGCAGCCACTGTTCGACACCCAGCTCGCCGCCGGCTACCTGAACATCGGCTTCTCGATGGGCTATTCGCGTCTGGTGCAAGATGTGCTGGGGCTCGAGCTGCCCAAGGGCGAGACCCGCTCCGACTGGCTGCAGCGCCCGCTCTCGGAGACCCAGGTCAGCTACGCCGCCGAAGACGCCGTGCATCTGGCCGAGCTGTTCACCGCCCTGCGCCCGCGGCTGTCGGACGACAAGTACGCCTGGGTGCTCGAGGACGGTGCCGAGCTGGTCGCCGCGCTGCGCCGTGAAGTCGAGCCCGAGACCCTCTACCGTGATGTCAAGCTGGCCTGGAAACTGGGCCGCCAGCAATTGGCCGTGCTGCGCGAGCTGTGCGCCTGGCGCGAGCGTGAGGCCCGCAGCCGCGATGTGCCGCGCAATCGCATCCTCAAGGAACACTCGTTGTGGCCCATGGCCAAGAGCCAGCCCGACAGCCCGTCGGCGCTGGCGAAAATCGACGAGATGCACCCGCGCACCATCCGCCAGGACGGCGAGGCGCTGATCCAGCTGATCAAGCGCGCCGCCAGCCTGCCGCAGGAGCAATGGCCCGCGCCGCTGCCCGAGCCGCTGCCGATCGAAGCCGCCGGCATTCTCAAGCGCCTGCGCGCCATCGGCCAGGCCGAAGGTGAGCGGCTGGGCATCGCCCCGGAGCTGATGCTGCGCAAGAAAGCCCTCGAAGCCCTGCTCAAGAGCGGCTACCCCGACGGTCCCTATCAACTGCCTGATGCACTGCGCGGCTGGCGTCGCGAGCGCATGGGCCAGGCCCTGCTGGACGACCTGGCCGGTGCCGGAGATTCCCGATGAAACGTATCTGCTCGATCTACAAGAGCCCCCGCAAGAACGAGATGTACCTGTATGTGCTCAAGGCCGAGGGCCTGGAGCGTGTGCCCGAGGGGCTGCTGCCTTTCTTCGGCACGCCCGTGCACGCCTTCGACCTGGTGCTCAGCCCCGAGCGCAAGCTGGCCCGCGAGGACATCGCCAAGGTACTGGAGAACCTCGACAGCCAGGGCTACCACCTGCAGATGCCGCCGCCGGACGACGACTACATCGAGCACCTGCCCGAAGAACTGCTGCGCCGCAACGACCCGGCCTGATCCGGGCGCGGCCTCCTCTCTGTCTGCGGCCCGCCTGGCGGGCCGCTTCCGTTGTTTGTCAAGGTTGTGTGTCACATGCGCGTTCTGATCGCTGAACAGGATCATGCCAACTATGCCCGTCTTCTGGGTGAGGCGGCGCCGGACCTGGAGGTCCTGACCAGTGGCGATTCCGCCGAACTGGCCCGCCTGGCGCCCGAATGCCCGGTATGGCTGGGCCAGCCCGACCTGCTGGCCAGCCTGTTGCGCCAGGGTCACAAACCCCTGTGGATGCAATCGACCTGGGCCGGCATCACGCCGTTGCTGGCCGACGGCCTGCCGCGCGACTACCGCCTGACCCGGGCGGTGGGGATCTTTGGCCAGGTGATGGCCGAGTACATGCTTACCTACATGCTTGGCCATGAGCGTGATGTGCTGTCGCGCCTGGTCAGCCAGGTCGAGCGACGCTGGGACGATCGGCCAGGGCGGACCCTGGAAGGGCGTCGGGTGCTGATCGTCGGCACCGGAGATATCGGCCAGCAAGTCGCCGAGTTCCTCGTGCCGTTTGGTGTCACCTTGTACGGAGTGGCAAGCAGTGCCCGTGAGCAGGCGCCATTCGTCGAGGTGGCGGGGCTCGACCAGTTGCCTCGCCTGGTCGGCGAGGCCGATTACGTGCTCAACCTGTTGCCCGACACGCCCGTCACCCACGACCTGTACGATGCGGCGCTGTTCAAGTGCTTCCGTTCCAGTGCCTTGTTCATCAATGCCGGGCGCGGCGTGGCGGTGGTCGATGCCGACCTGGTCGAGGCGCTCAAGCAAGGGCACCTGGCCGGCGCGGTGATCGATGTCTGCCGCCAGGAGCCGTTGCCCCAGCGCCACCCGTTCTGGACTGCCTGGGGGCTGCTGCTGACCGGGCACAGCTCGGCGCCGACCTCGCCGGCGGCGATGGTGCGGTTGTTCGTCGGGAATGCGCAGGCGTATGCGGCGGGGCAGGGGTTGCGGGGCGAGGTGGATTTCGCGCGGGGGTATTGATCGTAGTCCGGCCGTTCCAACCCATCGCCGGCAAGCCGGCTCCCACAGGAGGCCGCGCAACCTTGTGGGAGACGGCTTGCCGGCGATGGGTCGGTGCTATCGATGGAAGGCTTACAGGCTGAAGTCGCCTTCGGCCGCCAGCTCGCTCAACGGCCGGCGTGGGCTCGGCACTTCACGGGCCTGCAGGCCTTCGGCCAGGGTCGCCTTGTCGCCCAGCTTGCCGATCGCCACCATGGCGTGCAGCGCGTAGCCCTCGGGGATCTTCAGCTCGCGCCGGGCCAGGTCCTGATCGAAGCCGGCCATGCCGTGGGTGTGCCAGCCGCTGATGCTGGCCTGCAACGCCAGATGGCCCCAGGCCGAGCCGGTGTCGAAGGTGTGCCACAGGGCCGGCTTCTCTTCATCGGAGCCGGGTGCGGCGAAGGTGGTCTTGGAGATGATCAGCACCAGCGCCGAGGCATGCTGCGCCCAGCTGCGGTTGAACTCGTTGAGGATGTCCAGGTAGCGCGACCAGCTCGGCGTGTCGCGGCGGGCATAGAGGAAACGCCATGGCTGCGAATTGTAGGCCGACGGCGCCCAGCGCGCGGCTTCCAGGAAGCTCAGCAGGGTTTCCTGACTGATCGGCTCGTTGGTGAAGGCGCGCGGCGACCAGCGATTGATGAACTGCTCGTTGATGGCGTAGTCGGCGATACGTGGGGTGGCGCTCATGGCTGCTCCTGCAAGGGCTGGGACAAAGACCGCACGCTACTGCGTCCGGTGAGCACTGACAAGCGGTCTGGCGTTGCCGCCGGACTGCCTCTAGACTGGCGCCGCCGCGCGCCGCGGATTGATGTTGACTGCAGGAACACGTGTGATGATCGCCGATACCGCGCCCTTCTGGCGGCGCAAGACCCTCGACCAGCTCGATGCGCAGGAGTGGGAGTCGCTCTGCGATGGCTGCGGCCTGTGCTGCCTGCAGAAGCTCGAGGACGAAGAGGACAACAGCGTCTACTACACGAGCATCGCCTGCAAGTTGCTCGACCTGCAGACCTGCCAGTGCAGCGACTACCCCAATCGCTTCCGCTACGTGCCCGATTGCATCCAGCTGACTCCGGGCAAGGCCGACCAGTTCAAGTGGCTGCCGCCTACCTGCGGTTATCGCCTGGTCAGCGAAGGCCAGGACTTGCCGTCGTGGCACCACCTGGTCTGCGGTGATCGCGGACAAGTGCATGAGCAACGCATTTCCCGGTCTGGGCGGATGCTCAGCGAGAACGATGTGGATGAAGACGACTGGGAAGACCACCTGATTTTTCGCGCGGGTTGAGCCGCGCGGCTACAAGGAGTTTCGTTATGCGTCGCCCGCTGTTGATGGTGCTTGGCCTGCTGCTCAGCACTCAGGCGCTGGCCAGGAAAGTCGATCTGGATTATCAGGTCCGCCTGTTGCCGCAGAGCGGCCAGGCCGAGGTGCGCCTGACCCTTGCGGACGGCAGCGTGGTGCGCAGCCTGGACTTCGACCTGGGCAAGGCTGGTGTCTACAGCGACTTCCTCGCTGATGGCCAGTGGCAGTTGCAGAACGGGCGCGGTGTCTGGCACCCGGCGTCAGGCAAGACCAGCCTCAGTTACCGCGTGCTGCTCGACCAGCAACCGAAGGGGGGTGTGCATGAAACCCGCATGACCGCGCACTGGGCGCTGTTCCGTGGCGATCAGCTGGTGCCGCCGGCGCGCCTCGACCAGCAGGACGGCACCGAGCTGGTGTCGCGTCTGACCTTCGACCTGCCGGCCGGCTGGAAGAGTGTCGAGACCGCCTGGCCGCGCATCGGTCGGCAGAAATTCCGTATCGATGACGTGTCGCGCCTGTTCGACCGCCCCACCGGTTGGGTGCTCGCCGGCAGCCTGGGCAGCCGCCGTGCGCGCCTTGGCGACACCGAAGTGACCGTCGCCGCGCCGCAAGGGCAGGGCATGCGCCGCATGGACACCTTGACCCTGCTGACCTTCGTCTGGCCCCAGTTGCAGGCGGTGTTTCCACGCAACCCGCCCAAGTTGCTGCTGGTCGGTGCCCGCGACGAGATGTGGCGTGGCGTGCTGCCAGGCAACAATTCCCTGTACTTGCACAGTGGCCGGCCGCTGATCAGCGAGAACGGCAACAGCCCGCTGTTGCGCGAACTGGTGCAATTGTTCGCCCAGATCAATGACCGCGATGGCAGCGACTGGCTCGGCGAGAGCCTGGCCGACCACTACGCCAGCGAGCTGCTGCGGCGTGCTGGTGGCATGAGCGACGACCGTTACGAGGCGTTGCAGGCGCGCTTGCACAAGCTAGGCGACAAAGTGAATCACCTCAAGGGTGCCAAGGCCAGCCCGGCACAGGTGGCCCGCGGCGTGTTGCTGTTGCAGGCGCTGGACCGCGAGATTCGCCTGCACAACCACGACAAGCGCTCGCTGGACGATGTCGCCCGGGCGCTGATGCGCCTGTCGAGCGTCAGCACCGAGGAGTTCGTGCAGATCAGCGAGAACGTCCTGGGGCGGCAGTCTGAAGTATTGCAAAGCAAGGTACTGCGCTAGGTGCAGGATTTATCGCGGGGCAAGCCCGTTCCCACGATCCCGGACATCATTTTGAACGCCGGCTCGTGGGAGCGGGCTTGCCCCGCGATGCTTTCAACCGCCGGTCACCGTCGCGGTGCGGGTTGCCGCCTCGGCGCTGGCCTTCAGCGCCTTGAGCTCGGCAGCCCCTCGTTCTATATCGCGATGCAGGCGCAGGTACTCGGCGCGATGCCGCAGCCACCACGCCTTGGTCGAACAATGGCCGCTCACGCCACGTGCCAGCGCCAGGCCGCCGACGGCAACCTGCAACATCCCCAGCAGGCCACCGTGGCGCAGCCCCTTGCTGATCATCAACGCGCCCCCAGCCAGGGAGCTGGCGCGCTCCAGGCCATGGACGTTGTGTTCGTGGTGGGGCGAATGGATATCGAGCATCGGGCAGTCTCCTCTGGTCGTTGATAACCAGCAGACTCCATGTGCAATGGCTGCGTTCAGTGAAATTACCCAGGCGTTTGCCACAAATCCGGATCGACTTATTTGAACTTGGGTCCCGACCGCGTATTCAACCCCTTGGCCATGCGGTCATACAGCACCACATTCACCGTCGCCGCCAGGTTCATGCAGCCCTGGGTCGGAATGTAGATGGTCTCTTCGCACCAACCGCGCACGTCTTCGCTCAGCGAGCCATCCTCTGGTCCGAAGATGTAGATCGCCCGGTCCGGGTGGGTATATTCGGGCAGGGGGCGCGCACCGTCCACCAGTTCCACCGCCACCGGCGTACAGCCCAGGGGGATGATGCACTGCAGGTCGTCGATGCCGATCAGCGGGATGTCGTAGTGCACGCGCTTGGTATCAGTGACGAAATCCCGGGCGCGCTCATAGCGCTTGCCGGTGTAGAACACCGAATTGACCCCATAGCAGCCGGCCGCGCGCATGACCGAACCGACGTTTTCGGCGGATTTGGGGTTGAACAGGCCGATGCAGCTGTACCGTTTGTTCGCCACGTGTCGGGGCCCTTCGCAAAAAAAGAACGCGATTATACGGGCTCGCCGACACAGCGGGGCGGGAATCGACGGTCAGTCCTTCTTCATCAGCGCAGCCAGGCCGGCAAACGGGTTGTGGGTGGCCACGGCGACTTTCGGCGTGCTCAGCGAACCTTCGCTGAAGTACTGTTGATCGGTGTAGCGGGCGTGCTCGTTGTCGTGGCAGTACAGGCACAGCAGCTCCCAGTTGGAGCCGTCCTGGGGGTTGTTGTCGTGGTTATGGTCGCGGTGATGCACGGTCAGTTCCGACAGGCGTTTGCCGGAGAACTCGCGGGTGCAGCGACCACAGACGTGGGGGTACATCTTCAGTGCCTTGTCGCGATAGCCCATTTCCTTGTCGCGCTTGGCGTCGGCGAGGATACGGTCGAGGCGGGCGGTGGCGTCGGAGGTGGAACTCATGGTGTTACCTTTCTTCTAATCAGGGCAATGACGGTTATGTTCTTGAGTCTAGCGCGCCAGTCGGGCGGGCGGACAGGCAAAAATGCGCCGTTGGGCATAGCCTGTAGGAAGGTTTCTGACAGGAGGCTGCAGATGTTGCATGCGATCCTCGCCGCATTGTTGCTTGGCGCAGTGCCGTTGGCCGACGCTGCAGGTCAGCAGCGGCCGCTCACGACCGCCCCGGGGGCACCGGGGACGCCGACGCCGACACCCTACCCGCAGATCACCCCGAGCACGCCGCCCAAGGCCGGCGCCAACCGGCCCGGCGCGCCGCTGCTGCCGCCCATGCCGGTGCCGGGGCCGCCGAAGGACCAACCGTTGCCGGGGTTGAACCAGGATTCGCCAAAACCGCCGCCCAAGCGCGATTAGGCTCTGTACGAAAAGCCTTGATACTTGTTCATGCTGCGTTGAAAACAGCCTCGGAATGCTCATGTACTCCAGTACACTGCGCTTCCTCGGCTGTTTTCGCCTTGCCTGACCTGCGTCTCAAGACTTTTCGTACAGAGCCTAGACCTGCTGTGCCAGGCGCTGGCCATCCTGCATCCGCAAGCGCCGTGAAAGCGCCACGGCCAGGGCGCGAATGATCCGGGCGGCAATGCGCGGCGCGTCGGCGAGCATCTTCTCCAGCGAGTCCTTGCCCAGGGTCAGCAACTGGCAGTCGCTGGCGGCCACGCAGGTGGCCGAGCGGCGCTCGCCGTCGAGCACGGCCATCTCGCCGAAGGCACGGCCCTTGCGCAGGGTGGCGATTTCCACCTCGGCCCCGTTGCCGTCGGTCTTGCGCACCGAGACCACGCCACGGTGGAGGATGCACATGAAGGTGCCGGCGTCGCCTTCGCTGAACAGGGTCTGGCCTTCGCTGACGGCGGTGAGGCTGAAATAGCCGGCGGCGGTGACGAAATCGCTGGGCTGCAGGGTGTCGAACAGGCCGCAGTCCATGAGCATGTCGCGGATTTCGGCGTTCAGGTGCTGGGTGTCGGGCATGTGTTGTTCTTCTTCGAATGTCTGGAAAGCGCCGCGGTCGCACAATCAGTGGCCGTGGCGCTTGTGAGACAACGAAAATCGCGTTTTACGCCACGCCCAGCTCATTGAAGACGAACGCATACTCCAATGCCACGTCGCGCAGCCCCTGGTAGCGGCCGCTCATGCCGCCGTGGCCAGCGCCCATCTCGGTCTTGAGCAGCAGCAGGTTGGCGTCGGTCTTGCGCGTGCGCAGGCGCGCCACCCACTTGGCCGCCTCCCAGTACTGCACACGGCTGTCGTTGTAGCCGGCGATCACCAGCATGGCCGGGTACGCCTGGGCCTTAACGTTCTCGTACGGCGCGTAGGCCTTGATCCGCGCATATACCTCCGGCTCCTCGGGGTTGCCCCATTCGTCGTACTCGGTAACGGTCAGCGGCAGCTCGGGGTCGAGCATGGTGTTGAGCACATCGACGAACGGCACTTCGGCGATGGCGCAGCGGAACAGTTCGGGGCGCAGGTTGAGCACCGCGCCCATGAGCAGGCCGCCGGCACTGCCGCCACTGATGGCCAGGCATTCACGGCGGGTCACGCCTTCAGCGATCAGGTGTTCGGCGCAGGCGATGAAATCGTCGAAGCTGTTGTGCTTGTGTTCCTGCTTGCCGGCCCGGTACCAGGCTTCACCCAGCTCGCCGCCACCGCGCACATGGGCGATGGCGAAGGCCACGCCACGCTCCAGCAGGCTCAGGCGGGCATGGGAGAACCACGGGTCGAGGCTCTCGCCGTAGGCACCATAGCCGTAAAGATAGAGGGGCACTGTCTTGCCTTCGTCGGCGCGGCGACGCACCAGGCTGATCGGTACCTGCGTGCCATCCTTGGCTACCGCCCACAGGCGCTGGCTGACGTAGTCGTCGGCGTCGAACGCGCCGAGCACCGGGGTCTGCTTGAGCACCTGCTGGATGCCTGTGGCCAGCTCCAGCTGACGCACCTGGGCCGGGCGGTTGAGGGCTTCGTAGCGCAAGCGGATGCGCGAGCTGGCGAATTCCAGGCTGTCCTGCACGTAGAGGCTGTAGGCGGCATCCGGCAGTTCGACGCGGTAGGCCGGCAGGCCTTGCGGGCGCACTTCGATGATCGGCAGGCCGCCTTCGCGCAGGCTCAGGGACAGCGCCGAGGCATTGAGGCTGACGCCTTCGAGCATGATGTCGTCGCGGTGTGGCACCAGCACCTGCCATTGCGCACGGGCCGGCACGCTGTCTGCCGGCGCATGGAACAGGGCGAAGTTGATACCGTCCTGGTTGCTGCGGATGAACCAGCGCCATTGACCGTCGAGCTGGCCATGGTCGGGGAAGTATTCATGGCCTTCGACCCGTGGCGCCAGGCAGGTGAAGTCGGCATGCGGCGTGGCCGCATCGAGCACCCAGGCTTCGCTGGTGGTCTTGCTGTTGAGCAGCAGCACCAGTTGGCGTTCGGAGCTGGCGCGGTAGCAGTGCAGGAAGAAACGTCCGTCGGGCTCTTCGAATACGGTGGTGGCCGCGACCTCGCCCAGGGTGTGGCGACGCAGGCGCCAGGGGCGGTGGGTGTCGTCCAGCTCGGCGAAGAACAGCGTCTGGTTGTCGTTGGCCCAGGTCATGCTGCCGTCGCAGTCGTCGAAGGGCAGGGCGCTCAGCGCGCCGCTGGCCAGGTCCTTGACGTACAGGGTGTAGACCTCGTCGCCGCTGGTATCCAGGCTGTAGGCCAGCAGCCGGTGGTCGGGGCTGATGCTGAAGGCGCCGAGGGAGAGGAAACCACCGTTCGCCAGCGCATTGGGGTCGAGCAGCAGTTCCTCGCGGCTTTCATCCACCGTATTGCTGTCGTCAGCCGGGCGCGGGCAGCGGTAGTGGCGCGGGTACTCGTCGCCGGCGGTGGTGCGGGTGTAGTAGAGGTACGGGCCCCAGGGCGAGGGCAGCGACAGGTCGGTCTCGAGGATGCGGCTCTTGATCTCTTCGAACAGTTGCTCACGCAGCGGCGCCTGGCCGGCCAGGCAGGCTTCCTGGTAGGCGTTTTCCTCGGCCAGGTAGGCCAGCACCTCGGGCGTGTCGCGGTCCTGCAGCCAGGCGTAGGGGTCGTTGCCGTCGGCTTGACGGGCGATAGGGGCGGGAAGGGTCAGGGGCATGGGTGATCTCATCGATTGTGGACCCCATCGCGGGGGCAGCCCCCCCCCCCCCCAGGTTGGTGTGTGTGCGTTGGAGAGGGGGTGCCCCCCCCACGGCCGCAGCCCGGACCCAAACGTGCGGGGGGCGCCGGGGCCCGGAAAAAAGTT
>NZ_JBSSEW010000026.1:0-75673 GCF_054062095.1 Pseudomonas sp. TE6288
CACCTGATCCCATCCCGAACTCAGCAGTGAAACGATGCATCGCCGATGGTAGTGTGGGGTTTCCCCATGTGAGAGTAGGTCATCGTCAAGATTCAATTCCAAAGCCCCTGATCGCGATGCGATCAGGGGCTTTGTCTTTTCAGGGTATCGATGCGTGAAGTTCTCGTATGAGATCGTCCAGCTCCCTGCGCTGGTACGAAGGGAACAGTATTCAAAAGCACAGCACGGCCCCTGTAGGAGCGGCTTCAGCCGCGATCACCCGCGAAGCGGGTGCCAGACACCGAGTTGCTTGTATCGCGGCTAAAGCCGCTCCTACAGAGATCTCTTTTTGCTGTGCAACAGCACAGCCCGAAGAGCTCCCTTGATGTTCAAGACAAAAAAAGGCCGCTCCCGGTCGGGAGCGGCCTTTTTTGCCATCGGGGCACAAGCCCCTTCCAGTGATATCAGCTCAGCAGGTTACGCACATTCCCCATCGCCTCATCGGCAAAGCCCTGCAGAAATGCCTGGAAGCCCGGCAGTGCCTCCGGCCCGCCTTCCCATGGCTCGGCCTGGATGGTCCAGGTGGCCCGGCTGTGTTGGAGATCGATCGCCTGCACTTGCATGGCCGCCCACAGATTGCCGATGTTCAAACTGGTGTAGATCAGGCTCCAGGTCATGTTCATGGCCTGATCGTCACGGGTGTTCAACTGCTCGATCACCACGTTGCCATCCTTGAACAGCTTCTTGCGCACCGAGCGCACGCCGCTGCCGGTCATCTCGATATGCGCCAGGGCAGGAATGAACACCGGGAAGCCAGCGAAGTTGCCGACGATGTTCCACACGTTGGCCGCCGGCGCGGCGATCTCCACGCTGGAAACCACAAGACAGCCTTGCGGGTTGCGGATCAGGGTATCGGGTTTGAGTGCTTGCATTGGGATGTTGCTCCTGTTGTACATGAAAGGGATCAGATAAAGCCGATGTCGGCCAGGTAGCGGCAGCCGCGACTGAGCAGCGCCGGGTCCTTGCTTGGGTAACGCGCGCCCATGCGCTGCACGCCGGCGCGGGCGTTGTCGTGGGCGATGCCGGAGATGTCACCGATGTCTTCTTCGAAACCGTCCAGGTAGAAGCCCAGGACGTCGTACAGCGCGTTGTCGCTATCGACCCTGGCCAACTGGCGCTGCCACTGCTCGATGCTGACCAGTTCGAAGGCATGGCCCTGGGCATGGAACGAAGCCAGGTAGTCACGCCAGCGCAGGGGTTCGGGGTTATGCAGGTTGAACACGCACCGGCCGGCCTGGTGACGGCTGCTGTGGAAAGCGATGAAGCGGGACAGGAAGTCCACCGGCATGAGGTCGAAGTCGATTTCCAGCTCCGGCACCTGGCCCAACTGCAGCGAGCCCTTGAGCATCAGCATCAGCCGGTTGCGCTGAGGCTGGCAGGCCCCTGTGCGGCTATCGAAGGTGATGTTGCCGGGGCGGAACAGGTTGACCCACACGCCTTGTTCACGGGCACGGCTGAGGATGCGCTCGCCGACCCATTTGCTCAGGTTGTAGCCATTGCGGATGTAGATCGGCGGGGTGTCTGCGGGGTCGCTCTCCAGCACATGGCCCTCGCCATCCACGGCGCTGCAGGCGGACAGGGTGGAGACGAAGTTGAAGATTTTCTTGCGACGGCCCTCACACAACCGCAGGCATTCGAACAACGGCTCGATGTTGTCGGCTGCCAGTACCTCGTAGTCGAGCACATGGTTGACTTGCGCGGCGTTGTGCAGCAACGCGCCATAGTTGCTGTCCAGGTAGTCGTAGTCGGCCTGGGCCAGACCCAGCAGTGGCTTGCGCAGGTCCGCTTCGAATACCCGCACGCGGCTGCGGTCCAGAGTGACGTGGTTGTCCCGCAGGGCCTGGGAGAAACGCTCATCGGCGGATAACCCTGCGGCGCTGCGTACCAGGCAAGCGACTTCACTCGCGCCCCACTCCAGCAGGGCCTCGACCAGATGCACGCCAAGGAAGCTGTTGGCCCCGGTGACGATCACCTTGTGCACATCGCCCAGGCGCTCCAGCGGTTGCACCTGCAGGCCCAGTTCGCGGTTGGCGTCCTGCTCCAGGCGTACCAGGGAGGTTTGCAACGCCTCGTGATCGCCATCGAGCAGCGCGCCCAGGCGCTGCAAGGTCGGCTGTTCGATGAAGCGGTTGATGGCCACCCCCTGGCCGAAGTGCTCCCTGACCTCCAGCAGCAAGCGCGACAGCAGGATGGAGTGACCGCCGAGGTTGAAGAAGCTGTCGTCGGCGGAAATTTCGTTTTGTGGGAGCTCCAGCAGCGTGCTCCACAGGCGACGCAGGCGCTCCTCGGTCGCTGTCCGTGGTTCGATGCGCTGGCTGGTTGGCAAGGCCAGTGGACGCAACGACAACGCCCGGCGATCCACCTTGCCGTTGGCGGTATAGGGCATCTGCTGCAGTACCTGATAGAACGTCGGGCGCATGTAGTCGGGCAGGTGTCGCTCGGCATGCTCGCGCAGCAAGGCTTCGGCATCGGCCCGTTGCGGGTGGGCAAGGAAGGCCAGGACCCGCCGCTGGGCGTCGATCACCACCGCCACCTGGGCGAACAGCTGGCTATCGCGCAGGCAGTGCTCGATTTCTTCGGGTTCGACCCGGAAGCCACGGATCTTCACCTGGTTGTCTCGCCGGCCGCACAGCTCTATACCTTGTTCGGTCCATTTGCCGATGTCCCCCGTACGGTAGGCGCGCAGTGTGCGGCCCGCGGGCAAGCTCAGCTCGACGAAACGTTCGGCGCTCAGTTCGGAGTTGTTCAGGTAACCCAGGCCGACACCTGGCCCGGCGATGTACAGCTCACCGGGGGTCTGCTCACAAACCGGCTGCAGGTGCTGGTCGAGTATCAGCACCTGGGTGTTGGCAATCGGCAGCCCCAGGTTGCGGTTGTCGTCGCCTGCAGCGAACACCCGGGTTGTGGCCAGCACGGTGGTTTCGGTCGGCCCGTAGATGTTGTGCATGTGGCATTGCCCGGCCAATCGAGCGATGACTTCCGGTTCGCAGACGTCGCCACCGGTCACCAGGTGACGCAGGCCCAGGTGCAGATCACGGGGAAGGATACTCAGCAGCGCCGGTGGCAGGAACGCGTGGCTCACCTCCTCTCTGTGGATAAGTTGTACCAGCCGCTGCGGATCGCGACGCTGGTCCTCACTGGGCAAGACCAGTTCCGCGCCACAGGCGAACGTCGGCAGGATATCCAGCAGCGAGGCGTCGAAGCCGATGGTGGAGAACTGCAGTACCCGGCTGTGCCGGTCCAAGCCCACATGCTCGCGATACCAGGCCATGAAGTGCGCCAGGTTGCCCTGGGTGAGCAACACGCCTTTGGGTTGGCCGGTGGTGCCGGAGGTGTAGATCGCCACGCAGGCCTGGTCGGCGGCAGCCTGGCGCAACGCCAGGCTGGGCAGCGGCAAGTCCTGCGGCAAAGGAAGGTTGCGCACATCAACATCAGGGATATCCACAGGCGCCTGACCGTCGTGCAGCAGAACGCAGGCGCCAGCGTCGTCGAGGATCAGCTGGCGGCGCTCGGCCGGCGTGGCCGGATCCAGTGGCAGGTAGATGGCGGCGCAGCCCAGCACCGCCAACAGGCTGGCGTAGAGCTCGGGTGACTTGCCCATGCACACGGCGACCACAGGCGGCTGTTCCCCGGCGTTGGGCAACAGCGGCAACAAGGCCTGCTGGATGACGGCGGTGCGGGCATGCAGCTGCTCATAAGTGCAACGCAGGCCGTCGTGGTTCACGGCATGACACTCTGCGTACACACGCAGACTGTGTTCCAGGTCGCCGATCAGGTCTGTTTCGGCCTTCTCCAGCAAATCGGCGCGTAGCGTGCGGTTGAACGGATGTCGGTAAGCCAAAGTGTCCAGCCAGTCCAGGCTGTGCTCGCGCTCCTGATCTCCCGGGTTCACCGCAGGCGTTTCCTGCAAATGCAACGGGTTGCGGGCGAAGCGGGTGACCTGCAGTGCCAGTTGCTCGCACAGGGCTTGCAAGGTGTCCTCACGCAGCTGTTGGCCATTACCGGAGCGCGGCGTGTGTATCGGCACGCGATGGATCAGGCGCTGGGCGCTGGCACTGCCGCACCAGCACAGGGCCTCCAGTTGCGGCAGGGTGTCGGCGCAGCTCGCACCCAGGCGCAGCCTGAGCAGCGGCGTGCCGCCCAGGGGCTGCCAATCACTGCTGCTCAGTGCCAGGCTGCCATCCTCCACCACCAGGTCGGGATGGGCCGACAGCTGCCGGGGCAAGGCCTGGGCGCTATCGGCCCTGGCCGAGCCATGTCCGTGCTCGGCGAGCATGCGGGCGAACTCCTCCAGGGGCGGGCTGGTGCCCACCAGAAGTATGTCGAGGCGTCTCATGTCTAGGTCCTCAGGGCAGATAGTCGCGCAGGGCGTCCTGTACGCAGGGCGACTCGAGCATCGAGCTGCTGCGGAAGAAACGCAGGATGTTGCCCAGCAGCGGATGCTGGCGGTTGATCGGGTAGGCCAGGCCCAGCACTTCCTCACGCAGGGCCTGGCGCACCGTGTCGGTCACCGGCAGGGCGTCGATCAGGGCACAGTCGAAAGCCTGCTGGATGTCGTTGGTCAGGTACTGGCGCAGGAACAACGGCAGTACCTTGGCGATCATCTGGCGATCCGCCTCGGGCGCGGTATGCCAGTAGATGCGCGTCAGGCGCGCCCAGAAGCTCGAGTGACGACCTTCGTCCAGCAGGTGATCGGCCATCAGGCCCTTCACTGAGGGCTTGACCGAGTCGTCGCGGGCAAAGGCCGCGACATCGTCGGTCAGGGTGTTCTCGGCGATGCCCACGCAGATCAGCTCCAAGGCGTCACGCAGGGCCTCGGGCACCTGTTCCAGCGCGGCTGGAATGGCGCGGCTGAGTTCGATTTCCTGGGGCAGGGCGATCGGCTCGATCCCGGTCAGGGCGATGGTCTGCTGCAGGAAGTCCATCGCCACCAGGGCGTGATAGTCCTCGTCCACCACCACGGTCATCGCGTCGTAGCGGCAGGCGAACGGGAAGCGCACGGCAAAGCGGTCCTTGGCGATGCGCCGGGCGGTGCGGTCGACGATCTCGGTCTCGAAGATCACCACGTCATTGATGAACTTGTAGAGGCTCTGTACCAGCACGAAGTCGCGCAGCTGCGGGCACTCGCGCTGGAACGTCGCGCCGAGCACCAGGGGCTGGCGGCTCAGGGGGTAGATCAGGCGCTGGTCATCCTCCACCAGGCGCCGGGGCCGGGTGCGAATGGTCGCCCTGGCCTCCCAGGCCTCGGCAAAGGAGCGATACTCGAGGGCATTCATGGGGTGACCTCGGCAACAGCCGCTTTCAGCGATGTACGCAGGCGGTCCCACAGGGCCATGCGGCTGTCCACCGCGGCGATGGCGGCCACGTAGACGTCTTCCTGGCGCAGCGGATCATGATCGACCAGGCGTGCCAGCAATTGCTCGGCGGCGGGGCCGTGGTCCTCGGAGTCGACTTCGATGTGACGTTGCAGGTAGTAGCGGAAGGTCGGCGCCTGCTCGGTACCGATGCCCCACTCGTCGAGAATTTGTTGGAACATCGCTGGAATGACGCTTTCCCGCCCATGCAGGAAGGCGGCGGCAACCTGGTGGGCCGGTGCCTCGATGGCCACTTTGAGGGTGTCGCGAACGAATCGCTGCGCGGCTTCACTGGCGCCGCAGCGTTGCAGCGCGTCGAATGCCGCGACGCCTTGTTGCTGCAGGCTGACGAAGCGCTCGATGGCCTGGGTGCTGGCACCGACTTCGCGCATGGCATCCAGGTACAGCTCGAAGTGGCTGTAGTGACCATGATCGAGGCGATCGTCCGATTCCTCGCCCAAGACGATCTCGTTGATCAGGCGCGCCGCAGCCGGGTCCCTTGGTGGCAGCCAGGGCAGGCTGACGCAGGTCAGCTCCTGCTGCAGGCGCTTGGTCAGCGACATGAAGTCCCAGACGGCAAACACGTGGGTTTCCATGAACCCACGCAGCGTCTCCAGAGAATCGATTTCGGAAAATAGCGGGTGCAGGGAAAGTTCATGTTTCTTGTCGGAAAGTGTGCGCTTCAATGTGCTCATGATGAGATCCGTTTAGAGGTGATATGCAGGGACGTTATGCTCTGGAAGTTGCAGGGCAACTAAATGCCGGGCGAATGAAGGCCTCGAGTGAAAACTCGAATTCGAACAACAGGCAGAGGCCAGCAGGGCTTGTTTGGCGAGGTGTCCACGGTGACGCCTGGCCGCCCTTGGCTGGCGATATAAAAGTTAGAACAACTTCAAAGTTGGTCGCAATTGTTTTTTTGATTATTTTATGTTCGGACTTTTCTTGAAATATAAGTACCTGAATAAAACATTGAGTAAGTTTTATTTTGGCAATACGTGCTCCTTCCGATAATTAACGATCAGAAAAATAGACACAGAGTGAATGCCTCACTCGGAGCACGAATGAACGGAGATGGAGAGAGGGACTATTGAGGGGCGGCTGATCGCTTGCGGTCCTTGCCCCGGTGCCAGGTTCCTTCTGCAGGTGAATGAAGAGGCAAACGGCCAGGTCCACGTCTGATGATCAGCGGCCGCTGCGGGGGGTAGAGTGTGCCCAAAATGCTGGCACTGCCATGGCCAGGCACTGACCAGGCAGCGGAAAAGCCTTGATCAGCGCACGGATGGCAAGAGGAGAATTAGAAGCTCAGCAACCCGAGGTGGGCGTTGAAGATGCGCACCAGGCGCTGGTTCAGCAGCGAAGTATCGACCGCTTGCACCGGTAGCTCAATCAGCTCCAGCTCCCGGCGTACCAGGCTGTGCCAGCCGAGCATCGCCGCCAGCGAGCCCGGCGGATAGAGCACGGTCATGGGGATATGCAGGGGCAGGTAAGTGGTGCTGAATTGTGGGCTGTCACAGCTTGAAACAAACAAGTGACGAGTCAGGCCCGGACAAGCACCTTGCACTTGCTGGATCAGGGCCAAGGCGATGTGCGCGCCCAGGCCTTGGGCAAACACGGCATGTGGCTGCATAAGGTAGGGCTGGAGCTGCTCTACCAGGGCCTGGGTCAGGCGCCCGGAAATGGGCAGAGATTGTTCGAAGTCGGCAATGGAGGGGACATCGACCGCGACCAGCTCGATGGGGTCGCTCAGGGTCGTTGCCCAGGTGCGGTACTGGGCAAGTTGCTGCCGTGTGTTTGCCAGGCAGATCAGGCGAATCCTGGGCGGCTGGTCGGGCATGGTGTCCTGTCGAGTCTGCACGTGCACTGCCGTTCCTTGTGGCGGATCGTGTCGACGCAGCGGGTGGTCGCCAGGGGCGGCTGCGCGGTTGGGCAGGATCAGTTGGCCGATTGCCTGTCGAGGTACTTCCTGATGGTGCGCGCGGCATGGTTGAGGTGTTCTTCCAGGAGCTTCACGGCCTCGTCCACCAGTCTGTCGTTGGCGGCATCGACAAGGGCAATGTGGTCATCCTGGGTGAGTTTGCCCAAACCCATCGAGGACAGATGGAAACGCAGGAAGCGTTCCTCTTCGTTCAGCTCGATCTCGATCATGCGCAGCAGTTTCTGGTTCTGCGCCTTGCTGTAGAGGGCCATGTGGAACAGGCGATTGAGCCGGCCGATTTCGGCATGACGAGTCTCGGTCTCCAGTTGACGGATGTAAGCCCTGGCCTGGGCGATGTCGCCGGCATCGAGCAAGGGGATCGACTGGCGCAACGCCTCGGTCTCGAGCAGTACACGCAGGGCGTACGTGTCGACGGCGTCCTCACCGATCAATGGCGCTACCACGGCGCCTTTGTGCATCACCACCTGCAGCAGCGACTGGGCTTCGAGTTGGCGCAGCGCCTCGCGCACAGGCATGCGACTGACACCGAACAAAGTCGCCAGCTCTTGCTGGCGCACGGCGGTGCCCGGGGGCAGGCGGCCATCAAGGATGGCACTGCGCAGGCGCTCTTCGATAACACCCCGGGCCAGGTGCGGTGGTACTTGTTCGCTACCCAGTACGGTGCTCAGGAGTTTGGGTTTCTCAGCCACGCGGGGTTCGCCTCGGCAACATGAAAATTGGATCCAATAACCCTAGTGAGGGAAGGGGGCGCTTGTCAAACGGATTGATCAAGCGATGCGCCGTGGCGCAGAGTCAAAACGCGGCTATCGTGAAGCAAGTTGCCGGCATTGGGAAGATAGCCAAGGTCGCCAGCCCTTGTACGAAGCGGGTTTGCCGACAGTTGGCAGCATGATCGCACGGTGCCATTGTCTTTTGCGTCTCCAGCCCGCACCATCGCTGCTTTCGACTGATCTGAACGGGTGTCCGCAGTGGCGATACCTTGGCCTCTCAATGCGACCGCACGCCGGCTCGGCCTTGCCGTGCTGCTCGGCTGCCTGTGGCTGGGCGTGTCCCAGGCGGATTGGGACTTCTCGCAGATCAGTCGCCGCGCTCAGGCGCTCTACGGCCCGATGGGCGCGGGCCAGGGGCGTATCGATGCCTGGCAGAACCTGATGGCGACACAGAAGCAGGGCAGCGAACTGGAGCAGCTGCAGGTGGTCAACCTGTTCTTCAACAAGCAGCTGCGCTATGTCGAAGACATCGACCTGTGGCACGAGGTCGATTACTGGGCCACGCCGGTACAATCGCTGATAAAGGGTGCGGGCGACTGCGAGGATTATGCCATCGCCAAGTACTTCAGCCTGCGGCGCATGGGCATTCCGGCGGAAAAGCTACGCATCACCTACGTAAAGGCCTTGCGCCAGAACCGTGCGCACATGGTCCTGACCTATTATTCAAGCCCACAGGCCCAGCCGCTGGTGCTGGACAGCCTGATGGACGCGATCAAGCCGGCCAGCCAGCGTACCGACCTGCTGCCGGTGTATGCCTTCAACGGTGAAGGCCTGTGGCTGACCGGCGCGGGCGGCAACAAGAAGGTCGGCGACACCAAGCGCCTGTCGCGTTGGCAGGATCTGCTGAAGAAAATGCAGGCCGAAGGGTTCCCGGCCGAACCGGTTTACTGAAGGAGCACAGATGTCACTGTTCAAACAATTGCTGCTAGCCATTTGCCTGTTCCTGGTGATCGCCTTCAGTGGCAGCTTCATGGTCAGCCTGGAGAGCTCGCGCAGCCAGTACGTCAACCAGCTGCGTTCCCATGCCCAGGACGCCGCGACCGCGCTGGCGTTGTCGCTGACGCCGAACATCGACGACCCAGCGATGGTCGAGCTGATGGTCAGCTCGATTTTCGACAGTGGCTACTACTCGAGTATCAAGGTCATCGACCTGGACTCCAACGCCGTGTTGGTCGAGCGCCACGCCGAGCCTGACGCCGGCGGTGTGCCGGGCTGGTTCATCCAGCTCATCGGCCTGGAGCCGGCCGGTGGTGATGCCCTCGTCAGCCGCGGCTGGCAGCAGGCGGCGCGGGTCGAGGTGATCAGCCACCCGATGTTTGCCCTGGGCAAACTCTGGCAGAGCGCCCTGGGCAGCCTTGGCTGGCTGCTGCTGTGCGGCGCGGTGAGCGCGGTGCTCGGGGCACTGCTGCTGCGCCGTCAGTTGCGCCCGCTCGACTACATGGTGGCACAGTCCCACGCTATCGCCCGTCGTGAGTTCCTCAGTCTGCCCGAGCTGCCACGCACCCCCGAGCTGCGCCGAGTGGTGCAGGCGATGAACCAGATGGTCGAGAAGCTCAAGGCACTGTTCACCGAGCAGGCCGAGCGCAGCGAGAAGCTGCGGGCGGAGTCGTACCAGGACAGCCTCACCGGCCTTGCCAATCGACGTTACTTCGAAATGCAGCTCAATGCCCGGGTCAGCAACCTGGAGGAGGCCCGTACCGGCTACCTGCTGCTGCTGCGGGTCCAGGACCTGGCCGGGCTCAATGCCCGCCTGGGTGGCCAACGCACCGACCAGTTGCTGCAGGCGGTGGGTGAGCAACTGCGCCGTACCTGTGCGAACTACCCGGAGACCAACGACCTGATCACCCGCAGCCGTGGCGGCGAGTTCGCGGTGCTGGCGCCGGGCATGGTCCATGACGAGGCGATCCAGCTGGCCCAGGCCCTGGAGGCTACCTTGCAGAGCCTGCACGAGACCGGTGCCAGCGATGTCGACCCGGTGGCCTGCATCGGCCTTGCCCCCTACAGCCCCGGCGATGCGCCGCAAGCGCTGCTCAAGCTCGCCGACGAGGCCCTGGCCCGCGCCGAGAGCCAACCCGCGCCGGGCTGGGTATGTCTGGAGCAGGGAGCCGCGGGCCAGGCCGCCGACAGTCACCATGCCTGGCACACGCGCCTGGACCAGGCGCTGGGCAAGGGCCAGTTCGAACTGTTCTTCCAACCGGTCGTGGACGCCAAGGCGCCGGAGCGGGTGCTGCACTACAAGGTCATCTCGCGCCTGCACGATGAGGAGGGCGAAGCCCTGGCGGCCGGCCGCTTCCTGCCCTGGCTGGAGCGCTTCGGCTGGATGGCGCGGCTGGACCTGCTGGTGCTGGAGAAGGTGCTCAAGCATCTGCAAGGGCATGGCGAAGCGCTGGCGCTGAACCTATCGGCCGCCACCCTGGCCGACCCCAAGGCGTTGCAGCGCGTCTATGAGCTGTTGGGGCAGCACGGCGCGCTGGGGCAGCGACTGACCTTCGAGATCGGCGAGGAGCAGCTGCCCGAGCAGTCAGTGCTCGAGCAACTCACCCGGCGCCTGCGCACCCTGGGCTTCAGCCTGGCACTGCAACGCTTCGGCGGGCGCTTCAGCATGATCGGCAACCTGGCCCACCTGGGTCTGGCCTACCTGAAGATCGATGGTGGCTACATCCGCAACATCGACCAGGAACGGCACAAGCGCCTGTTCATCGAAGCCATCCAGCGGGCTGCGCACAGCATCGACCTGCCGCTGATCGCCGAGCGGGTGGAGACCGAAGGGGAGTTGAAGGTGCTGCGGGAGATGGGCGTGCAGGGTATCCAGGGGCAACTGGTGGGTGGGCCGGCGCCCTGGCGTTAAGCTGGCTCGGCGTTATCGCGGGGCAATTCGCACCGCGATGCGCCGCCAGCATGATCAGATCAGCCCGCCTTCCTCATCTTCCTCGATCAGGTTGTTCAGGCTACCCAGCGCCTTGCGCGCGGTGGAGCGGTTGAGCAATTTGGCCTGGGCGCCGGGCGGCAGGTCGGTGATGCTGAACACGCCTTTGGCAGTCAGCACCTCGATCAGGTCTTCCAGTACCCGGATCATGTCCAGATCGCTCTGCTTGAGCTGCTTGAGGCTGTTCTCAACGACATCGTCGGCGAACCATTCCTGGATCTCGGCACTGTCGGCGGGGACCATGTCCGTAAATCCATCAAACCCGGCGGCTTCCACTCGCAGCAAACGGCCGTCAGCGTCGCGTTGCACGTAGAACATGGCGGCGTCCCTCGTCACGATGATTCCTTGTTGGTAGTCAGCAGCATAGGCAAAGTTCACCGGGCGTGTAGGCCCGGTGCACGAGTATGCGCGTGAAGCGTTGGCGGGGAAAGCCCGCCCCCGACGCGGCGGCCGTTGCCGGCTGCCGCGGGGGTGGGGATCAGCTGTTGGAGTTGTCGATCTTGATGGTCGGGTCGCCACCGCTGATCAACGAGTTGATCGTGGTGTTGGACCAGTTGACCCCTTCGAGCTTGATGCTCACATCGGCGTTGGCCAGGCCGCCGGCGGCGTTGAGCTTGCCTTCGGTGCTGACTTGCAGGGTCGACTCGCCATTGACCGTGGTGATCTTCAGGAAGTTGTCGATGGTGCTGGCCTTCTCGCCCTGGAGCAGGTCGCTCAGGTCGAGGCGGTCGCCTTCGCTCGCCTTGAAGTCCTTGATCACGTCATTGCCCAGGTCGCCGGCCTTCCACACGAAGGTGTCGGCACCACTGCCACCGGTCATGATGTCATCGCCCTTGCCGCCGATGAGGATGTCATTGCCGGCACCGCCAAACAGGATGTCGTTGCCTTCACCGCCGAGCAGGGTGTCGTTGCCGGTGCCGCCGAGCAGGATGTCGTTGCCCTTGCCGCCGTCGATGTAGTCGTTGCCACCCTGGCCGAAGATGATGTCGTTGCCGTTGCCGCCCAGCAGGGTGTCGGCGCCGTCGTTGCTGCGTGAGACGTCGAACTCGGTGTAGTGCTCGGTGATGTACTTGTGCATCGCCCGTGCGTCCACGCTGCCCGCGTCTACGCCCAGCTTGTCGGCGACATAGCCGCGGATCGCCTCGACACCGGTACCGGCAACACCGTCGAAGACCATCAGGTCGCCGAAGATGATGTCGTTGCCGTCGCCGCCATTGACCGTGTCGTTGCCCGGCTGGGTGACTTCGGTATGGCCGAGGATGGCCTCGGCCAGCTTGCTCGGGTCGATGTTGGTCTGCGGCTTGCCGTCGGTGTCGTACGGTTTCAGGTCGTTGGTGTTGACGCCGTTGTTGAGGCCGATGGCCTCGACGGTGGACAAGCCTGACAGGAGCTTGAAGCTGTCCATCGAGTTGTTCAGGGCCGCGTTGTCTGTGAAGTTGCCGTAGCCACCACGTGAAGACAGCTCGTAGGTGCCGTTACCTTCCGCGTGCAGCTCGCCCGATACGCCGTATTTCCAACCGTTGCGGTAGTACTGCACTTGCAGGTTACCGGCGTTGTCGATGCTGACGTAGTTGGTGTTGCTGCTGTCGATGTAGCCGTTGTACGCCATGCCCGGCTTGTAGTTGATCGAAGCCAGGAAGGTGTCCAGGGTGATGCCCGAGGTGCCCAGGGTCGGGTTGGAGTTCTCGTTGGTCTGGTAGTAGGTCGGCTTGCCATCGGTGATGAAGAACGTCTGGTTGCTGCCGGTATTGCCACCATCCTTGAGGTTCTGGAACCAGTTGGCGGTGGTCTTGAAGGCGTCCTCGTAGTTGGTACCGCCGTCTGCCCGCAGGTTGTTCAGGGCATTGAGCAACTGTTGCAGGCCGGCATCGTTCAGGGTCACCGAAACGCTGCTCTTGACCTGGGTGGCGAAGTCCACCAGGAGGATGTTCACGGTACCCGACTGGTCGCCCTTGACGCTGGCGGTCAGGGTCTTGAACACCGATTCCAGGGATTTCTTCGCCGCATCCACGCCGGACGAACCCATGCTGCCCGAGGTGTCGACGATGAAGGCGAGGTTGTAGTCCTGGCCCGGCACCACGTGCAGGCCGGTGACGTCGGCAACCACTACATCGTTGCCGTCGGTGCCGGTGATGTTGTCGCTGTCCGAGGACAGGTTGCTGGTGGTGTAGGCCTGCGGGTAGACGGTAACTTTGATGGTGCCTTCGCTGGTCGCGGTGCTGCCGCCGACGCTCTCGGTGGAGGTCGAGCTGACCTTCACGTCAAACTGGCCCTGGTAGTAGGCCGGCGGCTTGATGGTCAGGCTGCCCAGGTTCCAGCCGGTAACGTCCACCGCGTCCTTGCCGACGGTGAAGGTATGGCCGGCATTATCGGCCAGCACCGAGCCTGCCGGGATGCCGCTGAGCTTGACGCTCAGGGACTCGGAGCCGTCGGTGTCGGTGAGGTTGGTGCTGATGCCCACCAGCTTGACCGGGGCGCCGTTCTCGCTGCCTTCGTTGAGCTTGTAACCGTCGTAGTAGCCCTGGTTGTTGCTGCCGTGCAGGTCGCCAACGGTGACGCCGGCATTGTTAAGGTCCTTGACGCTCGGGTACATCGGGATGTTCGAGCTGTTGAGGTCGGTGACCGCGCCGTTGCCCACCTTGATGTTGACGTCCAGGCTGCCGGGGCCGGCCTGGTTGGCGTTGTAGATCTCCAGGGTGTAGTAGCCGCTGGTGGTCGGGGTGAAGCTGCCGGAGATGGCGCCGCTGGCCGAGCCCCAGGTGCCGCTGGCGACGTTCTTGCCGCCCACTACGATCTGCAGGCTGTCATCGGCGGTGCCGCTGAACGCGTAGGTCTTGCCGGCTTCCAGGTAGATCAGGCCGGAAGTCTTCGAGCCGCTGCCCGCAGTCACGCTGGCAACGGTGTCGACACCGGTGACGGTCTCGCTCTTGCTGGCGTTGCCGGCATTGGCGAAGACGTTCTTCAGCGCGTCGCCGGTGATGCCGTTGCCATTGCTGCCAAGGCCGGAGAGGCTGTTCCAGGTTTCCTTGAGCAGGCCGATGGAGTTGACGTTGTTGTTGCCGATGTTCAGGTCAGGCTTATCGGCCACAGGCGCGATATCGACCTTCATGGTCACTTCGCCGCCGGCGTTGGTGCCGTCGTTGGGCTTGTACTTGATCTGCGCGTAGTCGGCCTGCTTGTTGCCCACGCCGCTGCCGCCATAGCCGTCGATGCCCGACTGGTTGGCCAGCGGCACGAACTTGAGCTTGCCGGCGGCGATGTCAGCCTGGCTGATATTCTGGTTGAGCGAGACATCGACCCACGAGGTGCCGTTGAAGAACTTCAGGCCGCCCAGGTCCGGCAGCTTGCTGATGGTCACCGAAAGACCAGTGTTGCCATCGGCGTCGCTGACGTTGAAGTCGCCCCACTTGAACACGTAGTCGGTGTCTTCGCTGCCGGTCACCGCGCCGCCGGTCGACACCGGCGCATGGTCGTTGTCGATGATGGTGGTGGTGACGCTGGACTTGCCGGCGTCGACCTGCAGGTTCTCGAAGCCGCCGCCCGTGGCACCGCTGATCTTGACTGTGAAGTTCTCCGAGCCCTCGACCAGCTTGTCGTCGATGGTCTTGATGTCGAAGGTGGTGCCGCTGCTGCCGGCCGGGATCTTCACGGTGACCACACCGGTGAAGTCCTGGCCGTCGGTGGCGGTGCCGCTGTAGGTCAGGGTGATGGTCACCTCGGACTTCGACGGGTTGCTCAGGGTCAGGTTGTAGTGGGCGGTGTCGCCTTCGGTCACCGAGGTGTCGCCGCTGATGCCGACGGTGGTCAGGTCGCCCTGGCTGCTCGGCTCGTCGGTAACGCTGGTGGTGACGGTGTTACTGCCCAGGGTCAGTTTCTCGAAGTTGTCGCCACCAGCGACCGACTCGATCTTGTTGACGATGTTCGGCTGGCCACCGAGGTACGGATCGTCCTTGGCGGTAATGGTGAAGGTACCGCTGGCACTGCCAGCCGGGATGGTGACCTTGGTGCCATCGGAAAGGGTGAAGGTCAGGCCGTTGTGGCCGACTACCGACAAGCCTTGGGCGTTGGTCAGGGTCACGGTGTAGGTGACCTGGCCGCCCTCGGCGACGGTGGTCTTGTCAGCGGACAGTGTGGCGACCACTTCACTGATGGTGTCGTTGATCTGCACGGTGGCGTTGCCGCCCAGTTCGAGGTTCTCGAAGGTCTTGCCGGTAACTGCGGCGTCAGTGATGCCGACGGTCAGCGAGCTGCCGTCCTTGAACACATCGTCGCCCTGGGCGGCGGCCTTGTACTCGACCTGGGTCTGGCCAGCCGGGATTACCACCTTGGCGCCGTTGGACAGGGTCACGGTCAGGTCCTGCGCCAGTTTCTGGCTGACCTTGACGGTGAACGACGGTTGCTGGTCTTCGGTGACGTTGCCATTGCCGACGATGGTGACCGAAACCTTGTCGCCCTGGTTGCCGGTGCCCGGCGTGCCCGAACCTGGCTCGTCGGTGACGGAGGTCTTCACTTCGTTCTGACCCAGGGTCAGCTTCTCGAAGTTGTCCGCGCCGGTGACGCCGGTGATCTTGTTGTTGATGGTTGGCTGACCACCGACGAACACGTCGTCCGGCGCATTGATGGTGGCGGTGCCAGTGGCGCTGCCGGCCGGAACGGTGACTTTGGTGCCATCGGTCAGGGTGAAAGTCAGGCCGTTGTGGCCGGTGACCGACAGGCCCTGGGCGTTGGTCAACGTTACGGTGTAGGTGACCTGGCCGCCTTCGCTGACAGTCGTCTTGTCTGCAGACAGGGTGGCGACCACTTCGCTGACGGTGTCGTTGATCTGAACGCTGGCGTTGCCGCCGAGCTCGAGGTTTTCGAAGGTCTTGCCGGTGACCGACGCATCGGAGATGCCGACGGTGAGGGTGTCGCCGTCCTTGAACACGTCATCGCCCTGGGCGGCGGCCTTGTACTCGACTTGGGTCTGGCCAGCCGGGATCACCACCTTGGCGCCGTTGCTCAGGGTCACGGTCAGGTCCTGCGCCAGCTTCTGGCTGACTTTGACGGTGAACGACGGTTGCTGGTCTTCGGTGACGTTGCCATTGCCGACGATGGTGACCGAGACCTTGTCGCCCTGGTTACCGGTGCCCGGCGTGCCCGAACCTGGCTCGTCGGTGACGGAGGTCTTCACTTCGTTCTGGCCGAGGGTCAGTTTTTCGAAGTTGTCGGCGCCGGTGACGCCGGTGATTTTGTTGTTGATGGTTGGCTGACCACCGACGAACACGTCGTCCGGCGCATTGATGGTTGCGGTGCCAGTGGCGCTGCCGGCCGGGATGGTGACCTTGGTGCCATCGGAAAGGGTGAAGGTCAGGCCGTTGTGGCCGGTGACCGACAGGCCCTGGGTATTGGTCAGGGTCACGGTATAGGTGATCTGGCCGCCTTCGGACACGGTGGTCTTGTCGGCGGACAAAGTGGCCACGACTTCACTGATGGTGTCGTTGATCTGCACGGTGGCGCTGCCGCCGAGCTCGAGGTTCTCGAAGGTCTTGCCGACCACGCTGGCATCGCTGATGCCAACGGTGAGCGGGCCGCCGTCCTTGAACACATCGTCGCCCTGGATCGGCGCCTTGTATTCGACCTGGGTCTGGCCGGCGGGAATCACCACCTTGGCACCATTGCTCAGGGTGACGGTCAGGTCCTGGTCGAGCTTCTGGCTGACCTTGACGGTGAACGATGGCTGCTGGGCTTCGTTGACATCGCCGTTGCCGACGATGGTGACCGAGACCTTATCGCCCTGGTTGCCGGTGCCTGGAGTGCCCGAGCCCGGCTCGTCGGTGACGGAAGTCTTCACTTCATTCTGACCCAGGGTCAGTTTCTCGAAGTTGTCGGCGCCGGTGACACCGGTGATCTTGTTGCTGATGGTGGCTTGGCCGCCGATGAACACGTCGTCCGGCACGTTGATGGTGGCGGTACCGGTGGTACTGCCGGCCGGGATGGTGACCTTGGTGCCATCGGAAAGGGTGAAGGTCAGGCCGTTGTGGCCGACTACCGACAAGCCTTGGGCGTTGGTCAGGGTCACGGTGTAGGTGACCTGGCCGCCCTCGGCGACGGTGGTCTTGTCAGCGGACAGCGTGGCGACCACTTCACTGATGGTGTCGTTGATCTGCACGGTGGCGTTGCCGCCCAGTTCGAGGTTCTCGAAGGTCTTGCCGGTAACTGCGGCGTCAGTGATGCCGACGGTCAGCGAGCTGCCGTCCTTGAACACGTCGTCGCCCTGGGCGGCGGCTTTGTACTCGACCTGGGTCTGGCCGGCGGGGATCACCACCTTGGCGCCGTTGGACAGGGTCACGGTCAGGTCCTGCGCCAGTTTCTGGCTGACCTTGACGGTGAACGACGGTTGCTGGTCTTCGGTAACGTTGCCATTGCCGACGATGGTGACCGAAACCTTGTCACCCTGGTTGCCGGTGCCTGGTGTGCCCGAGCCCGGCTCATCAGTGACGGAGGTCTTCACTTCGTTCTGACCCAGGGTCAGCTTCTCGAAGTTGTCCGCGCCGGTGACGCCGGTGATCTTGTTGCTGATGGTCGGCTGACCACCGACGAACACGTCGTCCGGCGCATTGATGGTGGCGGTGCCAGTGGCGCTGCCGGCCGGGATGCTGACCTTGGTGCCATCGGTGAGGGTGAAGGTCAGGCCATTGTGGCCGGTGACCGACAGGCCCTGGGCGTTGGTCAGGGTCACGGTGTAGGTGACCTGGCCGCCTTCGGACACGGTGGTCTTGTCGGCGGACAAGGTGGCCACGACTTCACTGATGGTGTCGGTGATCTGCACGGTGGCATTGCCACCCAGCTCCAGGTTTTCGAAGGTATGGCCCGGAACCGTGGCATCGGTGATGCCGACGGTCAGCGAGCTGCCGTCCTTGAACACGTCGTCGCCCTGGGCGGCAGCCTTGTACTCGGTCTGGGTCTGACCGGCCGGGATCACCACCTTGTCGCCGTTGGACAGGGTGACAGTCAGGTCGTATCCAAGCTTCTGGCTGACCTTGACGGTGAACGAGGGCTGCTGGTCCTCGGTGACATTGCCATTGCCGACGATGGTGACGGACACCTTGTCGCCCTGGTTGTCGGTGCCCGGGGTTCCAGTGCCCGGCTCGTCGGTCACGGAGGTCTGCACCTCACCTTGGCCGAGGGTCAGTTTCTCGAAGTTGTCGGCACCGCTGACGGTCACCAGTTTGTTGCTGATGGTCGCCTGGCCGCCGACGAACACATCGTCCGGTGCATTGATGGTGGCTGTGCCGGTAGCGTTGCCGGCCGGGATGGTGACCTTGGTACCGTCGGACAGGGTGAAGGTCAGGCCATTGTGACCAGTGACCGACAGACCCTGGGCGTTGGTCAGGGTCACGGTATAGGTGATCTGGCCACCTTCGGACACAGTGGTCTTGTCGGCGGTGAGGGTCGCGACGACTTCACTGATGGTATCGGTGATCTGCACAGTGGCGTTGCCACCGAGCTCCAGGTTTTCGAAGGTCTTGCCGGTGACCGCAGCATCGGTGATGCCGACGGTCAGCGAGCTGCCGTCCTTGAACACGTCGTCGCCCTGGGCGGCAGCCTTGTACTCGGTCTGGGTCTGACCGGCGGGGATTACGACCTTGTCGCCATTGCTCAGGGTCACGGTCAGGTCCTGCGCCAGTTTCTGGCTGACCTTGACGGTGAACGACGGTTGCTGGTCTTCGGTGACATTGCCGTTGCCGACGATGGTGACGGTGACCTTGTCGCCTTGGTTATCGGTACCTGGAGTGCCGGTGCCTGGCTCGTCGGTCACGGTCGTGGTGAGCGTGTTGTCGCCGAGGGTGAGTTTCTCGAAGTTTTCTGCGCCGCTGACGCCTTCGATCTTGTTGACGATCGCAGGCTGACCGCCAACGAACACGTCGTCCGGGGCCGTGATGGTGAAGGTGCCGCTGGCGCTGCCGGCCGGAATGGTGACTTTGGTGCCATCGGTCAGGGTGAAGGTCAGGCCGTTATGGCCGGTGACCGACAGGCCCTGGGCATTGGTCAGGGTCACGGTATAGGTGATCTGGCCACCTTCGGTGACGGTGGTCTTGTCAGCGGTGAGGGTCGCGACCACTTCACTGATGGTGTCGGTGATCTGCACCGATGCGTTGCCGCCCAGCTCCAGGTTCTCGAAGGCCTTGCCATCGACTGCAGCATCGGTGATGCCGACAGTCAGGGTGTCGCCATCCTTGAAGACGTCGTCACCCTGGGCTTTGGCTTTGTACTCGGTTTCGGTCTGACCGGCTGGAATGACGACTTTGTCGCCGTTCGACAGGGTTACGGTCAGGTCGTGGTCGAGCTTCTGGCTGACCTTGACGGTGAAGGCGGGCTGCTGGTCTTCGGTGACATCGCCTTTGCCGACGATGGTGACGGTGACCTTGTCGCCCTGGTTGTCGGTGCCTGGCGTGCCAGTACCCGGCTCATCGGTCACGGTTGTGGTAACCGAGTTGTCGCCGAGGGTCAGCTTCTCGAAGTTGTCGCCACCGGCAACCGATTCGATCTTGTTGACGATGCTCGGCTGGCCACCGACAAATACGTCGTCCGCAGCGGTGATGGTGAAGGTGCCGCTGGCGCTGCCTGCCGGAATGGTGACCTTGGTGCCATCGGTCAGGGTGAAGGTCAGGCCATTGTGGCCGGTGACCGACAGGCCCTGGGCATTGGTCAGGGTGACGGTGTAGGTGATCTGGCCGCCTTCACTGACGGTGGTTTTGTCGGCAGACAGGGTCGCTACGACTTCGCTGATGGTGTCGTTGATCTGAACGCTGGCGTTGCCGCCGAGCTCGAGGTTCTCGAAGGTCTTGCCGGTGACCGAGGCGTCGGAAATCCCTACGGTCAGGGTGTCGCCATCCTTGAAGACGTCATCGCCTTGGGCGGTCGCCTTGTACTCAACCTGGGTTTGACCCGCTGGGATCACGACTTTATCGCCGTTGCTCAGGGTTACGGTCAGGTCCTGACCGAGTTTCTGGCTGACCTTGACGGTGAAGCTTGGCTGCTGGTCTTCGGTGACCGCGCCGTTGCCGACGATGGTGACGGAGACTTTGTCACCTTCGTTGCCGGTGCCCGGAGTGCCGGTGCCTGGCTCGTCGGTGACGGAGGTTTTCACTTCGTCCTGACCCAGGGTCAGTTTTTCGAAGTTGTCGGCACCAGTCACGCCTTCCAGTTTGTTGGTGATGGTCGGCTGACCGCCGACGAATACGTCGTCCGGCGCATTGATGGTGATGGTGCCGGTGGCGCTGCCCGCTGGCACGGTGACCTTGGTGCCGTCGGTCAGGGTGAAGGTCAGGCCGTTGTGGCCGGTGACCGACAGGCCCTGGGCGTTGGTCAGGGTGACGGTGTAGGTGATTGGGCCGCCTTCGCTGACGGTAGTCTTGTCGGCGGTCAGGGTTGCGACCACTTCGCTGACGGTGTCGTTGATCTCAACGCTGGCGTTGCCGCCGAGCTCGAGGTTCTCGAAGGTCTTGCCGGTGACCGACGCATCGGAAATGCCGACGGTGAGGGTGTCGCCATCCTTGAAGACGTCATCGCCTTGGGCAGTAGCCTTGTACTCAACCTGGGTTTGACCCGCAGGGATCACCACTTTATCGCCGTTGCTCAGGGTTACGGTCAGGTCCTGACCGAGTTTCTGGCTGACCTTGACGGTGAACGACGGCTGCTGATCTTCGGTGACTGCGCCGTTGCCAACTATGGTCACGGAAACCTTGTCGCCTTCGTTGCCAGTGCCGGGCGTGCCAGTACCTGGCTCATCGGTCACGGTCGTGGTGAGGGTGTCCTTGCCGAGCGTGAGCTTCTCGAAGCTATCCGCGCCGCTGACGCTTTCGAGCTTGTTGACGATCGAAGGCTGACCGCCGACAAACACGTCGTCCGGCGCGGTGATGGTGAAGGTGCCGCTGGCACTACCCGCAGGAATAGTGACCTTGGTGCCATCGGTCAAAGTGAAGGTCAGGCCATTGTGGCCGTTGACTGGCAGACCCTGGGCATTGGTCAGGGTCACGGTGTAAGTGATCTGGCCACCTTCGGTGACGGTGGTCTTGTCCGCAGTCAGGGTCGCGACCACTTCGCTGATGGTGTCGGTGATCTGTACCGAGGCGTTGCCACCCAGCTCCAGGTTCTCGAAGGCCTTGCCATCGACAGCGGCATCGGCGATGCCGACAGTCAGGGTATCGCCGTCTTTGAAGACGTCGTCACCCTGGGCTTTGGCTTTGTACTCGGTTTCGGTCTGACCGGCTGGGATGACGACTTTGTCGCCGTTCGACAGGGTTACGGTCAGGTCGTGGTCGAGCTTCTGGCTGACCTTGACGGTGAAGGTCGGCTGCTGGTCTTCGGTGACATCGCCCTTGCCGACGATTGTGACGGTGACCTTGTCGCCCTGGTTGTCGGTGCCTGGAGTGCCGGTACCTGGCTCGTCAGTCACGGTGGTGGTGACCGAGTTGTCGCCGAGGGTCAGCTTCTCGAAGTTGCCGCCACCGGCAACCGATTCGATCTTGTTGACGATGCTCGGTTGGCCACCGACGAACACGTCATCCGGTGCGGTGATGGTGAAGGTACCGCTGGTGCTGCCGGCCGGAATGGTGACCTTGGTGCCATCGGTCAGGGTGAAGGTCAGGCCGTTGTGGCCGGTGACCGACAGGCCCTGGGCATTGGTCAGGGTCACGGTGTAGGTGATCTGGCCGCCTTCGGTGACGGTGGTCTTGTCGGCGGTCAGGGTCGCGACGACTTCGCTGACGGTATCGGTGATCTGCACGGTGGCATCGCCACCCAGCTGCAGGTTCTCGAAGGTCTTGCCATCAACGACTGCATCAGTAATGCCGACGGTTAGCGAACTGCCATCCTTGAAGACGTCATCGCCCTGGGCATCCGCCTTGTACTCGACCTGGGTCTGGCCAGCCGGAATCACCACCTTGGCACCATTGCTCAGGGTGACGGTGAGATCCTGGTCCAGCTTCTGGTTGACCTTGACGGTAAAGGACGGCTGCAGGTCTTCGGTGACATCGCCGTTGCTGACGATGGTGACAGATACCTTGTTGCCGGTATCCGGATCATCAGTGACGGTAGTGGTGAGTGTCTCCTTGCCGAGCGTCAGCTTCTCGAAGTTGTCCGCGCCGCTGACACCTTCGAGCTTGTTCACGATCGAGGGCTGGCCGCCGACGAATACGTCGCTCGGGGCGGTGATGGTGAAGGTCCCGCTGGCGCTGCCGGCCGGAACGGTGACTTTGGTGCCATCGGTCAGGGTGAAGGTCAGGCCGTTATGGCCGGTGACCGCCAGGCCCTGGGCATTGGTCAGCGTCACGGTGTAGGTGATCTGGCCACCTTCGGTGACGGTAGTCTTGTCGGCGGTGAGGGTCGCGACCACTTCACTGATGGTGTCGGTGATCTGCACCGATGCGTTGCCGCCCAGTTCCAGGTTCTCGAAGGCCTTGCCATCGACGGCAGCATCGGTGATGCCGACAGTCAGGGTATCGCCGTCTTTGAAGACGTCGTCGCCCTGGGCCTTGGCCTTGTATTCGGCTTCGGTCTGGCCTGCTGGGATCACCACCTTGTCGCCGTTGGACAGGGTTACGGTGAGGTCATGGTCGAGCTTCTGGCTGACCTTGACGGTGAAGGCCGGTTGCTGGTCTTCGGTGACATCGCCTTTGCCGACGATGGTGACGGTGACCTTGTCGCCCTGGTTGTCGGTGCCTGGAGTGCCGGTGCCCGGCTCGTCAGTGACGGAGGTCTTCACTTCGTCCTGACCCAAGGTCAGTTTTTCGAAGTTGTCGGCGCCGGTGACGCCTTCCAGCTTGTTGGTGATGGTTGGTTGACCACCAACGAACACGTCATCCGGAGCGGTGATGGTGAAGGTACCGCTAGCACTGCCCGCAGGAATAGTGACCTTGGTGCCATCGGTCAGGGTGAAGGTCAGGCCATTGTGACCGTTAACCGGCAGACCCTGGGCGTTGGTCAGCGTCACGGTGTAGGTGATCTGGCCACCTTCGTTGACGGTGGTCTTGTCCGCAGTCAGGGTTGCGACGACCTCACTGATGGTGTCGGTGATCTGGACGGAAGCGTTACCGCCCAGCTCCAGATTTTCGAAAGCTTTGCCGTCAACGGCAGCATCGGTGATGCCGACGGTAAGGGTGTCACCGTCCTTGAAGACGTCATCACCCTGGGCTTTGGCCTTGTACTCAGCTTCGGTCTGACCGGCTGGAATGACGACTTTGTCGCCGTTCGACAGGGTTACGGTCAGGTCGTGGTCCAGTTTCTGGCTGACCTTGACGGTGAAGGCTGGCTGCTGGTCTTCGGTGACATCGCCTTTGCCGACGATGGTGACGGTGACCTTGTCGCCTTGGTTATCGGTGCCTGGGGTGCCGGTACCTGGCTCGTCAGTCACGGTGGTGGTGACCGAGTTGTCGCCGAGGGTCAGCTTCTCGAAGTTGTCGCCACCGGCGACCGATTCGATCTTGTTGACGATGCTCGGCTGGCCGCCGACGAACACGTCATCCGGTGCGGTGATGGTGAAGGTACCGCTGGCGCTGCCGGCCGGAATGGTGACTTTGGTGCCGTCAGTCAGGGTGAAGGTCAGGCCGTTGTGGCCGTTGACCGGCAGACCCTGGGCATTGGTCAGGGTCACGGTGTAAGTGATCTGGCCACCTTCGGTGACGGTGGTCTTGTCTGCGGTCAGGGTCGCGACCACTTCACTGATGGTGTCGGTGATCTGCACCGAGGCGTTGCCACCCAGTTCCAGATTCTCGAAGGACTTGCCGTCGACAGCAGCATCGGTGATGCCGACAGTCAGGGTGTCGCCGTCTTTGAAGACGTCGTCGCCCTGGGCTTTGGCTTTGTACTCGGCTTCGGTCTGACCGGCTGGAATGACGACTTTGTCGCCGTTCGACAGGGTCACGGTCAGGTCATGGTCCAGTTTCTGGCTGACCTTGACGGTGAAGGCTGGCTGCTGGTCTTCGGTGACATCGCCCTTGCCGACGATGGTGACGGTGACCTTGTCGCCCTGGTTATCGGTGCCTGGGGTGCCGGTACCTGGCTCGTCAGTCACGGTGGTGGTGACCGAGTTATCGCCGAGGGTCAGTTTCTCGAAGTTGTCGCCACCGGCGACCGATTCGATCTTGTTGACGATAGAAGGCTGGCCGCCGACGAACACGTCATCCGGTGCGGTGATGGTGAAGGTGCCGCTGGCGCTGCCGGCCGGAATGGTGACTTTGGTGCCGTCAGTCAGGGTGAAGGTCAGGCCGTTGTGGCCGTTGACCGGCAGACCTTGGGCATTGGTCAGCGTCACGGTGTAGGTGATCTGGCCACCTTCGGTGACGGTGGTCTTGTCTGCGGTCAGGGTCGCGACCACTTCACTGATGGTGTCGGTGATCTGCACCGAGGCGTTGCCACCCAGTTCCAGATTCTCGAAGGACTTGCCGTCGACAGCAGCATCGGTGATGCCGACAGTCAGGGTGTCGCCGTCTTTGAAGACGTCGTCGCCCTGGGCTTTGGCTTTGTACTCGGCTTCGGTCTGACCGGCTGGAATGACGACTTTGTCGCCGTTCGACAGGGTCACGGTCAGGTCATGGTCCAGTTTCTGGCTGACCTTGACGGTGAAGGCTGGCTGCTGGTCTTCGGTGACATCGCCTTTGCCGACGATGGTGACGGTGACTTTGTCGCCCTGATTGTCGGTGCCTGGGGTACCAGTGCCCGGCTCGTCTGTGACGGAGGTCTTCACTTCGTCCTGACCCAGGGTCAGTTTTTCGAAGTTGTCGGCGCCGGTGACGCCTTCCAGCTTGTTGGTGATGGTTGGTTGGCCGCCGACGAACACGTCATCCGGTGCGGTAATGGTGAAGGTGCCGCTGGCGCTGCCGGCCGGTACGGTGACCTTGGAGCCATCGGTCAGGGTGAAGGTCAGGCCGTTGTGGCCATTAACCGGCAGACCCTGGGCATTGGTCAGGGTGACGGTGTAAGTGATCTGGCCACCTTCCGACACAGTGGTCTTGTCGGCGGTCAGGGTCGCGACGACTTCGCTGATGGTGTCGGTGATCTGCACCGAGGCGTTGCCGCCCAGTTCCAGGTTCTCGAAGGACTTGCCGTCAACGGCAGCATCGGTGATGCCGACAGTCAGGGTATCGCCGTCTTTGAAGACGTCGTCACCCTGGGCTTTGGCTTTGTACTCGGTTTCGGTCTGACCGGCTGGGATGACGACTTTGTCGCCGTTCGACAGGGTTACGGTCAGGTCGTGGTCGAGCTTCTGGCTGACCTTGACGGTGAAGGTCGGCTGCTGGTCTTCGTTGACATCGCCCTTGCCGACGATGGTGACGGTGACCTTGTCGCCTTGGTTGTCGGTGCCTGGAGTGCCGGTACCTGGCTCGTCGGTCACGGTGGTGGTGACCGAGTTGTCGCCGAGGGTCAGCTTCTCGAAGTTGTCGCCACCGGCAACGGATTCAATCTTGTTGACGATCGAAGGCTGGCCGCCGACGAATACGTCGTCAGGAGCCGTGATGGTGAAGGTGCCGCTGGTGCTGCCTGCCGGAATGGTGACCTTGGTGCCATCGGTCAGGGTGAAGGTCAGGCCATTATGGCCGTTGACCGGCAGACCCTGGGCATTGGTCAGGGTCACGGTGTAGGTGATCTGGCCACCTTCGGACACAGCGGTCTTGTCGGCAGTGAGGGTTGCGACCACTTCACTGACGGTGTCGGTGATCTGCACGGTGGCATCGCCACCCAACTGCAGGCTCTCGAAGGTCTTGCCCGCCACGCTGGCATCGGTCACGCCGAGGGTCACGGAGCCGGCGTCCTTGAATACGTCGTCGCCCTGGGCCGGCAGGCTGTAGGTGGCCTGGGTCTGGCCGGCGCTGATGACCACAGTGGCGCCATTGGACAGGGTCACGGTCAGGTCATGGTCGAGCTTCTGGCTGACCGATACAGTGAAGGTCGGCTGTTCGGCCTCGGTCACGTTGCCATTGCTGGCGATGCTGACGGTCACCGTGTCGATGCTGTCGCTGATCACGGTCTGGGTCGGCGTAGTGTCGGGTTCCAGCTTCTCGAAGTTGCCACCGGTGACACCAGTGATGCTGGTGCTGACCGTGCTGCCGTTGACGAATACGTCGTTAGCCGGGGTCTGGAAGTCGACGCTGCCAGTGCTTTCGCCGGCCTTGACGGTAATAGTCTGCCCATTGGACAGAGTGACGGTGACCGGAGTCTGGGCCGGGTTGGTCAGGGTCACGGTGTAGGTGATCACGCCACCTTCGGTCACGCTTGGGGTCGCGGTCAGGGTGGCGGTGGTAGTGTCGACGGAGTCGTTGATCTTCGTTTCCGCTGGTGTCGGGTTTGGCACCAGATTCTCGAAATTACCGCCCGTTGCCCCCGTGATCGTGGTGCTGACGGTGCTGCCATTGTTATAGACGTCGTTGGCCGGGGTCTGGAAATCGACGCTGCCTGACGACTTGCCGGCTTCGATGGTGACGGTCTGGCCATTGGACAGGGTGACGGTGACTGGGGTCTGGGCCGGGTTGGTCAGGGTCACGGTGTAGGTGATCACGCCACCTTCGGTCACGCTTGGGTTGGCGGTCAGCGTGGCAGTGGTGGTATCGATGGTGTCGGTGACCTCGGTCACCGCCGGCGTGGTGCTTGGCGTGACGATCAGGCCGTTGCCGCCGCTGGTCCCGGTGATGGTCGCGGAGATCTGGCCGCCATCGATGTAGGGCGTGTCGTTGGCCGGGACATTGACGTTGACGGTGCCGGTGGTCTGGCCCGCCGGGATCACGATGACAGCGCCATTGGACAGGGTCACGGTGAGGTTGGTCAGCGGTGGCTGGCCGACGGTGGCGGTATAGACAATTACGCCACCCGCCTCGGTGATCGTGGGAGTGGCGCTCAGGGTCAGGCCTGTGGTGAGCGGGGCGTTGGTGGTGTTGCTACTGGCGTTGTTGCCGTCCAGCCCGCCCTGCTCATCAATACCCAGCCCGTTGGCAAAGCCTATTGGGCCGGTGGGGAAGCCGATGGTCGGGTCGACCACCCCGGCGGTTTCCTGGAGCAGGACGAAGCTATGCCCGCCGCCTACCGAACCGCCGCCTGCCGCGGCCGGGCCGGCTGCGGTGGCCTCCAGTTCGGTGGTCGGGTCGACGCCGGCGGCGATGGCTTGTTGCAGCTCCTCGACCGAGGGCGCCGCCTGGGCGGTGGCCTGGCTCAGGTCGATGCTGCTGTCGGGGGCGTCGGCACTCCACTGGGTGTCGCGACCGAGGTCGAGCAGACGGCCGTCGGCCAGCTCCAGAGTGACCGCGCCGCCAGTGCCGGTGTCTACCTGTTCACCGGCAAGCAGGCGATCGCCTTCGATCAGTACGCGCCGGATGCCTTCTGGGGAAACTGCGATGACTTGGCCAACAATGCTTTTGACGATGGCAACAACAGTGCTCATTGGACTCTCCGGGCTACCTGTTCAGTTGGCTTCCATGCCTGCCGGCGCGCGAGGGCGGCGTTTGATGGAAATCTTTCAATAATGTTTTTGACGCCGTTTTGCGTCAATTTTACGTCTATAATTTCTGGCTATTAAGTTTATGCCAAACTATTGACCTTATGCAGGCCATCCTAAACAATCACTCACGTAATGTCACATTGATATTTGAACGGCTGAAGATACTTCCTACTTATCGTGTTGCCTGCGAGAACCATCCTACCGATCGAAGGCGAAATGCCATCTTCCAAGGTAGAAGGAGCTTCAGTTGTGATGTAGGACAACAGCTCATTTCGGGAACCCAGTAAAAATGCGTGCGTCACTGTTCACCGCTCTTCCTTTCGCTCTCGCCGCCTCCTTCGTTCAAGCACAAACCTTGCCCGAAGCCATGCAGAAGGCCCTTGAGGTACACCCTGAAATCCAGGCCGGCGTGAACGCACGCACCGCCGCAGACTATCAATTGCGTGCAGCCCAGGGCGGCTATTTGCCGCGGGTCGATGTGACGGCCGGTTATGGCCGCGAGGGCACCGACAGCCCAAGCACCCGCAACCGCTGGGAGACGCTCAACCGTGGCGAATCGGCGATCCGCCTGCGGCAGATGGTCTTTGACGGTTTTGCCACCTCCAGCGAGGTCGGGCGTCAACAAGCCACCGTCAACGCTCGCGCCTATTCCTTGCTGGGCACCTCCGAGCGTACCGCGCTGACCGTCGCCCAGGTCTACCTGGACGTCCTGTCGCGCCGTGAGATGGTGCGCCTGGCCGAAGAAAACCTGCGCAACCATGAGCGCATCCTCGACCAGATCAAGTTGCGCACCAGCCGTGGCGTAGGCCGCATGGCCGACCTCGACCAGGCCGAAGCGCGCCAGGCCCAGGCCCGCAACAACCTGATCACCGAGCAGACCAACCTGGCCGATGCCAACACCAACTACCTGAGCGTCGTCGGGCAAATGCCCGACGAGTTAAGCACGCCCGCGCCATTTGTCGACCTGCTGCCGGCCACCCTCGAAGAGGCGCGTCACCAACTGGTCGAAGAGAGCCCGATCCTGCGTTCGGCCGAGTCGGACATCGCGGCTGCCGAGAAGCAATACGAAGCGGCAAAGTCTACTTTCTATCCGCGTTTCGATGCCGAACTCGGACGAACGGCCGACAACAACCTCGACGGCGCGGTGGGCCACAACAACGAGTGGCAGGCCATGCTGCGCATGAACTTCAACCTGTACGCCGGCGGCAGCAACAAGGCGGACCTGGAATCGAAGTCGTATCTGGCCAACCAGGCCCTGGACATTCGCAACAACGCCTTGCGCCAGCTCAATGAGGAGTTAGGCTTGGCATGGAATGCTCTGGAAAACGCCAACGCCCAGGTGCCGATCGCCCAGCAGTACGTCGATCACAGCAACCGGGTGCGCAGCGCCTACCAACAGCAGTTCGGCCTGGGCGAGCGAACCCTGCTCGACTTGCTCGACAGCGAGAATGAAACCTTCACCGCCCAGCGTCGTCTGGTAGAGGTGAAGAACATACAAATGTTTACTCAGTACCGAATCAAGGCGACCATTGGCCAGCTGCTCAAGAGCCAGGGTGTCGTAGCCCCGATGGCCACCGTTGTGCAGAACGACCTGAAACCCAAGGTGAACCTGCCAGGCATGAACTGAAAGGCGCCTTGAACCCACCCCCGCAAGGATGAAGAGAGCGCCGCGTGGAATCCGAAGTCAGTCGAGTCCAACTCAGCCACGATCCACGCAGTCAGCATGACGACCCGCTGCTGGACAGTCTGCTGACCCTGTGTGTCCTGCATCAGAAGCCCGCCAGCCGGGCCATGCTGACCACCGGGCTGCCCTTGCCCTCGCAACGCCTGACCGCCGAGCTGCTGCCGCGTGCGGCCGCCCGGGCCGGGCTGCAGGGGCGCCTGTTGCAGCGCAAGCTGGAGCAGATACCCAGCATCGCCATGCCGGCGATGCTGCTGCTCAAGGAAGGCCGCTGCGCGGTGCTGCTGGGTTGGGAAAACGAGGACACCGCGCGGCTGCTGCTCAGCGAGAGCGACGGCGGCGAAGTGCATGTCACCCGTGAGGCGTTGCAGGGCGACTACAGCGGCAAGGTGTTCTTCGCCCAGCCCCAGCACAAGTTCGACGTCAACCACGGCAACCTGATCCCACGCGCGCGCTCCTGGTTCCGCGACACGCTGCTGCGCAGCAAATGGCTGTACATCGATGCCATCGCCGCCAGCCTGGTGATCAACCTGATCGCCCTGGCCGCGCCGCTGTTCGTGATGAACGTGTACGACCGCGTCGTGCCCAACCAGGCCACCTCGACGCTATGGGTGCTGGCGGTGGGTATCGCCGGGGCCTATGTCTTCGACCTGATTCTGAAGGGGCTGCGCAGCCTCTGTCTGGACCTGGCCGGCAAGAAGACCGACCTGATCATCTCGGCGACGCTGTTCGAGCGCATCGTCGGCATGGCCATGAAGTACCGCCCGGCGCGGGTCGGCAGCTTCGCCCAGAACATCCATGAGTTCCAGGGCCTGCGCGACTTCCTCGCCTCGCTGACGCTGACCAGCCTGATCGACCTGCCGTTCACCCTGCTGATCCTGATGGTCATCGCCATCATCGGCGGGCACCTGGTGTGGATCCCGGTCCTTGCCTTCCCCTTGGCCCTGGGTATCGGCTACGCGTTGCAGAAGCCGCTGATGGCGACCATGGAACGCACCATGGCCCTGGCCTCCGAGCGCCAGTCGAGCCTGATCGAGACCCTGGCCGGCTTGGACGGGATCAAGGTCAACAACGCCGAGAGCGAGCGCCAGTACATGTGGGAGCAGACCCTCGGCACCCTCAGCCGCCTCGAGCTGCGGGTCAAGGTGCTGTCAGGCCTGGCCATGAACATCACCCTGCTGATCCAGCAGTTGGCCGGCGTGGCGATGATCTGTGTGGGCGTGTACCTGATCATCGACGGCAACCTCAGCATGGGCGGCCTGGTGGCCTGCTACATGCTCAGCGGTCGCGCCCTTGGCCCGCTGGGCTCGCTGAACGGCCTGCTGGCCCGCTACCAGCAAGCCAAGGTGACCATGGTCGCCACCGACCAGATGATGGAACTGCCCCAGGAGCGCAACTTCGAGGAGCGCCCGCTGAGCCGCCAGGTGCTGCAGGGCGCCATCGAGTTCCGCGGCGTCGAGTTCACCTACCCGAACCAGCAGAACCAGGCGCTCAAGGGCATCAACCTGAACATCCGCCCAGGCGAGAAGATCGGCATCATCGGCCGCAGCGGCTCGGGCAAGAGCTCGCTGGCCAAGCTGATCGTCGGCCTGTACGAGCCGGACAACGGCTCGCTGTTGGTCGATGGTGTGGACATCCGCCAGATCGACGTCAGCGAACTGCGGCACAACATCGGCTATGTGCCCCAGGATATCCAGTTGTTGGCCGGCACCCTGCGCGACAACCTGGTCAGTGGCGCCCGCTACATCGAGGACGAGCTGATTTTGCAGGCCGCTGAGTTGGCCGGCGTGCACGAATTCGCCCGCCTGCACCCCGACGGCTACGAGTTGCAGGTCGGCGAACGCGGGCAGAACCTCTCCGGTGGCCAGCGCCAGAACGTCGCCCTGGGGCGGGCGCTGCTGCTCAACCCGCAGATCCTGCTGCTCGACGAACCCACCAGCGCCATGGACAACACCGGTGAGGAGCGCCTCAAACAGCGCCTGGCCGCGGTCATCGAGAACAAGACCGTGCTGCTGGTCACCCACCGGGCGTCGCTGCTGTCGCTGGTGGACCGGTTGATCGTCATCGATCGTGGACAGATTGTCGCGGATGGCCCGAAAGCCGCCGTCATGGATGCGCTGAAGAAGGGGCAGATCAGTGTTGCATAAGCTGGATATGGGGCGTTTCAAGGACAACCTGCGCCGCTACTTCAAGGGCTCCGAGTCGCTGGCCGGGCAGCCGCTGCCCGAGGTCAACAAGGCGCTGATCGAGGACGCGCCGCGAGTGGTGCGCCTGACCATCTGGGGGGTGATCGCGTTCTTCCTGTTTCTCATCGTCTGGGCCAGCGTCGCGCCCATCGACGAGGTGACGCGCGGGGAGGGCAAGGCCATCCCGTCGTCCAAGGTGCAGAAGATCCAGAACCTCGAAGGCGGCATCGTTGCCGAGATCTTCGCCAAGGAGGGGGAGATCGTCGAAGTCGGCCAGCCGCTGCTGCGTCTGGACGAGACCCGCTTTGCCTCCAATGTCGACGAGACCGAGGCTTCGCGTCTGGCCATGGCCTTGCGCGTGCAGCGCCTCACGGCCGAGGTCGAGGACAAGCCGCTGCAGATCGACGAAGAGCTGCGCAAGGCCGCGCCGAGCCAGGCCGCCAACGAGCAATCGCTGTACCAGAGCCGTCGCCAGCAGTTGCAGGATGAGATCGGCGGCCTGCAGCAGCAGTTGGTGCAGAAGCAGCAGGAGCTGCGCGAGTTCAACTCCAAGCGCGCCCAGTACGCCAACAGCCTGCAGCTGTTGCGCCAGGAAATCTCGATGTCCGAGCCACTGGTGGCTCAGGGTGCTATTTCCCAGGTCGAGGTGCTGCGCCTGCGCCGCGCCGAAGTCGAGAACCGGGGCCAGATGGACTCCACCACCCTGGCCATCCCGCGGGCCGAGGCGGCGATCAAGGAGGTCGAGAGCAAGATCGAGGAGACCCGCGGCAAGTTCCGCAGCGAGGCGCTGACCCAGCTCAACGAGGCCCGTACCGAGCTGAACAAGGCCACCGCCACCAGCAAGGCGCTGGACGACCGCGTGCACCGCACCATGGTCATCTCGCCGGTGCGCGGTATCGTCAAGCAGCTGCTGGTCAACACCATCGGCGGCGTGATCCAGCCGGGCAGCGACATCATCGAGATCGTGCCGCTGGACGACACCCTGGTGGTCGAGGCGAAGATCCTGCCCAAGGACATCGCCTTCCTGCACCCGGGCCAGGAAGCCACGGTCAAGTTCACCGCCTATGACTACACCATCTATGGCGGGATGAAGGCCAAGCTCGAGCAGATCGGTGCCGACACCATCACCGACGAAGACAAGAAGACCACCTATTACCTGATCAAGCTGCGTACCGAGAAGAGTCACCTGGGCACCGACGAGAAGCCGCTGCTGATCATCCCGGGGATGGTGGCCACGGTGGATATCATGACCGGCAAGAAGACCATCATGAGCTACCTGCTCAAGCCGATCATCAAGGCGCGCTCCGAAGCCTTGCGCGAGCGTTGATCGCGCGCGGGGGCGGAAATCCTGTGGGAGCGGGGCAAGCCCTCTCCCACGCCCTCGCTTTGTAGGCCGGAGCAGGGCTTAGCATATTCATATGTATATGCAATAAAGGTATTTAAATTGCGGTTCTTATGACTTTATAGTCACCCCACTGCGTACCCGCTGACCAATCGGCGCGCCGCACGACTCGAACCCACACGGGCAATCCCCGTGCGTTTCCGATCGTTGCGCGCCCTGGAGTCGCGCACTGCGTGGGAGTGAACAATGCCAGCCGCCTCGAACGCCTTGTCGACCATCGACAGCGCCCAACCGCAAACCTTCGACATCCGCTCGTTCCCCGGCGCCGTTGGCGCCGAGATCATCGGCCTCGACCTGAGCCGTCCGGTCAATGCCGAGGATTTCATCCGCATTCACCGCGCCCACCTGGACCACCATGTCCTGGTGTTTCGCGACCAGCGCATCACCCCTGAACAACAGATCGCCTTCAGCCGCCGGTTCGGCGAACTGCAGATCCATGTGCTCAAGCAGTTCCTGCTCACCGGCCATCCCGAGATCCTGATCGTGTCCAACATCGTCGAGAACGGTCGCAACGTCGGACTGGGCGACGCCGGCAAGTTCTGGCACTCGGACCTGTCGTACAAGGAACTGCCGAGCCTGGGCTCGATGCTGCACGCCCAGGAGCTGCCCAGCGAGGGCGGCGACACCTTGTTCGCCGACATGCACAAGGCCTGGGACGCGGTGCCCGAAGCCCTGCGCCGGGTCGTCGAGGGCCGCAGTGCCGCCCATTCCTATACCGCCCGCTACGCCGAGACCAAGTTCGAAGGCAACTGGCGCCCGACGCTGACCGCCGAGCAACTGGCCCAGGTCCAGGAGGTCATCCACCCGGTGGTGCGTACTCATCCGGAGAACGGCCGCAAGGCGCTGTTCGTCAGCGAAGGCTTCACCACCCGTATCGTCGGCCTGCCGGATGACGAAAGCCGCGACGTGCTGCAACAGCTGTACGCCCTGAGCGTGCTGGAGCAGAACCTCTACCGCCATCAATGGCAGCCCCATGACTTGGTGTTCTGGGACAACCGCTCGCTGATCCACCTGGCCACCGGTTGCCCCGCGCACCTGCGCCGCAAGCTGTACCGCACCACCATCCAGGGCGATGCCCCGTTCTGACGACTGAGGAAGTACACCATGCGCAAATCCATCAGCCGCTTGGCGGCAAGTATCGGCCTGGGCGCCAGCTTGGGTCTAGGCAGTCTGGCGGCGCCCACCGTGGCTCACGCCGAAGGGCAGATCCGCATCGCCGAGCAGTTCGGCATCGTCTACCTGCTGCTCAACGTGGTCCGTGACCAGCAACTGATCGAGAAGCACGGCAAGGAGCAGGGTCTCGACATCAAGGTCGACTGGGCCCAGCTCTCCGGTGGCGCGGCGATCAACGACGCGTTGCTGTCCGGCTCGGTGGACATCGCCGGCGCCGGCGTCGGGCCGCTGCTCACCGTGTGGGATCGCACCAAGGGCCGCCAGAACGTCAAGGCCGTTGCCTCACTGGGCAACTTCCCCTACTACCTGGTCAGCAGCAATCCCAATGTGAAGACCATCGCCGATATTTCCGAGAAAGATCGTATCGCCGTCCCAGCGGTGGGGGTTTCGGTGCAGTCGCGCTTCCTGCAGTATGCCGCCGCACGGCAGTGGGGCGACAAGGAATACAACCGCCTGGACAAGTACACCCTGGCCGTGCCGCACCCGGACGCCACTGCGGCCTTGCTGGCCGGCGGCACCGAGCTTAACGGGCACTTCTCCAACCCGCCGTTCCAGGACCAGGTACTGGCCAACAAGAACGTGCACGTGGTGCTCAACAGCTACGACCTGCTCGGGCCCAACTCACCGACCCTGCTGTTCGCCACCGAGAAATTCCGCAAGGACAATCCCAAGACCTACAAGGCCTTCGTTGATGCCCTTGCCGAAGCCGCCGACTTCGCCCAGAAAGACAAGGCCGCCGCGGCCGATACCTACATCCGCGTGACCAAGGCCAAGATCGACCGCGACGCGCTGATCAAGCTGATCGACAATCCGCAGTACGAATTCACCGTCACTCCGAAGAACACCTACAAGCTGGCCGAGTTCCTCTACCGGGTCGGCGCGATCAAGCACAAACCCGAATCGTGGAAGGACTATTTCTTCCAGGATGAACGCCCGCTGCAAGGGAGCTGACCGCCAATGACCGCCCCATTGCCAGGCCACGCGGCCAGCACCCTGAGCCGTGTCGCCACGCCACCGCTGCTGGCGGTGGACAACCTGAGCCTCGAATACCGCACTGCCCAACGCGTGGTGCGGGCTACCCATCAAGTCAGCTTCGAAGTCGACCGCGCCGACCGTTTCGTCCTGCTCGGCCCGTCCGGCTGCGGCAAGTCCACCTTGCTCAAAGCCGTGGCTGGCTTCATCGAACCCCGGGAAGGGCGGATCCTGCTGCAGGGCCAGCCGGTACGCGGCCCTGGGCCCGACCGCATCGTGGTGTTCCAGGAATTCGACCAGCTGCCGCCCTGGAAAACGGTGAAGCAGAACGTGATGTTCCCGTTGCTGGTGTCCGGCCAGCTCAAGCGCGCCGAGGCCGAAGAGCGGGCGCTGCATTACCTGGAGAAGGTCGGCCTGGCCGCCTTCGCCGACGCATACCCCCATACCTTGTCCGGCGGCATGAAAGCCCGCGTGGCGATCGCCCGGGCACTGGCCACGCAACCGAAGATCCTGTTGATGGACGAGCCGTTCGCCGCGCTCGATGCGCTCACCCGGCGCAAGATGCAGGAGGAGCTGCTGCTGCTGTGGGAAGAGGTGCGTTTCACCCTGTTGTTCGTCACTCATTCCATCGAAGAGGCGCTGGTGGTGGGCAACCGCATCCTCCTGTTGTCGCCGCATCCCGGGCGCGTGCGGGCCGAGGTGCACAGCCATCAGTACGACCTCGGCAGCCTCGGCGCCAGCGACTTCCAGGCCAGTGCCCGACGCATCCACCGGTTGCTGTTCGACGAGACCGACGCCCCGCAAAACGCGGGTGATCTGGGTTTCAACGATATCCGTATTGCCTACTGAACAGGAGCCATTACATGACCACGACACCTGTACGCCAGGAATACGAAGTGCTGTTGCAACCCCTGCCCGGAGTGCCGCTGGAACGCGCGCTGCCGCTGGTGCAACGGTTGTGGCAACAGGGTTGGCTGCGCAAGGCTGTGATCCTGATACTGCTCGCGGCGGCCTGGGAGGCGGTGGCTCGCTACACCGGCAACGACCTGCTGCTGCCGGGCTTCCTGCAGACCTCCAGCGCATTGTGGGACGGGCTGCTCAGCGGCGAGCTGCCAGCCAAGGTCGGCGTTTCGCTGGTGGTGCTGCTCAAGGGCTATGTGCTGGGCATCGTCCTGGCATTCGGCCTGACCAGCCTGGCCGTCTCGACGCAGCTGGGGCGCGACCTGCTGGGCACGCTGACCTCGATGTTCAACCCGCTGCCGGCCATAGCCCTGCTGCCGCTGGCCTTGCTCTGGTTCGGCCTGGGCGACAACAGCCTGATCTTCGTGCTGGTGCACTCGGTGCTATGGGCGCTGGCGCTGAACACCTACGCAGGCTTTCTCGGTGTGTCCGAGACCCTGCGCATGGCCGGGCGCAACTACGGGCTGCGCGGCCTGCGTCTGGTGGTGCACATTCTGGTGCCAGCGGCGCTGCCGTCGATCCTGTCGGGGCTGAAGATTGGCTGGGCTTTCGCCTGGCGCACGCTGATCGCCGCCGAGCTTGTGTTTGGCGCCAGCAGTGGCAAAGGCGGGCTTGGCTGGTACATCTTCCAGAACCGCAACGAGTTGTACACCGACAAGGTGTTCGCCGGGCTGGCGGTGGTGATCCTGATCGGCCTGTTGGTGGAGGGGCTGGTGTTCAACACCCTCGAACGGCTGACCGTTCGGCGCTGGGGGATGCAGCGCTAGTGTGTTGCCTGTACCGGCCTCTCGCCGGCAAGCCGGCTCCCACAGGTATGGCGCAAGACTTGAGGGCCGCACGGTCGGTGTGGGAGCCGGCTTGCCGGCGAGAGGCCAGATCAGCCAGCGGCGAAATCGGGGTCTAGTCCCGATACTTAGCCGCTGCGCTGGCCAATGTCCGCGCAATCTCCTCGCGCAATGCCTGCGGCGCTTCCACCACCAGCCCATCCCCCTGGCTCAGCAACCACCAGCGCAAGGGCCAGCCATCCGCCACGGTTGCCCGTAATCGGTGCCCCTGATCCAGCGCGGTCAACTGCATGTCCGCGGTCAGTGGCGTCTCGCGCAGACGGCGAGCCAGCAAGTCGCTGATCCACGCCTGCAGTTCGATGCCTTCCCCTTGGCCAGGCTGCAACGTATCGCCGCGCAAATACCCCTGCAGGTCGAAGTTCCCACGCAACTCGCCGCCGGCGTTGGCTGACCAGTGCCAGCCGAACGGGATGCTCTTGTCATTGCGCTCCAGCGGAAAGATCAGCGACAGCTCGTTGAGGTCGCGCTCGACCGTGCGCTTGCTGACATTGAAGCCCACGTCACGCAGGCGCCACACCAGTTCGGCACTGGTGATCCCGGGAGAGCGGCTGGGTAGCTGGCGCAGCAATGCCCATTGGCGGCTGAGGGTGGCGCGGGTGGTGGCGAACGGCAAAAGGAAACGTCCTTGTCTAGGCTTGCCGGCATAGGATGGCGGCACGGGCAGGGCATGGCAATTGGCCACAGCCTGCTCAGATCAAGGAAGATGCAATTGGTTGCCTGGGATCAATTCGTTCGCGACAGGTTTTGTCGTGGCATCGCGCAGAATCACGCCTCACCACAGTGGAGGTTGGAGCTGTGGGTCGTTCAATGAGGATGAACATGTCTGCCGCCAGCAATATCCATTCGCTGCTTGCCCGGCTTCTACCCGAGCGGATCGTTCCGGCGCCGGCCCGCCCCGGGCAGCGCCACCGGTTGTTCGCCGGGGTGGGCATGCCCGCCCAGCAGGCCCTGAGCGGCGAGCGCTTTGGCCTGATCGACCGCCTGGACGAGGCAGTCGACCTGCAGGCGGTCTACCACGACCTCTGCCGCCAGGCCCTGCTGGGCAATGTCGCGGCGCTCAATGACCTGGGCTGGATCTGGCTCAATGGCAAATACTGGCGCGGCGACACGGTGCTGGCGGGGCACCTGTTGCGCATGGCGGCGTTGCAGGGCAATGCTGCGGCCTGGTTCAACCTTGGGCAGCAGCAGTACTTCGGCAAGGGCGTCGATGTTTCCTACGTCAATGCGGCCGAATACTACCGCCATGCTTTCGAGCGGGGCATGGTGCATGCCGCCGCGGCGCTGGGCGATCTGTACGAGGAGGAGGTGTGCGAGGGCGACCAGGTGTGGCAGGTCGATCCGCTCGAGGCCTACCAATGGTTCCTGCGCGGCGCCGAGCGTGGCGAGAAGCGCTGCCGCTTCGAGGTGGGCTACCGCTTGCTGCATGGCGTGTATGTGGAGGCTGACACCAAGGCCGGCCTGTACTGGCTGGAACTGGCGGCGGCGACCGGGGTGATGCAGGCCGCCGAGGAGCTGGCGGTGCATTTCAGCAGCCGCGACGCGGCGCGCTACCTCGGCTGGCGCGACCAGGCGATCCAGCTGGGCAGCACGCTGGCGCTGACCATGAAGCTGGAAGACCAGATCCAGCCTTGAGCGCAGCGTGCCTGCAGGGATCATGAACAACCTTTCATCTTTTCCCTCCGTCACCTGCGGTTGACGACAGGGGGAGGGCTGGGCGTATATTGATAGTTAGCAAACTATGAATATCCTCGGTTCTCACATGTCCCTCGACGCACTGCACCTGAAGATCAGCAGCGGCATGGTTGTGGCTGCCCGGCACTGGCGCCGCCTGTGTCAGGGCGCCCTGACCGGCTATGGCATTTCCGAAGCCTGCGCCGTCCCCTTGCTGATGATCGTGCGCCTGGGCGATGGCGTGCATCAGGTGGCGGTGGCCCAGGCGGCCGGGTTGGAAAGCCCGTCGCTGGTGCGCCTGCTCGACCAACTGTGCAAGGCTGGCCTGGTATGCCGCAGCGAGGACCCTCTGGACCGTCGTGCCAAGGCGCTGAGCCTGACCGTCGAGGGCCGTGCCCTGGCCGAGTCCATCGAAGGCGAGCTGGTACGCCTGCGTCGTGAGGTGCTTGGAGGCATCGACCAGGCCGACCTGGAGGCCACCTTGCGGGTCATCCATGCCTTCGAACAGGCAGGCCTGCAGCCATGAATGGCTTCTTCAGCTCGGTCCCGCCGGCCCGCGACTGGTTCTACGGCGTGCGCACCTTCGCCGCGTCGATGATTGCCCTGTATATCGCCCTGCTGATGCAGCTGCCACGCCCTTACTGGGCCATGGCCACGGTCTATATCGTCTCCAGCCCATTCCTCGGCCCGACCACCTCCAAGGCGCTGTACCGCGCCCTGGGCACACTGCTGGGCGCAGGTGGGGCAATCCTGCTGGTGCCGCCGCTGGTGCAATCCCCGCTGCTGCTGAGCATCGCCATCGCCCTGTGGACCGGCACGTTGCTGTTCCTCTCGCTGAACTTGCGCACGGCCAACAACTACGTGCTGATGCTGGCCGGCTACACCCTGCCGATGATCGCCCTGGCGGTGGTCGACAACCCGCTGGCAGTGTTCGACGTGGCCTCGTCCCGGGCCCAGGAAATCTGCCTGGGGATCGTCTGTGCGGCGGTGGTTGGCGCGGTGTTCTGGCCGCGCCGGCTGGCGCCCGTGGTGGTCGGCGCCACCGGCAGCTGGTTCGGCGAGGCGATCCGCTACTGCGACACCTACCTGGCCCGCGAAGCCGGCGCCGACAAGGTCGGCGGCATGCGTGGCGCGATGGTCGCCACCTTCAACTCGCTGGAGCTGATGATCGGCCAGCTCGGCCATGAAGGCGCCGGCCCGCATACCTTGAAGAACGCCCGCGAATTGCGCGGGCGGATGATCCATCTGCTGCCGGTGATCGACGCGCTCGACGATGCCCTGATCGCCCTTGAAGGTCGCGCCCCGGCGCAGTTCGCGCTGCTGCAACCAGTGCTGGGCAGCGCCCGAGAATGGCTCGAAGGCACCGCCGACAGCGCCTCGGTGGCACGCTGGACCGCCCTGCACGAGCAGATCGACCGCCTGCAGCCGGGCGCCGCCGCCCTCGACCAGCGCTCTGAGCTGCTGCTGTCCAACGCCCTCTATCGCCTGACCGAATGGGCCGACCTCTGGCAGGACTGCTGCAGCCTGCAGCACGCCCTGCGCAAGGACGACGCCACGCCCTGGCGCGCGGTCTACCGTCACTGGCGCCTGGGCCGGTTGACACCGTTCTTCGACCGCGGCCTGATGCTCTACTCGGTGTTTTCCACGGTCACCGCCATCGTCGTCGCCTGCGGCCTGTGGATCGGCCTGGGCTGGAACGACGGCGCCAGCGCGGTGATCCTCGCCGCCGTGTCGTGCAGTTTCTTCGCCGCCATGGACGACCCGGCGCCGCAGATCTACCGGTTCTTCTTCTGGACCCTGATGTCGGTGATCTTCTCTAGCCTGTATCTGTTCCTGGTGCTGCCCAACCTGCACGACTTCGCCATGCTGGTGCTGGCCTTCGCCGTGCCGTTCATCTGCGTCGGCACCCTGACCGTGCAGCCGCGTTTCTACCTCGGTACCTTGCTGACCATCGTCAACACCTCGACCTTCATCAGCATCCAGGGCGCCTACGACGCCGACTTCTTCACCTTCCTCAATTCCAACCTGGCAGGCCCCGTGGGGCTGCTGTTCGCCTTCATCTGGACCCTGGTGGTACGCCCGTTCGGCGTGGAGCTGGCGGCCAAGCGCATGACCCGCTTTGCCTGGCGCGATATCGTCGAGATGACTGCGCCGGCCACCCTGGCCGAGCACCGCCAGGTCGGGGTGCAGATGCTCGACCGCCTGATGCAGCACCTGCCACGCCTGTCGCAGACCGGCCAGGACAGCGGCGTGGCCCTGCGCGACCTGCGCGTGGGCCTGAACCTGCTCGACCTGCTGGCCTACATGCCCCGCGCCGGCGCCCAGGCTCGCGAGCGCCTGCAGACGGTGATCGAGGAAGTCGGCGCGCACTACGCCGCCTGCCTGCGCGCCGGCGAGCGCCTGCATGCCCCGGCGGCACTGCTGCGCAACATGGAGCGCGCGCGCCAGGCGCTGAACCTCGATGAGCTTTACGAGCGCGGCGATGCCCGCACCCACCTGCTGCACGCCCTGGCCGGTTTGCGCCTGGCGCTGCTGCCAGGTGTCGAGGTGATGCTCGAGCCCGCCGAACAAACGCAACTGCCCCCGGGCCTCGACGGAGCACCCCTGTGATCGGTGAACTGGATATCAGCGGGGTGTTCCTGCCCACGCTGCTGGTGATGATGTTTGGCACCTACCTGTTGTACCTGGGGGTGCACGCGGTGCTGGTGCGCCTGCATTTCTACCGCCTGGTCTGGCACCGGGCGCTGTTCAACGTTGCCCTGTATGCCGTGCTGCTTGGCGCGGTGGACCACTTTTGCCGAAGCCTGATGCTGCCATGAAAAAACCTTTGCTGACCCTGGGCCGCGTGGTCCTGACCTTGCTGGTAGTGACCTTCGCCGCCGTGCTCGTGTGGCAGATGGTGGTGTACTACATGTTCGCCCCCTGGACCCGCGACGGTCATATCCGCGCTGACGTGATCCAGATCGCCCCGGATGTTTCCGGGCTGATCCAGCAGGTCGAGGTGCGCGACAACCAGACCATCAAGCGCGGTGACGTGCTGTTCACCATCGACCAGGACCGTTTCACCCTGGCCCTGCGCCAGGCCAAGGCAACCCTGGCCGAGCGCCAGGAAACCCTGGCCCAGGCCTCCCGCGAGGCCCAGCGCAACCGCAAGCTGGGCAACCTGGTGGCGGCCGAGCAGCTTGAAGAGAGCCAGTCCCGCGAGGCCCGCGCCCGCTCGGCGGTGAGTGAGGCCCAGGTGCAGGTGGATGTGGCCCAGCTCAATCTCGATCGCTCGGTGGTGCGTAGCCCGGTGGACGGCTACCTCAACGACCGCGCCCCGCGCGCCCACGAGTTCGTCAGCGCCGGGCGCCCGGTGTTGTCGGTGGTCGACAGCGCCTCGTACCACGTCGATGGCTACTTCGAGGAAACCAAGCTGGGCGGGATCCATATCGGCGACGCCGTGGATATCCGTGTGATGGGCGACCCCACCCGCCTGCGCGGCCGGGTGCAGAGCCTCTCCGCCGGTATCGAGGACCGCGACCGCAGCAGCGGCGCCAACCTGCTGCCCAACGTCAACCCGGCGTTCAGTTGGGTGCGCCTGGCCCAGCGGATCCCGGTACGCATCACCTTCGATGAAGTGCCGGCGGACTTTCGCATGATCGCTGGGCGTACCGCCACGGTGTCGATCATCGAGGACCAACGCCCATGAAACAATTGATCCTGGCGGGGCTGTGCCTGTCCCTCGGCGCTTGCATGATGGTCGGACCGGACTACCAGCTGCCCAAGGAGGCCGCCGTGCAGCGCGGCGACCTCAACGGCCCGCTGCGCCAGGACGCCGACAGCGTGGTCTCGGCGCCGGTGCCCGAGGACTGGTGGCAGCTGTATCAGGATCAACGGCTCAACCAGCTGGTGCGCGAGGCGCTCGGCGCCAACACCGAGCTGCGCGTGGCTGCCGCCAACATCGCCAAGGCCCGCGCCCAGGTGGAGGTGGCGGAATCGCAGGGTGGCTTCAATGGTGGCGTCAAGCTGGGTGCCCAGCGCCTGCAGGAGTCCGGCGAAGCGTTCCTGCTGCCGGAGAAAGTACCGGTGGCCAACATTGGCGAGGCGATCATCAGCGCCAGCTACCAGTTCGACCTGTGGGGCACCTTCAAGCGCGGCACCGAGGCCGCCAAGGCCAATGCCGATGCCGTGCAGGCCGCCGCCGACACCGCGCGCATCACCCTGGTGGCCGATGTGGTCAAGGCGTACACCCAGGTGTGCTCGGCCAACGAGGAGTACCACATCGCCCGCGAGTCGCTGGACCTGCAGCAGCAGGGCGTGCAACTGACCCAGCGTCTGCGCGACGCCGGGCGTGGCGACGAGAGCCAGGTCACCCGGTCGCAGACCCAGTTCAAGTCCTTGCGCGCCGAGCTGCCGCGCTTCAAGGCCGAGCGCGAGGCAGGCCTCTACACGCTGGCCGCGTTGCTGGCCAAGCCTGTCGAGCAATTGCCTGCCGGCACCGCCGATTGCGCCGAGCTGCCACAGCTGTCGCAACTGGTTCCGGTCGGTGACGGCGCGGCCTTGCTCAAGCGTCGCCCCGATGTGCGCCAGGCCGAACGCCAGCTGGCGGCAGCCACCGCCACCATCGGTGTGGCCACCGGCGCGCTGTACCCGGATATCAGCATCGGCGCCCAGGTGGGCACCATCGGCATCCTCGACAACCTCGGCGAGCCGGCCACCAACCGCTGGGGCTTCGGCCCGCAGATCAGCTGGAACATCCCCACCAACGGCACCCGCGCGCGCATCCGCATGGCCGAGGCCTCGACCCAGGCGGCGTTGGCGCATTTCGACGGGGTGGTACTCAACGCCATTCGCGAAACCCAGACCCGCCTGGCGCAGTACAGCGCGCTGCTGGATCGGCGCGACGCGCTGGCCGAGGCGGAGCGCTCCGCCAAGGAGTCGGCGGACCAGACCCATCTGCGCTATCAGGTAGGACGTGAGTCGTTCCTGGCCGACCTGCAGGCGACGCGGACCTACACCGATGTACGGGCGCAGCTGGCGGCGGCCAACAGCCAGGTGGCAATGGGGCAGATTGGCGTGTTCCTGGCCTTGGGCGGCGGCTGGAAGAATAGCGCCAGGCCCTGAAATCCCTGGGGCCGCTGTGCGGCCCTTTCGTCGCGGTTCGCCGCCACGACAAGCCGGCTCCCACAAAGGCTGCACAGATCCCTGTGGGAGCCGGCTTGCCGGCGATGGAGGCAACACAGAAACATCACGTGTCACTCCATTTACGCCTCGCCCGCTGAGGGAACTAGCCTGACCTGTCATCAACAGGAGCAGGCATATGGATAGTCCTCATTCCGATCAACTCAGGCGTGGCAGGTTCTCCGAACCAGGCAGGCTTTACCTGCTCACCAGCAAGACCTTGAACCGCGTGCCGTATCTGGTCGATCTGCGATCGGCTCGGTTGCTGATTGCGCAGTTGCGCACTGTGGAGCAAGAAGGCATCGCCCGTTCGCTGGCCTGGGTTGTGATGCCAGATCATTTTCACTGGCTTGTGGAGCTTGGGGACGTGGATCTGAAAACGCTGATGCGCAGGGTCAAGTCGCGCAGTACGCGGATGATCAAAGGATATCAGAGGCGCACCGGTCGCCTGTGGCAGCAAGGCTTTCATGATCGGGCATTACGGCGTGAGGAAGATGTGCGCGCTGTTGCGCGCTACATTGTCATGAATCCCAAACGGGCAGGCTTGGTTGAGAGGATCGGCGATTATCCGCATTGGGATGCCATCTGGCTTTGAATGGGTAGCTGCCATGGTTGCCTGTGCTGGCCTCATCGCCGGCAAGCCGGCTCCCACAAAAGCTGCTCCGATCCCTGTGGGAGCCGGCTTGTCGTGGCGACGAAGCGCGGCGAAAGGGCCGCATAGCGGCCCCGGCAATTCTGATTTGGTACAGAGATCCTGGGGCAGCTCTGCAGTACAGGGATTGCGTTTGGCTCAGGAGGCTTAGTTCAGCACCCGCGCCGGCTCATCCGGCGGCAGGTTGTCCCGCCCACGCGGCTGTTTCGCCTGCCCGGGCACCGAGCCGCCCAACTGTTCGGCCAGCTGCTGCGCAACATCCTCGCCCAGCGCCTTCGACACGTCCCGCACCACCCGCGGACGGTTCAGCGTCACGCGGCGGTCCTGGCTTTTCACCAGCTTGGTGTCCTGCCCCTCACCCATGGCGGTGAACGCCGAGGTGATCTCGTAGGTGCGGGTGTTGATCAGGCTGAAGTCGGCGACCACGGTCAGGCCCAATACCGCCGAGTAGCTGTCGGTGTGATCCAGCGAGTTGATGTCCTGCTGGAAGTCGATGTCCGACAGGGTGCCGAACAGCACGTAGTCGGCGCCCTTGAACGCACCGTTCCTGATGCGGCGGATCACGTCGTACACGTCTTCCTTCGAGTCGGCGGTGTAGGGGCGGCCCTGGACCAGTTGGAACATGCCGGTCTTGAGGATCTCACCCTTGATATCACCACCGAACTTGCGCAGTTCGGTCTGCTCGATGTAGCTGTTGAGGCTCTCGTACTCGCTGTAGCTCGACTGGCCGCTGGCGTGGTACATGCCAGCCTGGCCGCTGCTCTGGGCGTTGATGGTGTGGATGTATTCCTCCACCTGCGCCTGGTAGGCCAGGTCGGTCACCGCCACCTTGGGGGCCGCCTGCGCGCCGAAGGCGCAGGCCAGGCCAATGATTGCCATCCATGCACGCATCGATCAGCGCTCCGTGGTCTTGCGGATTTCTTTTTCGTCCATCCACTCGGCCAGGCCGCTTTCCACGTCGATCAGCTGCAGGCTGAACTTGTAGAACACGTCCTTGTAGTCGCTGCTGCGCTTGACGATCGAGCTGATGGAGCCTTCCAGGCGGTACTTGGCGGCGATCATGTTGCCGGTCTTGGCCACGGTCTTCTTCTTGTACAGGCCGCTCTGGTTCTGCAGCTTGAGCTGGTCGACCTGGCTCTGCATGTCGGTGTTGTCGCTGGCGAAGCGGGCGGCGCCGGACTTCATCAGCTGGGTCTTGATCGAGGTGGTGATCTCGCGGGTATCGATGTACTCGCTGGTCTTGTTCTTGACGTCGTACACCTGCACCACCGGGCGGCCGTGCAGCACGCCGGACTGGGCCAGCGAACGGGTCATGCTCTCGGCGATCATCTGCAGGTCGGTGGAGCCGAACTCGTTGGTGACCAGCTCGACAGCCTTGCTGTCGCCGTAGCTGATGTTCTTGCCGCCGAGAACCGGCGAAGGGGTGCTGCAGCCGCTGACCAGGGCAATGGCGAGGGCGGCGAGGGAAAGGCGTGCAAACATCGAATGTGCTCCTGAAAGGGGTTACCGGGTGTGGACTTCGAGGCGGAAGTCACGGGCTGCGGGGGTCGGTGCGATGGCGGGCAGGAACTTGGCCTGTTTGCCGTACAGCGGCAGGGCTTTCCAGCTCTCTTCATCGGCCACCGGGAAACCATCGCTGCCTAGCCAGGCGAAGCGGTAGAACAGGGTCTGGTTGCTGCGGCTGCTGTTGGTCAAAGCCACGTTGACGGTGAGGTAGCCGTTTTCGCGGGCGACGCGCATCTGGCCGATCTCGATGTCATCCAGCTGGCCCATGGTCACCACCTTGCTGGCGGCGCTTCCGGGGGCAGGGGGTGGAGTGGCGCAGCCGGCCAGGAGGGCGACGGCGGCCAGGGCGAGGCATGTTTTGCGCATGTTCGATCCTTGGGTTACTTGAGGCTGGCGACAGCGGTGGCTGCGGCCTGCGGGGCGACTTCGACGGACGGGCCGCCAGCGAACACGCGGTTGCCGACCACGCGCAGGCTGACCACCTGGTAGGGGCGATCGACTTTCACCGTGACTTGGGTGCCGCCGAGGCTCGACGGCAGGCTCAGGTGGTGTTCGCCCTGTTTGAGGCGCACACGGGCCACCTGGGTTTCGTCGGGCAGGGTGCGCCAGGTGCGGGTATCGGCACCCTCCAGCACGGTGGAGGCGATTCCCACCACCAGCCCGGCCATCGGGTTGGACTGGTTCAGGTTCTTCTGTGCCACGCCACGGCTGATGGCGCGCACGCTGGTGCGCAGGATGATGCCCGGCATGTCGTCGCGCAGGGCGCGGCGCGACATGGCGGTGGTGCTGTTGAGCGCGGTCAGGGCCAGGGCCTTGTCGTTGAGCTGGATCTCGCTCAGGTGCGCGGTGGAGGTGTCTTCCTTGATGATCGGGAACGACAGCGGGGTGATCACCAGGTTGTCCTGGATCGGCAGTGGCAGTGGGATACGGATCGAATCGCGGGCCGGGGCCAGGCCGGTCTGCACCACGATCAGCACGTCGCTTTCACCGGCTTTGGCGCTGCTCTTGTCCAGCGCCAGCAATGCCTGGTCCAGCAGCGCAGTGTTCGGGCGCAGCTCGGCGGCCTTGCGGTAGCCCGGCGCGGCCAGGCCTTTCTCGCCGAGAGCCTCGTAGACAAAGCCGGACAGGTAATGGCTGAAGGCGCTCTGGTAGCTGTTCTTCAGGCCGACCACCTCAGGGGCGTCGAGGCTGGCGACCGGGTAACCCTGCAGGTCCTTGTATTCGGTCTTGATGCCTTCCTTCTCGGCCTCTTCCTCGCGCTTGAGGTATTCCTTGTCGCGCAGCTCGGCGATGATCGCTTCGCGCTCGTGGGTCTTCTTGATCTCGGTGCGGGCGCCGTCGAAATCGTTCTGCGCCAGCAGATTCAGGGCCATCTGCGTGGTCAGCATGACTTTTTCGTAGTCGTAGCCTTCGTAGCGGCGGACCTTGTCGTTGACCAGGTAACTGCCGAACTGGCTCAGGTACTTGTCGGTGTCGAGCTTGACCGACTCCTCCCACTGGAACACCACGCTGTCGGCGGCGCGCCAGGCGTCCTGGCTGCCCTTGAGGTCGCCCTTGGAGCGCAGCAGCTCGCCTTTCTCGAAGTAGTAGAGCAGGTCTTTCTTGTCGCCCTTGTTGTTGTTTTCCAGCAGGGCGAGGGCGGCGTCGACATTGCCGGCGGCCAACTGCTTGTTGGTCTCCTGCAGTTCGCTGTCGTAGCTGCGGAACACCGAGCAGCCGGTGAGCTGCACGGCGGCGACCAGGGTCGCCAGGGTGAGGGCGCGGGATACCATCGGACTTCTTCTTTCCCTGAAACGGTTGGCCGCGTGGGCGGGGGCGGCAGATCCCTCTGTTTTATCGCCAGAACCTCTCGATGGAGGCGCCTTGATTGCTAATGGCTATTACGGCGGCGCGGGATTATACCCAAAGTAGTAGCTACGTGATGGCGAATTGCTTCGCATTTTCTGCAGGCGTGCCAGGTCGGAAAACCGCTTTCCAGGCTGTCGACCGGTCAATTTGTCGCAAGATTTTTCATGAAATATGCGGGTGAGCCTTGAGCGGGGGAGAGTGGAAGTGAACAATGTTCTCTTTCGTATTTCCGTCGAGATTGGCCATGATTTCCCGTTCCCGTCTGCTTGCCTGGCTGCCTGCCCTGTTGCTTGGCCCGGTACTGGCGCTGTGCAGCACCCCGACGCTGGCCGAAGCTCCGGCCGAGGCGACCAAGGCGTTGCATCTGCTGGACTACATCGGTGCCGACTACCCGCCAACCGTGCGCGACGGCAAGGTGGTGGACGACGGGGAATACCGCGAGCAACAGGAGTTCAGCGGCGTGCTGGCCGAGCTGGTCAAGGGGCTGCCCGAGCATGCCGAACGCGGCGCCCTGGAGCAGGGTGTCCAGAGCCTGCGCCAGGCCATCGACCAGCGACAGGATGGCGCCGGTGTTGCTCGCCAGGCCCGCCAGCTGGGTGCACGCCTGGCCGTGGCCTACGAGGTCAGCCAGGCACCGGTGATCACCCCGGACCCGGCCCGCGGTGCAGCGCTGTATGCCCAGAATTGCTCGATCTGCCACGGTGATACCGGCCTGGGCGATGGCCCGGCCGGCGTCGGCCTGGAGCCTGCGCCGGCCAACCTGCGCGATGTCGCGCGCCTCGACCAGCTCAGCCTGTTCGACCTGTACAACACCCTCGGGCTGGGCATCGAGGGCACCGAGATGCCCTCATTTGCCGACCAGCTCGACGAGCGTCAGCGCTGGGACGTGGCGGCCTACATCGCCAGCTTCACCGCCGATCCGCAGGCGGCCAAGAGCGACAAGACCTGGAATCTCGCCGACCTGGCCCGGCAGACCCCGGCCGAGGTTGCCGCCAGTGAAGGCGCAAACGCCGTGGCCGCGTTCCGCGCCCAGCGGGCGCAACCGCCGCAGGTCAAGCGTGGCCCGGCGCAACTGCTCGAGTACACCTCCAGCACCCTGGACAAGAGCCTGGCGGCTTACCGCGCTGGCGACCACGACCAGGCCTACGACTTGTCGGTGGCGGCTTACCTGGAAGGCTTCGAGCTGGTGGAAAGCTCGCTCGACAACATCGACACCCAGGCTCGCAAGGACACCGAGAAGTCGCTGATGGCCTACCGTCAGTCGCTGCAGGACGGCCTGCCGGTGGCCCAGGCCGACCAGCGCCTGGCCGAAGCCAAGGTCAAGCTCGAACAGGCCTCGAAGCTGCTGGGCAGCGATGGCCTGAGCTGGTCGTTGAGCTACATCTCTGGCCTGTTGATCCTGCTGCGCGAGGGCCTGGAGGCGATCCTGGTGCTGGCGGCGATCCTCGCCTTCCTGCGCAACACCGGCCAGCAGTCGGCGGTGCGCAGCGTCAACGTCGGCTGGGCCTTGGCGCTGGTCGCCGGTTTCGCCACCTGGGCCCTGGCGGCCTATGTGATCGATGTCGGTGGCGCGCAGCGTGAACTGCTCGAAGGTTGCACGGCGTTGTTCGCCGCGGTGATGGTGCTGTGGCTAGGCGTGTGGATGCACGACCGCCGCCACGCGGCCGCCTGGCAGGACTACATCAAGAGCAGCCTGGTCAGTGGCGGCGGGCGCTTCGGATTTGCCGTGCTGGCGTTCTTCTCGGTGTACCGCGAGCTGTTCGAGGTGATCCTGTTCTACGAGACCCTGTGGCTGCAGGCCGGCCCGGCTGGCCACCAGGCAGTTCTGGCAGGCGGTGCCACGGCGCTGGTGCTGCTGGTGGGCCTGGCCTGGGTAATTCTGCGCGGCTCGGCCAAGCTGCCGCTGTCGCTGTTCTTCAGCATCAACGCGGCTTTGCTCTGTGCGCTGTCGGTGGTGTTCGCCGGGCACGGCGTCAAGGCGCTGCAGGAGGCCGGCGTGCTGGGTACGCGGCCGGTGGCGTTCTTCGAGTTCGACTGGCTGGGGATCCACGCCGATCTCTACTCGCTGAGTGCGCAGGCGGTGGCGTTGCTGGCTATCGTGTTCCTCTATGGACGCAGCCGCTTGGCCGAGAAGCGCCGGGCGGCGGCCAGCTGAGTCCGTGCAGGGGGAGGGGGTGGGGTGCCTCCACCCCGCCCCGCAATGAGGCTGGGGCTGGCATAATGTCCGCCCGGAGTACAGGATTAATCCCATGCGTGTATGGATCGATGCCGACGCCTGCCCCAAGGCGGCCAAGGACCTGATCGTCAAGTTCGCCCTCAAGCGCAAGCTGGAGGTGGTGATGGTGGCCGGCCAGCCGCAGATCAAGCCGGCTTTCGCCTGCGTGCGGCTTATCGTGGTGCCCAGCGGCATGGACGCGGCCGACGACTACTTGGTGGACAATGCCGAGCCCGGCGAGCTGGTGATCTGCAGCGACGTGCCGCTGGCCGACCGCCTGATCAAGAAAGGCGTGGCCGCGCTGGACCCGCGTGGCCGCGAGTTCGACGAGCGCAACATGGGTGAGCGCCTGGCGGTGCGCAACCTGTTCACCGAACTGCGCGAGCAGGGGCAGGTGGGCGGCGGGCAGGCACCTTATGGCGAACGGGAGAAGCAGGCGTTCGCCAATGCCCTGGACCGGATTCTGGGACGGCTTTCCAAGCGTTAAGTACGTGGGGCTGCCGGTTCCCGCATCTGTAGGTGATCCTGTGGGAGCCGGCTTGCCGGCGATGGCCTGCGTAGCAGGCCTTCGAGGCCTTACTTGTCACCCTCGTGGGTCAGCTCCAGCACCCGGTCCACCAGCTTGTAGATGCCACCCGCAGCCTCGCTGATCGACTTGGCCAGCATGTACGCCGGGGTAGTCACCAGCTTGCGCTGGGTATCTTCGACGATATCGTGCACATCGCACTCTTCATGGGTGCCGCCCATCTTCACCACCGCCGCGCTGGTGCCGGCGTCAGTGCCGATGGTGCAGACCACGCCCGGCCCATAGATCTTCGCCGCCAAGGCCGGCGAGATGCAGATCAACCCGACCGGCTTGCAGGCATCGGCAAAGGCCTCGGCCAGCGCCAGCACGTCCGGTTGCACGGTGCAGTTGGCGCCTTCGATGGCAAAGTTCGACAGGTTCTTCGCCGCGCCGAAGCCTCCCGGCACGATCAGGGCGTCGAAGTCCTCGACCTTGGCTTCGCGAATGTCCTTCACCTCACCACGGGCAATGCGCGCCGACTCCACCAGCACATTGCGCGATTCCGGCATCTCTTCCCCGGTCAGGTGGTCGATCACATGCATCTGCGCGATGTTCGGCGCGAAGCACTGCACCTGGGCGCCGCGCTGGTCCAGGCGCAGCAGGGTGATCACGCTCTCATGGATTTCGGCGCCGTCGTACACGCCGCAACCGGACAGAATCACCGCAACTTTTTTTGTCATGCTCAATACTCCAGTGTCGAGGCGCTAAATGTCCTCTAGTTTGGCAGATGTAGCCATGGGATTTGCCCTTCGCCGGGCCTAATCTTCGTGAACAACCTTGGAGGTGGCCGTTCATGGACCTGATTCTGCTGGCCGTGCCGTTCTTCTTCGTGCTGATCGCGGTGGAGCTGATCGCCGACCGCGTGCGCGGGCGTCGCAACTACCAGCTTGCCGACTCGATCAACAGCCTGAGCACCGGTGCGCTGTCCACCAGCACCGGGCTGCTGACCAAAGGGGTGGGGCTGGTCACCTATGCCGTGGCATGGGAGCACCTGGCCTGGTTGCGGCTGCCGGCGGATGCCTGGTGGGTGTGGGTGGTCGCCTTCGTACTTTACGACCTCTGTTACTACTGGCTGCACCGCCTGGGCCACGAGCGCAACATCCTGTGGGCAGCGCACTCGGTGCATCACCAGAGCGAGGAGTACAACCTCACCACCGCCTTGCGCCAGACCAGTAGCGGGTTCTTGTTTTCCTGGATCTTCTACCTGCCGCTGGCGCTGCTGGGCGTGCCGCCCCTGGTGTTCATCACCGTGGCATCGCTGAACCTGCTGTACCAGTTCTGGGTGCACACCCGCCATGTGCCCAAGCTGGGCTGGCTCGAGTGGATTTTCATCACGCCGTCCAACCATCGTGTCCACCATGCGCAGAATCCTCTGTACTTGGATCGCAACTACGGCGGCGTGTTCATAATCTGGGACCGGCTGTTCGGCACCTTCCAGGAAGAGGACGAGCGCGAGCCGGTGATCTTTGGCGTGACCACGCCTTTGGCGAGCTGGAACCCGCTGTGGGCCAACGTGCAGTTCTATGCCCAGCTGTGGGACGACGCCCGGCGAACGGCCCGTTGGTGGGACAAGCTGCGCATCTGGTTCATGCCCACCGGCTGGCGGCCGGCGGACGTGGCCGCCGCTTATCCACAGGCCAAGCAGGACCTCGCCGCGTTTCGCAAGTTCGCGATCCCGCTGGGCGCTGCGCAGCAGCTGTACGTCACGGCGCAGTTCGCGGTCTACGTCGCGTTGGGCAGTTATCTGATGGAGGTGGCGGAGCAGGTGACGCCCGCGGCCCTGGCATTGGGCTGGATGGTGATGGCGTTCGGGCTGTTCGTGCTGGGCGTGGCGCTGGAAGACCGGGCCTGGGCAGGGCGCCTGGAACTGGCGCGCCTGCTGTCGAATGCGCCCGCGCTGTATCTGGCCGGCGCGCTTGGCTTAGTGCTGGTCACGCCGTTGTTCTGGCTGCTGCTGCTCGGCTACAGCTTGCTCAGCCTCGGCGGCCTGGCCCTCTGCCGCCGCGCGACGCTCGGCGCGGCTATTGCGAAAGCGCCGACGCAGCCAGAGCGCGAGGCCCAACACCAGCAGGCCGCCGAGCACCCATAACTCGTATTTCTTGATGCTGCCCAGCATGCCTTCGAGGATGGCGCCGAAGTGGTAGGCGGCCAGGCCCAGGGCCAGGGCCCAGACTGCGGCGCCGATGCCATTGAGCAGCAGGTAGCGGCGTGGCGGGTAGCCGGACAGGCCGATGGCCACCGGCATGACCGTGCGCAGGCCGTAGACGAAGCGGAAGCTCAGCACCCAGATGTCCGGATGGCGGCGGATATGCTCCAGCGCGCGGTCGCCCATGGCCTGCCAGCGAGGCTTGCGGGCGAGGATCTTGCGCCCATGGCGGCGGCCCATGAAGTACCACAGTTGGTCACCGGCGTAGCTGCCACAAAAGGCCACCAGGACTACCAGCTTGATATCCATGTATTCGCGGAACGCAAGAAACCCGGCGAGCACGAGGATCGTCTCGCCCTCGAAGAACGTGCCGAGAAAAAGGGCAAAATAGCCGAAATCGTTCAGGAATTGTTGAAGCATTTTCTGGCGTGCTGGCGAAATGAACGCGCAGCCTACCCCTTCGGGCGCGATCGGGAAAGTGTCCAAATGTGTCTCGACGTGAACATTTCCTACAAGGACAATGACTGCGGCCACAAGTCGCAGGGTTGCCCTCGGGTGTCACACAGGCGTCATAATGGCCGCTTATAACTGTCGCGCTCGCCCGCCTGCGCGGGCTCAGGAGTCTGCCGTGAGCTTTACCCCCGCCAATCGTCTGTTTCCTGCCACCCGTCTGCGTCGCAACCGTCGGGACGAATTTTCCCGTCGCCTGGTTCGCGAAAACACCCTGACTGTCGATGACCTGATTCTTCCGGTATTCGTACTGGACGGCGAAGGCCGCCGCGAAGAAGTGCCGTCCATGCCGGGCGTCGAGCGCCTGTCAATTGACCTGTTGCTGGAAGCCGCACAGGGGTGGGTAGAGCTGGGCCTTCCGGCGCTGGCGCTGTTCCCGGTGACCCCGACCGAAAAGAAATCCCTCGATGGCGCCGAAGCGTGGAACCCGGACGGCATCGCCCAGCGCGCCACCCGTGCCCTGCGTGCCCGCTTCCCGGAGCTGGGGGTGATCACCGACGTGGCCCTTGACCCGTTCACCACCCACGGTCAGGACGGCATCCTCGACGAGGAAGGCTACGTGCAGAACGACATCACCGTCGACGCGCTGGTGCGTCAGGCGCTGTCCCATGCCGAGGCTGGCGCCCAGGTAGTCGCCCCATCGGACATGATGGACGGCCGTCTTGGCGCGATCCGCGAAGCCCTCGAAGTTGCCGGCCACGTCAACGTGCGCATCATGGCCTACTCGGCCAAGTACGCCAGCGCCTACTACGGCCCGTTCCGCGATGCGGTCGGCTCGGCGCTGAACCTGGGCAAGGCCAACAAGGCCTCCTACCAGATGGATCCGGCCAACAGCGACGAGGCCTTGCACGAAGTGGCCACCGACCTCGCCGAAGGCGCCGACATGGTCATGGTCAAGCCGGGCATGCCGTACCTGGACATCGTTCACCGGGTGAAGACCGAGTTCAAGGTGCCGACCTTCGTCTATCAGGTCAGCGGCGAGTACGCCATGCACATGGCCGCGATCCAGAACGGCTGGCTCAGCGAAGCCGTGATCCTTGAATCCCTCACCGCATTCAAACGGGCAGGCGCCGATGGCATCCTGACCTATTTCGCCGTGCGTGCCGCTCAAATGATGAGAGGGCAGTAACGCTCTCCAGGAACGTCAGATGAATAACGAAGTGCTCAACCCTGTCGCGATCAAGGATGCCCAGGCCGTGCCCGAAGAGATGGTGCAGACGCCGCCCGACCTGCCGGCGGTAGCGCAGCCGGAACCTGTCGCTGAAGCCACCCCTGCTCCAGCGCCTGCGCCGGCTCCGGCGATCGCCGTGCCGAGCCTGGACGACAGCAGCCTGTACATTCATCGCGAGCTTTCGCAGCTGCAGTTCAATATCCGCGTGCTGGAGCAGGCGCTGGACGAGTCGTACCCGCTGCTCGAGCGCCTGAAGTTCCTGTTGATCTTCTCCAGCAACCTGGACGAGTTCTTCGAAATCCGCGTGGCCGGCCTGAAGAAGCAGATCAACTTCGCCCGCGAACAGGCCGGCGCCGACGGCCTGCAGCCGCACCAGGCGCTGGCGCGCATCAGCGAGCTGGTGCATCTCGAAGTGGATCGCCAGTACGCGATCCTCAACGACGTGCTGCTGCCGGAGCTGGAAAAACACGCCATTCGCTTTATCCGCCGCCGTTACTGGACGCCCAAGCTCAAGACCTGGGTACGGCGCTTCTTCCGCGACGAGATCGCGCCGATCATCACCCCGATCGGCCTCGACCCGACCCACCCGTTCCCGCTGCTGGTGAACAAGAGCCTGAACTTCATCGTCGAGCTCGAGGGTGTCGACGCCTTCGGCCGCGATTCGGGCCTGGCGATCATTCCGGCACCGCGCCTGCTGCCGCGGGTAATCCGCGTGCCGGAAGACGTGGGTGGGCCTGGCGACAACTATGTGTTCCTGTCGTCGATGATCCATGCCCATGCCGATGACCTGTTCCAGGGCATGAAGGTCAAGGGTTGCTACCAGTTCCGCCTGACCCGTAACGCCGACCTGGCGCTGGACTCCGAAGAAGTCGACGACCTGGCCCGGGCCCTGCGCGGCGAGCTGTTCTCGCGCCGCTACGGCGATGCGGTGCGCCTCGAGGTGGCCGATACTTGCCCGAAACACCTCTCCGACTACCTGCTCAAGCAGTTCAGCCTGAGCGAGAGCGAGCTGTACCAGGTCAACGGCCCGGTCAACCTGACCCGCCTGTTCAGCATCACCGGGCTCGACAGCCACCCGGAGCTGCAGTACACGCCGTTCACCCCGGCGATCCCCAAGCTGCTCGTCAATGCCGACAACATCTTCAGCGTGATCGGCAAGCAGGACGTGTTGCTGATGCACCCGTTCGAGTCGTTCACCCCGGTGATCGACCTGCTGCGCCAGGCCGCCAAGGACCCGCACGTACTTGCCGTGCGCCAGACGCTCTATCGCTCGGGCGCCAACTCGGAGATCGTCGACGCCCTGGTGGACGCCGCGCGTAACGGCAAGGAGGTCACTGCGGTGATCGAATTGCGCGCCCGCTTCGACGAAGAGTCCAACCTGCAGATGGCCAGCCGCCTGCAGGCCGCTGGCGCGGTGGTGATCTACGGGGTGGTCGGTTTCAAGACCCACGCCAAGATGATGCTGATCCTGCGCCGCGAGCAGGGCGAGATCGTCCGTTACGCGCACCTGGGGACCGGCAACTACCACGCCGGCAACGCCCGCCTGTACACCGACTACAGCCTGCTGACCTCCGACGACGCCCTCACCGAAGACGTCGGCAAACTGTTCAGCCAGTTGATCGGCATGGGCAAGACCCTGCGCATGAAGAAGCTGCTGCACGCGCCCTTCACCCTGAAGAAGGGCATGCTCGACATGATCGCCCGGGAGACCCAGTTCGCCCTGGAGGGCAAGCCGGCACACATCATCGCCAAGTTCAATTCGCTGACCGACGCCAAGATCATCAAGGCGCTGTACAAGGCCAGCCAGTCGGGCGTGCGCATCGACCTGGTGGTGCGCGGCATGTGCTGCCTGCGTCCGGGCATCCCGGGCGTTTCGCACAACATCCATGTGCGCTCGATCATCGGCCGCTTCCTCGAGCACACCCGGGTGTTCTATTTCCTCAATGGCGGCGAGGAGCAGATCTACCTGTCCAGTGCCGACTGGATGGAGCGCAACCTCGACAAGCGCGTCGAGACCTGCTTCCCGGTGGAAGGCAAGAAGCTGTTGCTACGGGTCAAGAAGGAACTGGAAGGCTACCTGACCGACAACACCCAGGCCTGGACCTTGCAGCCGGACGGGCGCTACGTGCGCAGCACCCCGACCGGCAACCAGAACCCGCGCAGTGCCCAGGCGACCCTGCTGGAGCGCCTGAGCAACCCGGTGCTCAACGTACGCTGAGGACGAAGCCGACCCGGGCCAGCCACTCCGCCTCGTTGGCGAAGTCGGCCTGGGTCAGCTGGTTCTGTTCCAGCCAGTTGCCAGGGAAAACCACTTCCAGGCTGTTGTCGCCAGCGTGCAGCACCACTTTCGGCATCTGCTGGGTGCCGCGGATGTGGTGGAAGAGGATGGCGAAGCGCAGCAGTACGCACAGGCGGATCAGCTTGATGCCTTCGTCGCCGAACTCGGCGAACTTGTCCTTGGGAATGTTGCGGCGATGGCCGCGCACCAGCAGTGCCATCATCTGCTGGTCTTCGCGGGAGAAGCCGGACAGGTCGGAGTGCTCGATCAGGTAGGCTCCGTGCTTGTGGTAGTGATAATGGGCGATATCCAAGCCAACTTCATGCACTTTCGCCGCCCAACCCAGAAGATCGCGCCAGTTGCCCTCTTCTAGGTCCCATGCCTTGGCCACTTGATCGAAGGCGTGCAGCGCCTTGCGCTCCACGCGTGCGGCCTGACCTTGATCGACGTGGTAGCGCTCCATCAGCGAGTTCAGGGTGCGCTCGCGCACGTCCTCGTGGTGGTGGCGGCCCAGCAGGTCGAACAGCACGCCCTCACGCAGGGCACCGTCGCAGTGCTCCATGCGCTGCAGCTCCAGCGCGTCGAAGATCGCCTCGAGGATGGCCAGCCCCGCCGGGAAGATGGTGCGGCGATCGGGCTTGACCCCTTCGAAGTCGATCTTGTCGGTCTCGCCCAGCTTGAACAGCTTGCGCTTGACCCAGGCCAGGCCCTCGGCGTTGACCTCGCCATTGCCCAGGCCGCCGGACTTGATGGCGGCGCCGATGGCACGGATGGTCCCGGATGAGCCGATCGCCTCGTCCCAGGTCAGGCGGTGCAGGGCGTTCTCGATGCTCATCAGCTCCAGGCGCGCGGCGGTGTAGGCCTGGGCGTAGCGCGCCGGGGTGATCTTGCCGTCGCGGAAATAACGCTGGGTGAAGCTGACGCAGCCCATTTGCAGGCTTTCGCGCAGCAGCGGCTCGAAACGCTGGCCGATGATGAACTCGGTGCTGCCGCCGCCGATGTCGGCGACCAGGCGCTTGCCCGGGGTGTCGGCCAGGGTGTGGGACACGCCCAGGTAGATCAGGCGCGCCTCTTCACGGCCGGAAATGACCTCGACCGGGTGGCCGAGGATGGCCTCGGCGCGCAGGATGAATTCGTTGCGGTTGCGTGCTTCGCGCAAGGCGTTGGTGCCGACGATGCGCACCGCGCCCTGCGGCATGCCGTTGATCAGTTGGGCGAAGCGCTTGAGGCATTCCAGGCCGCGTTGCATGGCTTCTTCGCTGAGCCTGCGCTCATCGTCGATGCCGGCGGCGAGCTGAACCTTTTCTCCAAGCCTTTCGAGGATGCGGATTTCCGTGTGATGGGCCTTGGCCACGACCATGTGGAAGCTGTTGGAGCCCAGGTCGATGGCGGCGATCAGAGACAGGTTCTTCGCGGTGGTATGCGGCATGGTCTGGAGGTTCTCGGTCGTTAACCCGGCAATCGTGCCACGATCGTGGTCCTACGCCAACGAGCGGCACTGCAAGGCTTGATGCATGGCAATGTCATAGCAATGTTATGACCGTGATATGACAGTTTCGATTCGTGGCGTCTTGCACCACTATAGTTACACTCAATCGTCTGTGGCTTCCTGTCGCGCCTGGGTGCGGCTATGATGGGCAACGTTTTTTGTGCTTACGACCTGGAGATATCCATGAGCAGCGATCTTATCAAACATGTCACCGACGCCAGCTTCGAAGCCGACGTACTCAAGGCTGAAGGCGCGGTGCTGGTCGACTACTGGGCTGAATGGTGCGGCCCATGCAAGATGATCGCGCCGGTACTGGACGACATCGCTTCGGAATATCAAGGCAAGGTGACCATCGCCAAGCTGAACATCGACGAAAACCAGGAAACTCCGGCCAAGCACGGCGTGCGTGGTATTCCGACGCTGATGCTGTTCAAGAACGGCAACGTCGAGGCCACCAAGGTCGGCGCGTTGTCCAAGTCGCAGCTCAAAGCGTTCCTCGACGCCAGCCTGTGATGTGAAGAAGCCCCGCAAATGCGGGGCTTTTCTTTATCTGTTGTAGGTGGTTTTCCTGAGGGCTGGCGAGCCCCGGCCTTGCGACCATCCAGTCGGATAGCCCCGTAAAACACTGGCCAAAACCACTAGACGTCGAAAAAAGCAAGTGTTACATTCGGTCTCGCACTGCTTCTCCAGTGCCCTCTGCACGCCGTCGCCGAAGCATCCCTAATTCGAATCAGTACGCGATCCTGTCGCCATCTAGCGGCGCGGCCTCATTAAGCCAACTGCTTAATTTTTCCCTTCCTTACATGATTACGTCACTCCCCTTATGAACCTGACAGAACTCAAGCAAAAGCCGATTACCGATCTTTTGGAAATGGCCGAACAGATGGGCATCGAAAACATGGCCCGTTCGCGCAAACAGGACGTGATTTTCGCCCTGCTGAAAAAGCATGCGAAAAGCGGCGAAGAGATCTCGGGTGACGGCGTGCTGGAGATTCTCCAGGATGGTTTCGGTTTCCTGCGTTCGGCGGATGCCTCTTACCTGGCCGGCCCTGATGACATCTACGTTTCGCCCAGCCAGATCCGTCGCTTCAACTTGCGCACCGGCGACACCATCGTCGGCAAGATCCGCCCACCGAAGGAAGGCGAGCGTTACTTCGCGCTGCTGAAGGTTGATACCATCAACTTCGACCGTCCGGAAAACGCGAAGAACAAGATCCTGTTCGAAAACCTGACGCCGCTGTTCCCCAACAAGCGCCTGAAGATGGAAGCCGGTAACGGCTCCACCGAAGACCTCACCGGTCGCGTCATCGACCTGTGCGCCCCGATCGGCAAAGGCCAGCGTGGCCTGATCGTCGCACCGCCGAAAGCCGGTAAGACCATCATGCTGCAGAACATCGCAGCCAACATTACCCGTAACAACCCCGAGTGCCACCTGATCGTCCTGCTGATCGACGAGCGCCCGGAAGAAGTGACCGAGATGCAGCGCACCGTGCGCGGCGAAGTGGTCGCTTCGACCTTTGACGAGCCGCCGACCCGCCACGTGCAGGTTGCCGAGATGGTCATCGAGAAGGCCAAGCGCCTGGTCGAGCACAAGAAAGACGTGGTCATCCTGCTCGACTCCATCACCCGTCTGGCACGTGCCTACAACACCGTGATCCCGAGCTCCGGCAAGGTGCTGACCGGTGGTGTCGACGCCCACGCCCTGGAAAAGCCGAAGCGCTTCTTCGGTGCCGCCCGTAACATCGAGGAAGGCGGTTCGCTGACCATCATCGCCACCGCGCTGGTCGAAACCGGCTCGAAGATGGACGAGGTGATCTACGAAGAGTTCAAGGGTACCGGCAACATGGAGCTGCCCCTGGACCGCCGCATCGCCGAGAAGCGTGTGTTCCCGGCCATCAACATCAACAAGTCCGGTACCCGTCGCGAAGAGCTGCTGACCGCCGACGACGAACTGCAGCGCATGTGGATCCTGCGCAAGCTGCTGCACCCGATGGACGAGATCGCCGCCATCGAGTTCCTGGTCGACAAGCTCAAGCAGACCAAGACCAACGATGAGTTCTTCCTGTCGATGAAGCGCAAGTAAGCGTTTCAGGCTGGAACTGATTGGGGCTGCTTCGCAGCCCATCGCCGGCAAGCCGGCTCCCACAGGGCTCACATACAACCTGTGGGAGCCGGCTTGCCGGCCGTGGGGGGCGCAGCGGCCCCCAGAAATTATTGGGCGTTTAACCGCCAACGGCGCTACACTCTGCACCCCGACCGATACGCCCAACACGAGGCCCTTGCATGCAGTATCGCGATCTACGCGACTTCATTCGTGGCCTGGAACAGCGCGGTGAACTCAAGCGCATCCAGGTTCCCATCTCCCCAGTTCTGGAAATGACCGAAGTCTGCGACCGCACGCTGCGCGCCAAGGGTCCGGCCTTGCTCTTCGAAAAACCCACCGGCTTCGACTTGCCGGTGCTGGGCAACCTGTTCGGCACCCCCGAGCGCGTGGCCATGGGTATGGGGGCCGAGTCGACCGAAGAACTGCGCGAGATCGGCAAGCTGCTGGCGTTTCTCAAGGAGCCCGAGCCGCCGAAGGGCCTGAAGGATGCCTGGTCGAAGCTGCCGATCTTCAAGAAGGTCGTGTCCATGGCGCCGAAGGTGGTCAAGGACGCGGTGTGCCAGGAAATCGTGGTCGAAGGCGATGATGTCGACCTCGGCCAGCTGCCGATCCAGCACTGCTGGCCGGGCGATGTTGCGCCACTGATCACCTGGGGCCTGACCGTGACTCGCGGGCCGAACAAGGACCGCCAGAACCTGGGTATCTATCGCCAGCAGGTGATTGGCCGCAACAAGGTGATCATGCGCTGGCTGAGCCACCGCGGCGGGGCGCTGGACTACCGCGAATGGTGCGAGAAGCATCCTGGCCAGCCGTTCCCGGTAGCCGTGGCGTTGGGCGCGGACCCGGCGACCATCCTCGGTGCCGTGACCCCGGTCCCGGACACGCTTTCCGAGTACGCCTTCGCTGGCCTGTTGCGTGGCAACCGCACCGAACTGGTCAAGTGCCGTGGCAACGACCTGCAGGTACCGGCCACCGCCGAGATCATCCTCGAAGGCGTGATCCACCCCGGCGAGATGGCCCCGGAAGGCCCGTACGGCGACCACACCGGCTACTACAACGAAGTGGACAGCTTCCCGGTGTTCACCGTCGAGCGCATCACCCACCGGCAAAAGCCGATCTACCACAGCACCTACACCGGCAGGCCGCCGGATGAGCCGGCGATCCTTGGCGTGGCGCTGAACGAAGTGTTCGTGCCGATCCTGCAGAAGCAGTTCCCCGAGATCACCGACTTCTACCTGCCGCCGGAAGGCTGCTCGTACCGCATGGCGGTGGTGACCATGAAGAAGCAGTACCCTGGCCATGCCAAGCGCGTGATGCTGGGTGTGTGGTCGTTCCTGCGACAGTTCATGTACACCAAGTTCGTTATCGTCACCGACGACGATATCAACGCTCGCGACTGGAACGATGTGATCTGGGCCATCACCACGCGCATGGACCCCAAGCGTGATACGGTGATGATCGACAACACCCCGATCGACTACCTCGACTTCGCGTCGCCGGTATCGGGGCTGGGGTCGAAGATGGGCCTGGACGCCACGCACAAATGGCCGGGCGAGACTACACGCGAATGGGGCCGGGTCATCGTCAAGGACGAGGCCGTCACCCGCCGTATCGATGAGCTGTGGGACCAGTTGGGAATAGATTGATGCAGGTAACCTTGCAGCCTTCCGGGGCGGTACTGGCGGTCGAACCGGGTGAAAGGATTCTGGATGCGGCACGGCGCCTGGGCTATGACTGCCCGAACAGCTGCCGCAACGGCAACTGCCATGTGTGTGCCGCGCTGCTGGTGGAAGGCAGTGTTCGCCAGGAAGGCCAAGTGCGCGATCACGGTGAGCTGTTCACCTGCATCGCCGAGCCGCTGGAGGACTGTGTGTTGCTGTGGGATGGTGTGCTGGCCTTGGGCGAGCTGCCGCTGCGCAAGCTGGCCTGTACCGTGAGCGAGTGCGTCGAGATCGGTGGCGATGTCTGGCGCGTGCGCCTGCGCGCGCCGGCCGGCAAGCCGCCCCGCTACCACGCCGGGCAATACCTGATGATCGAGCGTGAGGGCATGGACAAGGCAGCTTTTTCGCTCGCTTCGGCGCCCCACGGTGGGCGTGAGCTGGAGCTACATGTGCTGGCCCGCGAAAGCAGTGCCGTGCAGTTGATCCAGCAGTTGCAGCGCAATGGCCTGGCCCGCATCGAACTGCCATTTGGTGATGCGCACCTGGCAGAGTTGCCTGACGGCCCGCTGGTACTGATCGCCGCCGGTACCGGTATGGGGCAGATGCACAGCCTGATCGAGCACTGCCGGGCGCAGGGCTTCAAGCACCCGGTGCACTTGTACTGGGGTGTGCGCCGACCTGAAGACTTCTACCAGATCGAGCACTGGGCCGAGTGGGAGCGCCTGCCGAACCTGTTCCTGCACAAGGTGGTCAGCGATCTGTGCGGTTGGGAAGGGCGGTGTGGCCTGCTCCACGAAGCAGTATGCGAGGACATTGGCGACCTCAACCAGGTGCATGTCTATGCCAGTGGCTCGCCGAACATGGTCTACGCCACCCTCGATGCATTGGTCGAGGCAGGCATGGATGCCCACCGCATGCGGGCTGACGTGTTCGCCTACGCGCCACGCGGGTGAAGTAACCCGGCACGCTGCAAGGGCGTGTCGGGTTTAATAACCAAGTGTTTTCCTGTTGATTATATGGCGGAGATTGTTACCGGTGCGGGTAATAAGTTTCGCTATACTCGGACTATTAGTTTCCGTTCAGCGGATGCTTTAATGAAATCCTGTTTTCGGGGTTGAGTGCAAAGTGCGTTCTGCCTTACGTTAGGTGCCAGGTAAATCGCCGGGCAAACCCGTTCCCACGCGATCCTGGTAGGCCTTTGTGGAAGCGGGCTTGCCCCGCGATAGCATCCGAACAGGCACGGCAATACCTGCACTTTGGTAGTTCTCAGGAATTAATGGCGGCAGCTCATGTCGACGCTTGAAAGTTCATCCTGGCAAATAGCCTATCCGCCGTCACTCGACTTCGGGCAGCAGTTGACCCGTGAACAACTGCAGCGTTCGATGCAGGAAACCATGTCCCAGCACGAAGGCGGCCCGGTCTGGCTTTTTGCCTACGGTTCGCTGATCTGGCGCCCCGAATGCAACTCGGTCGAGCGCCAGCGGGCGCGGGTGCATGGTTACCACCGCGGCCTTTACCTGTGGTCCCACGAACACCGTGGCACTCCGGAGTGCCCGGGCCTGGTGTTCGGCCTGGACCGTGGCGGCTCCTGCAGCGGTTTTGCCTTCCGTCTGGACGAAACCAACCTCCATGACTCGCTGATGGCACTGTGGCAACGTGAGATGCCGTTCCCGGCCTACCGTCCGCATTGGCTGAGTTGCCGCCTGAACGATGGCAGCAAGGTGCAGGCGCTGGGCTTCGTGCTGGAGCGGCACCTGCCGTGCTATGCGGGCAACCTGCCGGACACCCTGCTCAGCCAGATCCTCGCCAGCGCCAAGGGGCGCTATGGCACCACGCGCGATTACGTGGAGCAGACCCTCAACGCCCTGCGCAGCCACCAGATGCCCGATCGCAACCTGGAAGCGCGCTTCAGGCGTTGTCACAACCTGCGCGAGGTGTGAGCCCCGCGCATCGGGCTCATTCCTGGCCGGCGGCGGTGCCGAGGAACTTGCGCAGGAACTGGCGTGTGCGCTCTTCCTTCGGGTTGGCGAACAGCGCCTTGGCCTCGCCCTGCTCGACGATCACGCCCTTGTCGAAGAAGATCACCCGGTTGGCGACATCGCGGGCGAAGCTCATCTCGTGGGTGACGATGATCATGGTGCGCTTTTCCTCGGCCAGGCCGCGGATGGTTTCCAGCACTTCGCCAACCAGTTCGGGGTCGAGCGCCGAAGTGGGCTCGTCGAACAGGATCACCTCCGGCTCCATGGCCAGGGCCCGGGCGATGGCCACCCGTTGCTGCTGGCCACCGGACAGGCGCCTGGGGTAGGCGCCCTCCTTGCCTGCCAGGCCGACCTTGGCCAGAAGGCGCTTGGCCAGCTCGATGGCCTTGTCGCGGGGCGTCTTCTTGACGATCACCGGCCCTTCGATGACGTTCTCCAGGGCGGTGCGATGAGGGAACAGGTTGAAGTTCTGGAACACGAACCCGGCCTGTTGGCGCAGGCGGCGGATCGCACCCTGTTGGCCGCCAAGCGGGCGGTTGGCGTCGATGCTGATATCGCCGATCTGGATGCGCCCGGCATCGGGGGTTTCCAGCAGGTTCAGGCAGCGCAGGAAGGTGGTCTTGCCCGAGCCGCTGGGGCCGATGATGGCCACCACTTCGCCGGGCTGCACGCTCAGGTCGATGCCGTTGAGCACGGTCTGGCCCTTGAACTGCTTGGTCAGGCCTTCTACTACGATCATCTCAGTGCTCCTGGTCGTGCTGGTTGACCCGCGCTTCCATGCGGTTCTGGAAGTGCGCCAGGATGCTGCAGAGGATCCAGTAGACCACCGCGACAGCCAGGTACATGGTGAAGACCTCGAAGGTCCGTGCGGTGATCAGCTGCGCCTGGCGGAACAGCTCGGGCACCTGGATGGTCGCCGCCAGGGCGGTGTCCTTGACCAGCGAGATGAAGCTGTTGCCCAGCGGTGGCAGGGCAGTGCGCAGGGCTTGCGGCAGGATCGCCCGGCGCATGGCCTGGGTGCGGGTCATGCCGATGCTGGCGGCTGCTTCCCACTGGCCACGGTCGATCGAGGAGATTGCCGCGCGGAGAATCTCGCAGATATACGCCGCCATGTTCAGCGACAGACCAATCAGCGAGGCCGGGATCGGGTCGAGCTCGATGCCGATCTGCGGCAGGCCGAAGTAGATCACGAACAGCTGCACCAGCAGCGGCGTGCCACGGAAGAACGACACGTAGATGCGCGCCAGCCAATCCAGCGGCAGGATCTTCGACAGGCGCATCAGCGCCAGGGCAAAGCCCAGCACCAGGCCAAAGAACATGCCGCCGACGCTGAGTAGCACGGTATAACCCGCGCCCTTCAACAGGAAGGGCGCGGAATCGACAACGAGTTGCAGGGCTTCAGCGATCATTTGGTGACATCGGCACCGAAGTATTTCTCGGACAGCTTGGCCAGCGAGCCGTCGGCCTTGAGCTTGTCGATGGCCTTGTTCAGCGCTGCCAGCAGCTCAGGCTCGCCTTTGCGCAGGGCCACACCGCTTTCCAGGCGCGAGAAGGCGGCGCCGGCCAGCTCGGTATCCTTGGCTTTCTGGGCATATTCCAGGGCGGCCAGGCGGTCGATCAGGATGGCGTCGATGCGGCCGTTGCGCAGGTCGGCGAACTTGGTCGGATCGTCTTCATAGGTGCGCACGTCGGCTTGCGGGACGTCCTTCTTCACCCATTGCTCGTAGTTGGTGCCCAGGCCCACGCCCACTTTCTTGTTGGCCAGGTCCTGGGCGGTCTTGATGTTCAGTTGCTCGGCCTTCTTCTTCAGGACCAGTGCCTGGATGCCGGAGATGGTGTAGGGCTCGGAGAAATCGTACTTCTTCTTGCGTTCCTCGGAGATGGTCACCTGGTTGATCACCACGTCGAGGCGCTTGGATTCCAGTGCGGCGAGGATGCCGTCCCACTTGGTCGGCTGGACCTTGGCCTTGACCCCCAGCTCCTTGGCCAGCAACTCGGACAGCTCGACCTCGAAGCCGGTCAGCTTGCCGTTTTCGTCCTGGAAGCTGAACGGTGGGTAGGTGCCTTCCAGGCCGACGTTGATCACGCCTTTTTCCTGGATGGTCTTCAACTGTTCGCCGGCAAAGGCCTGGCCGAGCAGGCCGGCGCCGAGCAGGAGCGCCAGGCTGGCGTTGAGAAGGGGTTTGGCGAATTTGGTCATGGCATGCCCCGCGCTTGTTGTGGAAGTAGTGAGGTGGCGACTATAGAGGTGGGCTTCATAGGCCGGGAAATAATAAAAAATCAGGTTGTTATTCCAAAGCTGCAAATTGCAGCGGCTTATACCCGACTTAGCTCAGGATGGAATAAAGCGTTGTTTTTTCCAAGAGGCAGATTTGACGTATCGTGTTTTGCACCTCCTTGTAGGAGCGTATGCAAATAGAGAAAGCCGCCTGGCAGGAGAAACACCGTGAGCGAACAACCATCAACCGGGCACTGGCAACTGCAGGGTATCGTCAGTGGCCTGCGCAACGCCCGCGAGCAGTGGCGCAGCAGCAATGGCCGCAGCAGCGGCGAGCAGGGCGGGCGCGAACTGCCGTCGCGCGAGGCGCTGCGGCAGATTCTCGAACAGCTGTGCGGCGCGCTGTTCCCCATGCGCCTGGGGCCGGTGGACCTGCGCGAGGAAAGCGAGGACTTTTATGTAGGCCACACCCTCGACGCCGCCCTCACCGCGCTGCTGGCCCAGGCCCGTCTGGAACTGCGCTACGCGGCGCGCCATGGCAAGACCGATGTGGTCGATGTCGATACCCACGCCCTGCGCCTGATCCAGGATTTCGCCGCGGCCCTGCCGGCGCTGCGCGTGCTGCTGGACACAGACGTACTCGCCGCCTTCCACGGCGACCCGGCGGCGCGCAGCGTCGACGAGGTGCTGCTGTGCTACCCGGGCATCCTGGCGATCATCCACCACCGGCTGGCCCACCACCTCTATCGAGCCGGCCTGCCGCTGCTGGCGCGGATCAGTTCGGAGCTGGCGCACTCGGCCACCGGCATCGACATCCACCCCGGTGCGCAAATCGGCCCGAGCTTCTTCATCGACCACGGCACCGGCGTGGTGATCGGCGAGACCGCGATCATCGGTGAGCGGGTGCGCATCTACCAGGCGGTGACCCTGGGCGCCAAGCGCTTCCCCAGCGACGAGTCCGGCACCTTGCACAAGGGCCTGGCGCGGCACCCGATCGTCGAGGACGACGTGGTGATCTACGCCGGCGCGACCATCCTCGGGCGGATCACCATCGGCAAGGGTTCGACCATTGGCGGCAATGTCTGGCTGACCCGCAGCGTGCCGGCTGACAGCAACATTACCCAGGCGAACCTGCAACTGGATTGCGAGGGCAAGAAAGCCCTCTAGCTCAAGGCTTATGAGGCGTGGCGGCGGGACTTCCCGCCTCCACCTCGATCACGTCCTGGAGCGGCATCGGGTCGCATTGAAATCCAATCCATGTTTAACTTGAACGCTTGTTCAACGAAAAACGCTGGTCCATTGCCGGTGTTCAAAAGGAGGAATCGCCTTTGCTGAACCCGTTCAATCCGAACCTCACGTCCCGTGACGAGGTGCCCGTTCAATGAGTGCACCGACCCCCGACCTTGCCAACGGCAAGATCCGCATGAACCCCCCCGTGTTCTATTTCGCGGCAAGCTTCATCCTCATTTTCGGCCTGATCGTCATCGCCCAGCCCCAGGCTGCCGGCGAGTGGTTGCTGGCCGCGCAGAACTGGGCGGCCAACACGGTCGGCTGGTACTACATGCTGGCCATGACCCTGTACCTGGTCTTCGTGGTGGTCACTGCCTTGTCGGGCTACGGCAAGATCAAGCTCGGCGCCGACCACGACGAACCCGAGTTCAGCTACCTGTCCTGGGCCGGCATGCTGTTCGCCGCCGGTATCAGCATCACGCTGTTCTTCTTCTGCGTCTCCGAACCGCTGACCCACATGCTCCAGCCGCCGCAGGGCGAGGCGGGCACGGCCGAGGCCGGGCGCCAGGCGATGCAGATCCTGTTCCTGCACTGGGGCCTGCATGGCTGGGGTGTGTTCGCCTTCGTCGGCATGGCGCTCGCCTACTTCGCCTACCGCCACAACCTGCCACTGGCCCTGCGCTCGGCGCTATACCCGCTGATCGGCAAGCGCATCAACGGGCCGATCGGCTACGCGGTGGATGGCTTCGGCATCATCGCCACGGTGTTCGGCCTGGGCGCCGACATGGGCTTCGGCGTACTGCACCTGAACGCAGGCCTGGACTACCTGTTCGGCATCAGCCACAGCCAATGGGTGCAGGTGATCCTCATCACCCTGATGATGGGCGCGGCGGTGGCCGTGGCGGTCGCCGGGGTGGAGAAGGGCGTGCGGGTGATGAGCGACATCAACCTGTTCCTGGCCTGTGCGCTGCTGCTGTTCGTGCTGTTCGCCGGGCCCACCCAGCACCTGTTCAACACCCTGATCCAGAACCTCGGTGACTACCTTGGCGCCCTGCCGCGCAAGAGCTTCGATGTGTACGCCTACGGCGAGCAGCGCGACTGGCTGGGCGGCTGGACGGTGTTCTACTGGGCCTGGTGGATTGCCTGGGCGCCGTTCGTGGGGTTGTTCATCGCCCGTATCTCGCGGGGCCGGACCATTCGCGAGTTCGTCTTCGGCGTGCTGCTGATTCCCCTGGGCTTCACCCTGGCGTGGATGTCGATCTTCGGCAACAGCGCCCTCGACCAGGTGATCAACCACGGCATGACCGCGCTCGGCCAGTCAGCTCTCGACAACCCGTCGATGAGCCTGTACCTGCTGCTGGAAACCTACCCGTGGAGCAAGACGGTGATCGCCGTGACGGTGTTCATCAGTTTCGTGTTCTTCGTCACTTCTGCCGACTCCGGCACCGTGGTGCTGTCGACGCTGTCGGCCAAGGGCGGCGGCGCCGACGAGGACGGCCCGAACTGGCTGCGGATCTTCTGGGGCGCAATGACCGCGCTGATTACCAGCAGCCTGCTGTTCGCCGGCAGCATCGACTCGCTGAAGTCGGCGGTGGTGCTGACCTCGTTGCCGTTCTCGCTGATCCTGCTGTGCATGATGTGGGGGCTGCACAAGGCCTTCTACCTGGAAAGCCAGCGGCAGATCGCGCAGATGCATTCGCTGGCGCCGTTCGCCCAATCCCGGCGCGGGCGTGGCGGCTGGCGCCAACGCCTGAGCCAGGCGGTGCACTTCCCGTCTCGGGACGAGGTGTATCGCTTCATGGACGACGTGGTGCGCCCGGCCATCGCCGAAGTGCGCGAGGTGTTCGAGCAGAAGGGCCTGGTGTTGATCACCCAGGACGACCCGAGCCATGACAACGTCAGCCTGAAGATCGGCCATGGCGAGGAGCAGCCGTTCATCTACCAGGTGCAGATGCGCGGCTACTTCACGCCATCGTTCGCCTTGGGCGGGCTGGGCACCCAGGACTTGAAGAACCGCCGCTACTACCGTGCGGAGGTGCATCTGTCCGAGGGCAGCCAGAACTACGACCTGGTGGGCTACAGCAAGGAACAGATCATCAACGACATCCTCGACCAGTACGAGCGGCACATGCAGTACCTGCACCTGGTCAGGTAGAACGCTGGGGACGCTCCCACAGGGTTGTGGCAAAACCTGTGGGAGCTGGCTTGTCAGCGAAAGGAGGCCAACGGCCTCCCCGGATCTTTCAGAACGGTGCATCCCCCAGGATGGTCGCCCGATGCATCACCCGCCGGCTGGGGCGGTAGTCATCCACCGCAAAGTGCTGCGTCACGCGGTTGTCCCAGAACGCCACGTCATTTTCCTGCCAACGCCAGCGAATGCTGAACTCTGGTCGCGTCGCATGGGCGAACAGCAGCTTGAGCAGCGCCTCGCTCTCCAGTTCGTTCAGTTCGTTGATCCTCGTGGTGAACCCTTCATTGACGAACAACGCCTTGCGTCCGCTGACCGGATGGGTGCGCACCACCGGATGCGACAGCGGCGGGTTGTTGCGCCGGGTCGCCTCCCAGCGTGCCAGGTCCTCGGGCGTGGTGCCGAAGCGCTCCAGCGGGAACGACTTGGTGAAGTCGTGGGTGGCGGTCAGGCCGTCGAGCATCTCGCGCAGTGGCGCCGACAGCGCCTCGAACGCAGCTATGCCGCTGGCCCACAGGGTATCGCCACCATAGGACGGCAGCTGCTTGGCACTGAGCACCGCGCCCAGCGCCGGGGTCGGCAGGAAAGTCACGTCAGTGTGCCACACGGCGTTGTCGCGCACGTCGGTGACTGCGGTGTCGAGGATCAACACCTGCGGTGTCTCCGGCACATTGGGGTAGATCGGGTGGATATGCAGGTCGCCGAAGCGGGCGGCGAAGCGCGCCTGCTGCTCGGGGGAGATCGGTTGGTCGCGGAAGAACAGCACCTGGTGCTCGAGCAGCGCCTGCTCGATGGCGTCACGCTGTTCGGCAGTGATGTCGCGGCTGATGTCCACGCCGCTGATCTGCGCGCCCAGTGCCGGGCTCAAGGGGGTAACGGTCAGGCTCATGTCGTTTCTCGTTCCAGGTGCCGGGTTGCCGGCGTGGTCATTCAGGGTCAATGGCTCTGGCCGTGCCAGGGCACCAGCTTGCGCTGCAGGGCGCGCAGGCCCATCTCCAGGGCGAAGGCGATCAGGGCGATCAGCAGGATCCCCAGCACCACTACATCGGTGACCAGGAACTGCGCCGCCGACTGCACCATGAAGCCCAGGCCACTGGTGGCTGCGATCAGCTCGGCAGCGACCAGGGTCGACCAGCCCACACCGAGGCCGATGCGGATGCCGGTGAGGATGTCGGGCAGGGCGCTGGGCAGGATCACATGGCGGATCAGTTGGATTTTGCTGGCGCCCAGCGACTGCGCGGCGCGTAGTTTGGCGGGGTCGACGGTGCGCACGCCGGTGGCGGTGGCGATGGCGATCGGGGCGAAGATGGCCAGGTAGATCAGCAGCACCTTCGACAGCTCGCCAATGCCGCACCAGATGACGATCAGTGGCAGGTAGGCCAGCGGCGGAATCGGCCGGTAGAATTCGATCAGCGGATCGAGGATGCCGCGGGCCACGCGGTTGTAGCCGATGGCGATGCCCACCGGGATGGCGGTCAGGGTGGCGAACAGCAGCGCCAGGCCGATGCGCCCCAGGCTGGCGCCCAGGTGCTGCCACAGGCTGGCGTCCATGTAGCCCTGGGTGAGCAGCGTCCAGCCCTTGGCCAGGATATCGGCGGGCGAGGGCAGGAACAGCGGCTCGATCCAGCCGGCGGCGGTAACCAGCCACCACACCAACAGCAGCGATGCCAGGGTGAGGGCGCTGATCCAGCGGGTCGGCAAGGGCTTGCGGGTTTTCACGACAGGTGGCGTCCGGGGGGGCTGCTTGGCGGCGGCCGGCAATTCGATGCTGCTCATGCGGACTCCTGGCGTTGCGAGAACACCCGCGCCAGCACGTGCTCGCGGGTTTCGATGAAGCGTGGATCGGATTTGATCGCCCGGGCCGACTCGCCAGCGGCGTAGCGCTGGCCGAAGTCCAGTTGCAGGCGCTCGACCACCCGCCCCGGATTGGGCGCCAGGAGCACCAGCTCGGTGGCGAGGAACACCGCTTCTTCAATGTCGTGGGTGATCAGGAACACTGGCTTGGCGGTGCGCTGCCAGACCTGCAGCAGCAGCTCCTGCATCTGTTCGCGGGTAAAGGCATCGAGGGCGCCGAACGGTTCATCCATCAACAGCACCCGTGGGTCGGCGGCCAGCGCCCGGGCCAGACCGACACGTTGTTTCTGCCCGCCGGACAATTGCCATACACGCCGCTCGCCGAAGCCGGCCAGGTCGACCAGTGTGAGCATCTCGCGCGCCTTGGCTTCACGCTGCGCACGCGGCACGCCGGCCAGCTCCAGGCCGAAGGCGACGTTGCCGAGCACGTCCTGCCAGGGCAGCAGCGCATCGTCCTGGAACACCACGCCGCGCTCGGCGCCCGGGCCTTGCACCGGTGCGCCATCGAGGGTGATGCGCCCGCCGCTGGGAGCGACGAAGCCGGCGATCAGGTTGAGCAGCGAGGTCTTGCCGCTGCCGGAAGGCCCGAGGGCCACCAGCAGCTGGCGCGGGCCCAGGCTCAGATTGATGTCGGCCAGCACCGGGGTGGTGGCGCCGGGGTACTGTGCGCTGATGCGCTCCAGCTCGAGCAAGGCCATGACGGGCTCCGGATCAGTTGGGCAGGTACTGGGCGCTGACGTAGGGCGCGTAGTCCGGCAGCACGGCATCAACCTTGCCCTGCTGCTTGAGGAAGGTGGCGGTGTCGGTCAGCGCCTGGGTGGTCGGTGCGCCAAGGGCACTGGCCTGGTCGGCGGCCAGTGGGTAGACGTTGCCCTGCAGCAGTACCGGAATATCGGCGGGCTTGGCACCGGACAACTTGACCAGTTTGGCGACGTTGTCCTTGTCGGCCAGCCAGGCTTTCGGGTCCTTGCGGTAGTTGGCGTAGGCGTCGAGGGTGACCTTGGCGAACGACTTGACGATCTCCGGGTGCTTGGCGGCGAAGTCCTTGCGCACGATCCAGGCGTCGAAGGTCGGCGCGCCTTTCTCGGCCAGCTCGCCGGAGGTGATCAGCACCTTGCCGTTCTCCTTGGCCACGCCCAGGGCCGGGTCCCAGACGTAGGTGGCGTCGATGTCGCCGCGTTTCCAGGCGGCGATGATCGCCGGTGGCGCGAGGTTGAGGATCTGCACTTTCGACGGGTCGATGTTCCAGCTCTTCAGCGCGGCCAACAGGCTGTAGTGGCCGGTGGAAACGAACGGCACGGCGACTTTCTTGCCCACCAGATCCTGCGGGGTCTTGATGCTGTCGCGGGCGACCAGGGCCTCGCCGGCGCCGATCTGGGTGGCGATCAGGAAGGTTTCCACAGGCAATTTGCGGGTGGCGGCGGCGGCCAGCGGGCTGGAGCCGAGGTAGCCGATCTGCACGTCGCCCGAGGCGACGGCGGTGATCACATCGGCGCCGTTGTCGAACTTGCGCCAGTCGATGCTGGCCTTGCTGTCCTTTTCATAGGTGCCATCGACCTGGGCCACCTTGGCCGGGTCGACGGTGGTCTGGTAGGCGACGGTCAGGTCGGCGGCCTGGGCCAGCCAGCTGGCACTGGCGAGGGTCAGGGCGGCGAACAGGCGCAGCGGAGCATGCGGGATCATGGTTGAACCTCTCGTCAGGCATTCGGGATAGATGGCGAGAAGACTAGATGATCTAAGAAACATGAAATAAATAACTTTTTAGAATTAGCTTAAAAGCCAATCGCTCTGACCTCCGTCCGTGTGGGGCGGCGGTGCCAGTGGCGGAATCCCCCAAGCTAGCTACGCTTGATCGGTTCCGACGGGAGGCCGTTGGTCGCCACCCTTGCAAACGTTTGCACATAACCTAAAGGTATGATTGACGGCGTCGATACAACGATTCGTAGGAATGGTTCCGATGTTATTCCGTAAAAATCTTACAGATTCATAAAACGGTCATTTTGGATTTATAGGATTGTCATTATCCTGTAGCGCAGGTCGGCGGGTTAGACCAAAGTCGCGAATCGATCGTTAGTGATTGACTAGGCGGTCACGCTTTGGTGCTAAATCGCCAATCCGGGTGAGTGGGGCAGCAGACTCCGCCGCTTGAGACGCACAAAAATTAGAACGTAGAGGAGCAAAACATGTACAAGTCCAGCCTGGCTCTGGCCGTGGCACTGGGGGTTCTCGCCCAACAAGCAGGCGCTGCAGGTTTCGTCGAGGACAGCAAGCTGTCCCTGAGCTCGCGCACCATGTACTTCGACAACAACAACCGTGAAGCGCACGCCACTCCGGCGACCGCGACTCGCCCGGCCGGCAAGCGTCCGGATCAGCGTGAAACCGGTCAAGGTTTCAAACTGGACTACATTTCCGGTTTCACTGAAGGCACCGTAGGCTTCGGTGTCGATGCCCAAGCTGTATGGGGTATCCACTTGGATGGTGGCAAGGGCTACCACAAGACCGGCTTCCTCCCAGACGACAGCAATGGCTCCTCGGTAAGCCAGTGGGCCCGTGTCGGCGCCAACGCCAAGGCTCGCTTCTCCAAGACCGAAGCACACTTCGGTAGCGCTCTCGCACCGATGCTGCCGATCCTTGTCTCCAACGACGGTCGACTGCTGCCGCAAACTTTCGAAGGTGCCACCATCACCTCGAAGGAAATCGACAACCTGACCATCAACGCCGGTCAGCTGACCCATGCGATGGGTCGTGCGTCGAGCAACCGTACCGGCCTGTCGGTCAACGGCGCGAGCGCTGACAGCAACAAGTTCCGCTACGGTGGCCTGGACTACAAGCTCACTCCAGACCTGACCCTGCAGTACTACTACTCGAACCTGGAAGACTTCTATAAGCAGAGCTTCCTGGGTGCCACCCACGTGTTCAAGATCGCTGACGATCAGTCGTTCAAGACCGACCTGCGCTACTTCGACAGCAGCAGCGACGGCAAGAACGGTCACGGCGGCGGCTACAACTTCAACAACAACGGTGGTTATGCCAAGGAAACCGGCAAGGTCGACAACAAGACCTGGTCCGCCATGTTCACCTATACCCTCGGTGGCCACGCGCTGATGCTCGGTCATCAGCAGGTCAACGATGATGGTGGTTTCGTCTGGCTGAACCAGGGTGGTGTCGTTGATGGTAACGGCCGTGCCGAAGGTGCTGGCGGCGCCAGCTTCTACCTGTTCACCGACAGCATGATCAACCAGTTCGCCAAGGCGGGTGAAAACACCACCTTCGGTCAGTACTCCTACGACTTCGCCCGTCTGGGCGTACCGGGCCTGAAGGCTTCGGTAGCTTACCTGCGTGGTCAGGATGGTCGTAACACCGATGGCCACGGTACCTTCAGCGAGTGGGAGCGCGACGCTCGCGTCGACTACGTTCTGCAGGAAGGCACGCTCAAGGGTCTGGGCTTCAGCCTGCGTCAGGGCGTTTATCGCGGCACCGGTTCGGGCGCTGCAAACGACCAGGACCAGACTCGCTTCATCGTCAACTACACTTACGCCTTCATGTAAGTCGTAGCTGCACAAAGAAAGCCTCGCCTAGTGCGAGGCTTTTTTGTGTCTGCGAATCCGTATGCAATCTGGTTATAAATAAATCGATATTTATTCTTTTTGTTTTTATACGGAAGCAGGCACATTGAACCCACAAGGCCAGACACAGCACAGGAGCCGCTTCCATGAGCCTCAAACTTGGCGATATCGCCCCCGATTTCGAACAGGATTCCAGCGTCGGCAAGATCCGTTTCCACGAATGGCTGGGCGACAGCTGGGGCGTGCTGTTCTCCCACCCGGCCGACTTCACCCCGGTGTGCACCACCGAACTGGGCCTGACCGCCAAGCTCAAGGATGACTTCGCCAGGCGCGGGGTCAAGGCCATCGCCCTGTCGGTGGACCCGGTGGACTCGCACCACAAGTGGATCGACGATATCAACGAGACCCAGAATACCGTGGTCAACTTCCCGATCATCGCCGATGCCGACCGCAAGGTGTCCGACCTGTACGACCTGATCCACCCCAACGCCAACGACACTCTGACCGTGCGCTCGCTGTTCGTCATCGACCCGAACAAGAAGGTGCGCCTGACCATTACCTATCCGGCCAGTACCGGGCGCAACTTCAACGAGATCCTGCGGGTGATCGACTCGCTGCAGCTGACCGACAACTACAAGGTCGCCACGCCGGGCAACTGGCAGGACGGCGATGAGGTAGTGATCGTGCCTTCGCTCAAGGACGAAGATGAAATCAAACGTCGTTTCCCGAAAGGGTATCGGGCGGTGAAACCCTATCTGCGGCTGACCCCGCAACCCAATCGTTGAAGCATTCCTCGTTGCATTGCTCTTAGCCAAGCAGGGATCTTCGGGCCGTTTCGACGGCCCTTTTTTATGGTTCTTCACGGAATCCCGGGAAAGACAGAAACAAGAACGCCGGTTTGATGGATGATGTTCGTGCGAGCAAACACATCTACAAACCGGCGTTCT
>NZ_JBSSEW010000027.1:0-74849 GCF_054062095.1 Pseudomonas sp. TE6288
CCCGGAGCGAAGCGGAGGGCCGGATGAATGGAGCGCCACGGCTTTGCTTACTTTGGCCACGACCAAAGTAAGCCGCCGTAAGGGCGGAAAGGTGAATAAGCGTCGACATCGCAAATGAATGCGCATACAACTTTCAACACCAACTAACCAACTAACCAAACAATCAAACAACCAAACAACCAAACAACGCCACCCCAAAAAAACTCAAAGCCGCTGAAGAATCAACTCCCCCGAGGCCCCAGCCAACCCAGGCTGCCCGGCCTGCCCAGGCCGCCCATTCCCCCCCGCATCGGTCCGATAAACCAGACACCCCTTACTGACCCCACCCGCCCCGGCCTTCCCGGCAGCCCCCGCCTTACCAGGCGCACCACCATCAAGTCGCACCACAATCCGCTCCTGCGCAAACCCTTCAGGCACCGCCAGACGAACTCGCCCACCGGGGGCCCCATCATGCCCGTTGCCACCATCATCACCATTGGCCCCACGACTGGCCTGCCCCCAGGTGCAGCCCCCCGGCTTGCCATTGGCGCCGTCGAGCCCGACATACCCCGGCGCCCCAGCCCCACCCCGGGCGTCGATCGATAGCCGATCCGCTTCCAGCGCCTGCAACCGCAGATCCAGGTTACGCCCCGGCCGCGCGGGCCGCTCGTAGCTTCCGGGCGCTCCAGGCGCACTGAATTCGCTACCCTCGCCCAGCCGAGCCGTCAACGCCTCGATGCTCAGGTCGCGCTCGGCCGGCGCGATGGCGATGCGCGCATCGCGCCCCAGTTCGAGCCGGTCGATCTTCAGCTCGGTAAGGCTGGCCGGTAGCAACAAGGTCGCCGAGTCGGCCACCCGCAGGTGCTCCAGGTGCACGCTGGCCGCCTTGTTCGGCAGGCGCAGCATCGAATGGGCAGCAACCTCCAGGCTCTCGGCCTGGGCCAAGGGTGTGGCCAGTACGGCCAGCAAAATCAGTTTACGCATGGCTCGGCGCCTCCTGCGACCGGGGGATGGACATGACATGGAAGATACCGATCAACAGAATCTGCAAGCGGTCGAACCAGCGGTGACTGCGCCCACGCAAGCTGCCATTGAAGAACAGCACCTCGAGCACATGCAGCGACAGCAGGACGATACCTGCAGCATTGATCAGCAGATTGAGCGGCAATGGCTGTGGCATGAACAGGTTGAACAGCACCACACCCCAGAACGCCACTGTCAGAGCCTTGCCCAGGCCCAGGATGAACTTCATACCCCGCCCCCATGATTTTTGTTATGCCGGCACGGTCCGTTCGAGCGGACCGTGCCGGCAACAGTAACCCTACTGCCGGGGCATGCGCCAGAGGGGTCAGTTCAGGTGCAGTTCCACCCGTCGGTTGCGTGAGCGGCCTTCATCGGTGTCATTGTCGGCCACCGGCTCACTCTCGCCACGGCCCTGGCTGGTCACCTTGTTCGGCGCCAGGCCCTGGCTGATCAGGTACTCGGCAACACCGCTGGCACGGCGCTCGGACAGGCGCTGGTTGTAACTGTCGGAGCCCACGCTGTCAGTGAAACCGATCACCTTGACACTGGCCACACTGGGGTCGTTGAGCTTGGGCAGCAAGCCCTGCAGGCGCTGCTGTGCACCTTGGGTGAGTTCGGCGGAATCGAAGGCGAACAGCACCTGGCCCTGATCATCGAGCGTGATCACTTCCGAGGTCGCCGCAGGCTCCGGCTGCGGTGCGGCGGCTGGATACTGCGGCAATGGGCAGCCCATATGGTTGACCTGGGTACCGGCCGGAGTATCCGGGCAGCGGTCGCGGCGGTCGAAAACGCCATCGCCATCCTCGTCGCCATCCTGGGCATAACAGATCAGGCCACCGGCAATCGCACCGGCAACGCCGGCACCGGCTGCCCAGCTGGAACTTTCGATGGCGCCCAGGCCGCCACCGACCAGGCCGCCAAGCAGGCTGCAGATGGGCCAGGTCCTTTGATTGAGGGGCGCGCTGCCATCGCTGTGGGTGGCGCAACCTGCCAGCAGGCTCGTGGCCACCACCAACGGCAGTGCCGCTTTCGACAAAACACGCATGGTGAATGCTCCTGTGTCACCGGCCGCTACCGGTCACACAGGAGTAAAGACGTGCCCACGCCACTTCTCAAGGCGCGGGCACGTCGCCATCAACGCTGGATCTTGATCTCGGTTCGACGGTTCATGGCACGCCCGTCGGCGGTGGCGTTGTCGGCGACCGGCTGCGTTTCACCCGCCCCCACCACCGAGACGAAGCCGGCACGCGGCACACCGCTTTCGACCAGGTAGTTGGTCACCGACTGGGCGCGGCGCTCGGAGAGCTTCTGGTTGTAGCTGTCGGAACCGACGCTGTCGGTGTGGCCGGAAACGCTCAGGCGCGCGCTAGGGGCTTCCTGCTTGAGCCTCGTGGCGATGGTGTTCAGGCGCTCCTTGTCGGTGGCCGTCAGGCGTGCCGAGTCAAACTCGAAATGCACGTCACGGATGACGATGACTTCTTCCTTCTGTACCACGACTTCCTCGACCACCGGCACCGGCTCCGGCGGGCAGCCATTGGCGTCGACCTGCACGCCGCGCGGGGTGCCCGGGCACTTGTCGCGGCTGTCCGGTACGCCGTCGCCGTCTTCGTCACCGTCGCCATGGGCCCAGCAGTAACCCGCCGCCAGGCCGCCACCGAGCAAGGCGCCCCAGCCGGCCCAGCTGGAGCTCTCGATCGCGCCCAGGGCCGCGCCGCCCACGCCCCCGACGGCAGCACACTTCGGCCAGTCGGTTTTCTGCAAACCTGCACAACCAGTCAACACACTGGTGAGCAGAACCAGGGGTATCGCTGTGCGTACTATGCTCATCTTGTTGCTTCTCCTAGGGGGAATCGGTAGAAAACCGATGCTCTGGGAGTAAAGACCGGCGCTTCCCGCTCTGCCAGCAATAAGCCACGCCGCACCGGCGCACCCCTTTGCCCGCTGGCCTGGGACCGTTAGTCTTGAGCGACCTGAACGAGGAATGGCAATGACCGACGCTTTCTCCCAACGCACGCCCCAGCAGGCCCTGGCCGCCCTGTTGGAACGTTTCACCCCGCGCCACTTGCTGCTGGTGGGCAGCCGCTTCCCTGCCCTGGAAGCCTTCGCCGCCGCCCATCCCGATACCCACATCGAAGTTGCCGCACCCGGCCCGCTGCCTGCCGAACAGGCAGCCCGGCGCTTCGACCTGGCGGTACTGGTCGATTGCCTGGAACACCTGCCCAAGCGCACCGGCCTGGAGCTGCTGGGCGGCATCCGCAACCTCAACGCCAGCCGCGTCGCGGTGCTGGCCGACCTGGCTGCCTGCGGCTGGCAGGCCACCGATTTCTACTCGCTGGCGCTCTCGGCCAGCGAGCAGTTCCAGCGCGATGAACAGGTATTGAGCCTGTTCACCTATGATCTGCATGACTACAAACAAGTCCCGGACTGGCTCAATGCGAAGTTCTGGGCCAACCCCGAAAACTTCGGCAAGTACTGGTGGTGACCGAATGAGTGTCTCGATCTGCCCCTGCGGCAGTGGCAACCTGCTCGATACCTGCTGCGGGCACTATCACAGTGGAACACCAGCGCCGGATGCCCAGACGCTGATGCGTTCACGCTACAGCGCCTATGTGCTGGGCCTGGTGGATTACCTGGTGGCTACCACCCTGCCGGCCCAGCGCCCAGGCCTGGACCGCGCCGCGATGGCGGCCTGGAGCGCGCAGAGCACCTGGCTGGGCCTGGAGGTGGAGGGCGCCGAGGTGCTGGGCGGGCAGCCCGAGCATGCCTTCGTCACGTTCACCGCACGCTGGCACGACCTTGAGGGCGATCACCAGCACCGCGAGCGCTCGGCATTCGTCCAGCATGCCGGACGCTGGTATTTCATCGACCCGACCGCGCCCCTCAAGGCCGGACGCAACGACCCCTGCCCCTGCGCCAGCGGGCAGAAGTTCAAGAAATGCTGCGCCAGTTACTTCGGTAGTTGAGCATGCGCACCCTGGCTCGCCTGCTCTCGCTCAGCCTGCTACTGGGCGGATTGGCGGGCTGCGCCAGCTGGGGCGCTGATACCTGGCGCGAACCACAGTTGCACCTGCTCGAGGTGGAACCGGTGAAGGTGCGCCTGCACCAGCAGGAGTTCGTTCTGCACCTGCGCGTCGACAACCCCAACGACACCCGCCTGTTCATCCGCCACCTGGCCTATTCTGTACGCCTCGGCGACCTGTTGCTGGCCGAAGACGAGGCCAGCCTGTGGCGCAGCGTTGGCGGCCATGCCCGGCGCACCTTCAAGGTCACCGTGCGGACCAATCTCTGGCAGCACCTCAAACCTCTGGCAAAGCTGCTCAAGAGCGGGCAACCCGTGCAATACCAACTGCGGGGCGAGCTGGCCACCGGGCTGATCGTGCATCGGGACCTGCACTTGAGGCAAAGGGGTGAGATAATCCCCGGCGATCTTAAACCGGAGTAACGCTGCAATGACCCAACAACCCCATGTCCATGGCCCCGACTGCGATCACGATCACGGTCACGACCATCACCACGACCACGGCCATGTGCATGGCCCGCACTGCAACCACGGCCATCAGGAGCCAGTGCGCAACGCCCTGAAGGACATCGGCCGCAACGACCCTTGCCCGTGCGGCAGCGAGAAGAAATTCAAGAAGTGCCACGGCGCCTGATCAACGTCAGCGCCCATGTTCAGGGCCAAGCCCACTCCCAGGCAAATCGTCGCGGGAACGGGCTTGGCCCATGATCAACCCGCTCCAGCATGACCACTGGTAAATAAAGCTCCCCGGCACCTTGCACGGCGACTGCGCGCTCACTACCTTAGCGCCTTTCAGAACCCCGCCACGCCCTGCAGGAATCCAGCCATGGCCGCCCCCGTCCTTCCACCCTTCCCTCTCCGCCTCGGCAGTGCTGCCGCGTTGCTTGGCCTGCTCGCGCTGGGCGGCTGCCAGATGGGTGGCTATCAGGACAGCGTCCTGCCCAACAGCGGCGTGCAACCGCTCAAGGGTTTGGCGCAGAACGTCTCGGTACGGCGTAACGCCATGGGCGCGCCGCTGATCGAAAGCAGCAACTTCCATGATGCGCTGTTCAGCCTGGGCTACCTGCACGCAGGGGATCGCATCGAGCAGATGGTCGCCATGCGCCTGTTGGCCCAGGGGCGCCTGGCCGAACTGGCTGGAGCCGACGCCCTGGCGATCGACCGGCTGGTGCGCGCGGCCAACCTCAAGCAGAATGCCGGTCAGCTCTATGCCGATGCCTCGCCGCGCCTGAAGCGCTTCTTCGAAGTCTATGCCCGCGGGGTCAACGCCTACCTGTTCCGCTATCGCGACAAGTTGCCGGGCGAACTCGCTCGCAGCGGTTATCGCCCGGAATACTGGAAACCCGAGGATTCGGCGCTGATCTTCAGCCTCTACGCCTTCAGCCAGTCGGTGAACCTGCAGGAGGAACTGTCGGCATTGATCCTGGCGCAGAAGGTCGGTGCCGACAAGCTGGCCTGGCTGCTGCCCGGCGCTCCGGACGAGCCCCTGGCCGAAAGCGAAGTCGACAAGCTCAAGGGCGTGAACCTGGCCAGCCAGCTGCCGGGCCTGGGCGCGCTCGCCGCCACTGGCCAGCAATTGGCCGACCTCGGCCTGCTGGGCGCCCCCGGCTCGAGCAACCTGGCCCTGTCGCCCCAGCGCAGCCGTGCCGGCAAGAGCCTGCTGGCCAGCGACAGCCGCGCTGCCTGGGCACTGAGCCCGGTGCAGATCCACACCGGCAAGTATCAGGTCGCCGGCCTGTCGCTGCCAGGGCTGCCGATCGTGCTGGCCGGCTACAACGGCAAGCTGGCCTGGAGCAGCAGCGCGGTGATGGCCGACAACCAGGACTTGTTCCTCGAGCAGGTGCGCCGCCAGGGCACCCAGCTGACCTACCTCGCCGAGGGCAAGTGGCAACCGGCGCGTGCCCGCAACGAGACCTTCTTCGTTCGCGGCCAGCGCCCCCAGCGCGAGGTGATGTACGACACCCGCCACGGCACCCTGTTGCCGGGGCATGGCAGCCTGGCCCTGGCCCTGCATCTACCGCAGCTCAAGGACGATCGCAGCCTCGATGCGCTGTTCGACCTGACCCGCGCGCAAAATATCGAGCGTGCTTTCGACAGCACCCGCGAAGTCGGTGCGGCGGCGCTGAACTTCGTCTTCGCCGAGCCCCAGCATATCGGCTGGCAGGTCAGCGGTCGTTATCCCAACCGCCGCGAAGGCCAAGGTCTGCTCCCCTCGCCGGGCTGGGATGGGCGCTATGACTGGGATGGCTACGCCGATGCAATGCTGCACCCCTACGATCAGGACCCTCCCGCCGGCTTCATCGGCCACGCCAACCAGCGCAGCCTGCCCAAGGGCTATGGCATGCAGCTGTCGAGCAGCTGGTATTACCCCGAGCGCGCCGAGCGCATGGCCCAACTGGCCGGCAACGGTCGCCACGACAGCCGCAGCCTGATGGCTCTGCAGAACGATCAGGTGACCCTGCTGGCCGACAAGCTCAAGCAGATGTTCGACGCCCCCGGCATGGCCCAGCCGCTCAAGCAGGCCATCGACGCCCTGCCTGGCGCCCAGCGCGACAAGGCTCGCGACGCCCTGGCGCGGCTGAAGGCCTTCGATGGCCGGCTAAGCTCGGTGTCGGCCGATGCCGCGCTGTACGAACTGTTCCTCCAGGCGGTCACTCGCCAGACTTTCCTCGATGAACTGGGCCCGGAATCCAGCCCGGCATGGCAAGCGTTCATCGGCGATGCCAAGCTTTCCTACTCCGCCCAGGCCGACCACCTGCTGGGACGCGAGGACAGCCCGTTCTGGGATGATCGCGGCACGCCGCAAAAAGAAGACAAGCCCACCATCCTCGCCCGCAGCCTGGCTGCGGCGGTGGATGCCGGCACCACACAACTTGGCGCCGACCGCCGCGCCTGGCAGTGGGGCAAGCTGCATCAGTACCGCTGGCCGGCACCGGCCTATCACGGCCTGGGCGACAAACTCGAGCGCGCGCCCCTGGCGGCAGGCGGTGACTTCAGCACCCTGGCCCTGACGCCTTATGCCTGGGGGAGCAGCTTCGACACCCAACTGCCGGCCTCGGCGCGGATGATCGTTGATTTCGGGCAGACCGAACCGCTGCAGCTGCTGACCAGCAACGGCCAGTCCGGCAATCCGGCCAGCCTCCATTACAGCGATGGGCTCGATGCCTGGTTCAAGGGCCGCTTCACCAGCCTGCCGCTGCAACCGCAGAATTTTGCCCGGGCCTACGGCAGCCAGCGGTTGACGCTGGTGCCTGGCAAATAGGTCTCAGAGACCAGAGCCAGCAAAATCGAGCGCCGCGCGCGCGGTGCTCGATCTCATGGTCACTGCCCCATCCTCTTGCGCTCTCCTATGTGAATAGTGCGCCGCCCCCGAAGTTATGCTTCTATCCTTGATCCCAGCCCTTGCCGCACAGCGCTCACATCAGGACCACCATGCACCACTCGACCCACGACCTGCTCTCCCCTGTCCCGGGTATCGCCCGCCAGTTGCACAGCTTCCATTTCGGCCCACGTGGCGCCGGCAAGGTGTACATCCAGGCTTCGCTGCATGCCGACGAACTGCCGGGCATGCTGGTGGCCTGGCACCTCAAGCAGCGGCTCGCGGACATGGAGCAGCAGGGGCGGTTGCGCAAGGAGGTCATCCTGGTGCCGGTGGCCAACCCGGTCGGCCTCGAGCAGGTATTGCTGGACGCGCCCTTGGGGCGTTTCGAGCTGCAAAGCGGCGAGAACTTCAACCGCAGGTTCGTCGACCTGTCGGACAGCATCGGCGACCAGATCGAAGGCCACCTCTCCCAGGACCCGGCCCACAACCTGGCGTTGATCCGTGAATACCTGCGCCGGGGCCTGGATGCCCACCCCGCGCACACGCCGCTGCAGTCCCAACGCCTGACCTTGCAGCGCCTGGCCTGCGACGCCGACATGGTGCTCGACCTGCATTGCGACTTCGAAGCCGTCGAACACCTGTACACCACGCCCGAGGCCTGGCCCGAGGTCGAACCGCTGGCCCGCTACCTGGGCGTCCAGGCCAGCCTGCTGGCCACCGACTCGGGCGGGCAATCGTTCGATGAGTGTTTCAGCCTGGTATGGTGGCAGTTGCAGCAGCGCTTCGGCAAACGCTTCCCGATCCCCCAGGGCAGTTTTTCGGTGACCATCGAGTTGCGCGGCCAGGCCGATGTCAGCCACGCCCTGGCCACCCAGGACTGCCAGGCGATCCTCGACTTCCTGACCCACGCCGGTGTCATCGAAGGGCAGCCCGCTCCTTTGCCAGCGCTGCGTCACCCGGCCACGCCGCTGGCAGCGGTGGAACCGGTCATGGCACCGCTTGGCGGGTTGCTGGTGTTCCATGCCAGCCCCGGGGAGTACCTGCAAGCCGGAGCGCTGATCGCCGAGGTCATCGACCCGCTCAGCGACCGCGTAACGCCCTTGCGCAATAGCCAGGCCGGGCTGCTCTATGCCCGCAGCATCAGGCGCATGGCCACCGCGGGCATGGTGGTCGCCCATGTGGCAGGCGAGCAGGTTTGCCGCAGCGGTTACCTGCTGGGCAACTGAGCGGCGTCAAGCCACAGGAGCGGGAGGCGGCTCATCGGGCAGGGTCGGCTCGCCCGGCTCCATCGGTGGCTGCTCGCCAGGCTGCGGCGGCTGGGGCGTGTCGGGATCAGGCTGGTGAGGCACTCCGCCTGCGCGCATGGGCAGTGGCGTGTGTGTCGGCGGATGGGCCAGCAGCGACCAGGCTAGCAATCCGATCTGGTTCGGCTGCAGGACGGCCAGCTTGGCACTGATTGCGGGATCGATTTTCATGGGGGGCTCCTGACGAGAGCCGGCGCACGTCATGCGCGCCGGAACTGTTCACTCGTTGGAGTGCCGGGCGCGGAAACAATTCCCGCGCTTTGTCGGCTCAGGTGCGCGGCAAGGTGACGCCGCGCTGGCCCTGATACTTGCCGCCGCGGTCCTTGTACGACACTTCGCACTCCTCGTCGGACTGCAGGAACAGCATCTGCGCCACGCCTTCGTTGGCGTAGATCTTCGCCGGCAGCGTGGTGGTGTTGGAGAACTCCAGCGTCACATGGCCTTCCCACTCGGGCTCGAGCGGAGTGACGTTGACGATGATGCCGCAGCGCGCGTAGGTGCTCTTGCCCAGGCAGATGGTCAGCACGTCACGCGGAATACGGAAGTACTCGACGGTACGGGCCAGGGCAAAGGAGTTTGGCGGGATGATGCACACGTCGCTCTTGATGTCGACGAAGCTGCCGGCATCGAAGTTCTTCGGGTCGACGGTGGCCGAGTTGATGTTGGTGAACACCTTGAATTCGTCGGCGCAACGCACGTCGTAGCCGTAGCTGGAGACGCCGAAGGAGATGACCCGGCTGTCGTGCTCGCCGCGCACCTGGCGCTCGACGAACGGTTCGATCATGCCGTGTTCCTGCGCCATGCGGCGAATCCACTTGTCCGATTTGATGCTCATGGCGGGGTGTCCTGAAGAGTGCAAGGTGAAAAACGAGATGCGCATCTTACCGGTCCCGGCGCGCAGGTTAAAGTTTCCTTGCCCATCCCGCGCCAGACGGGGCCTGCGCCGGCCGCCGATCCGAAATTCATCAAAGCGCTCCTTGACCATTGGCAGGTCGTGGAAAGTGGGTTAAGGTGGCGCCACTGTGCTGCACGTGACACCGAGAATCTCTAGTTTGATGCACGATTATCATCGGCCCATCGCTGAATTTTCTGCTCTCTTTGCACTCAGTCCCGGGCAGGGTACTTCCTGACCGTAATCAACTTTGTCCAAGGAGACAGAAACATGTCCAACCGTCAAAACGGTACCGTTAAGTGGTTCAACGATGAGAAAGGCTACGGCTTCATCACCCCTCAGTCGGGTGACGACCTGTTCGTGCACTTCAAAGCCATCCAAGCTGACGGCTTCAAAACCCTGAAAGAAGGCCAGGCTGTTACTTTCGTCGCTACCCGCGGCCAGAAAGGCATGCAGGCTGAAGAAGTTCAGATCGCCTAAGTCGATCTCGCTTCCTAGCTTTCAAAAAAAACCCGCCATTGGCGGGTTTTTTTGTGCCTGAGTCAATCGCCCGTACACCATCGTGGAAGCGAGCTGGCCCGCCCCCACATGATTGCCTGAACCTCAGTCCTCGCTGATGGTGATGCTCGGCATCGCCGGCGCCGCCGCTTCCTGCAACACGATTCGTGCCCCCACCTGCCGCGCCAGCTCCTGGTAGACCATGGCGATCTGGCTCTCCGGCTCGGCAATCGCGGTCGGCTTGCCACTGTCGGCCTGCTCGCGGATAAGCATCGACAGCGGCAACGACGCCAGCAGTTCGACACCGTACTGGGCCGCCAGCTTCTCGCCGCCGCCTTCGCCGAACAGGTGCTCGGCATGGCCGCAGTTGGAGCAGATGTGCACCGCCATGTTCTCCACCACACCCAGCACCGGGATGTTGACCTTGCGGAACATCTCCACGCCCTTCTTGGCATCCAGCAGCGCCAGATCCTGCGGGGTGGTGACGATGACAGAGCCCGCCACCGGCACCTTCTGCGCCAGGGTCAGCTGGATGTCGCCAGTGCCTGGCGGCATGTCGATCACCAGGTAGTCGAGGTCGTCCCAGGCGGTCTGGGTCACCAGCTGCAGCAACGCGCCCGAGACCATCGGGCCGCGCCAGACCATGGGCGTGTTGTCATCGGTGAGGAAGGCCATGGACATGACCTCGACGCCATGGGCCTTGATCGGCACAAACCACTTCTGCTCGCGCACCTGCGGGCGGGTGCCCTCGGGGATGCCGAACATCACACCCTGGCTGGGGCCATAGATGTCGGCGTCGAGTATCCCCACCCGGGCACCCTCGCGGGCCAGGGCCAGGGCCAGGTTGGCGGCAGTAGTCGACTTGCCGACCCCACCCTTGCCCGAGGCCACGGCGACGATGTTCTTGACGTTGGCCATGGCCGGCACCTGAGCCTGGGCCTTGTGGGTGGCGATCACACAATCGATGCCGACCGAGGCCGAGCTCACGCCGTCGAGGTTCTCGATGGCAGTTTGCAGCACCTGCGCCCAGCCCCCCTTGAACAGCCCGGCGGCATAACCCAACTGCAACTGCACATTGACCTGCCCGCCCTGGATATCGATGGCGCGCACGCAACCGGCGCTGACCGGATCCTGGTTCAGGTAGGGGTCGGTGTACTGGCGAAGCACGCCTTCGACGGCGGCACGGGTAACGGCACTCATGGAGGCTCCCATTGGCAAACTGAATACGAAACAGGTGCCTATGCTAACCCGTCAATCGTCAGCGGATGCGTTGTTGGGGTGAAATATATTCGCCAGCCCTTTATAGTGGCCGATCACCCTCATTTTTACCCCGTAGCCAGATAAGTAGCCGAGCCACCATGTCCGAGCCACGTCAGATTCTCGTCACCAGCGCCCTGCCCTATGCCAATGGATCGATCCACCTTGGTCACATGCTCGAATACATCCAGACGGACATGTGGGTGCGCTACCAGAAACTGCGCGGTAACCAGTGCATCTATGTCTGCGCCGACGACGCCCACGGCTCGGCCATCATGCTGCGCGCTGAAAAGGAAGGCATCACGCCCGAGCAACTGATCGCCAACGTCCAGGCCGAGCACAGCGCCGACTTCGCCGACTTCCTGGTCGACTTCGACAACTACCACTCCACGCACAGCGAAGAGAACCGCGAGCTGTCGAGCCTGATCTACACGCGCCTGCGCGATGCCGGGCATATTGCCACCCGTTCGGTCACCCAGTACTTCGATCCTGAAAAGGGCATGTTCCTCGCCGACCGCTTCATCAAGGGCACCTGCCCCAAGTGCGCGGCCGAGGACCAGTACGGCGACAACTGCGAAAAATGCGGCGCCACCTACGCCCCGACCGAGCTGAAGAACCCCAAGTCGGCAATCTCCGGCGCCACGCCGGTGCTGCGTGACTCCCAGCACTTCTTCTTCAAGCTGCCCGACTTCCAGGCCATGCTGCAACAGTGGACCCGCAGCGGCACCCTGCAGGACGCCGTAGCCAACAAGCTCGCCGAGTGGCTGGACGCTGGCCTTCAGGAATGGGACATCTCCCGCGACGCCCCGTACTTCGGTTTCGAGATCCCGGGCGAGCCTGGCAAGTACTTCTACGTCTGGCTGGACGCGCCAATCGGCTACATGGCCAGCTTCAAGAACCTTTGCGCGCGCCGGCCGGAACTGGACTTCGACGCCTTCTGGAAAGAAGACTCCACGGCCGAGCTGTACCACTTCATTGGCAAGGACATCGTCAACTTCCACGCCCTGTTCTGGCCGGCCATGCTCGAAGGCGCGGGCCTGCGCAAGCCGACCGCGGTCAACGTGCACGGCTACCTGACCGTCAATGGCGCGAAGATGTCCAAGTCGCGCGGCACCTTCATCAAGGCGCGCACCTACCTCGATCATCTGCAGCCGGAATACCTGCGTTACTACTACGCCGCCAAGCTGGGCCGCGGCGTCGACGACCTCGACCTGAACCTCGAGGACTTCGTGCAGAAGGTCAACTCCGACCTGGTCGGCAAGGTGGTCAACATCGCCAGCCGCTGCGCCGGCTTCATCCACAAGGGCAATGACGGCGTGATGGTCGCCGGTGATGCCGCGCCGGAGCTGACCGAAGCCTTCCTCGCGGTCGCCCCGTCGATTGCCGAGGCCTATGAAGCCCGCGATTTCGGGCGCGCGATGCGCGAGATCATGGCCCTGGCCGATCGCGCCAACGCCTGGATCGCCGACAAGGCCCCGTGGTCGCTGGCCAAGCAGGAAGGCAAGCAGGACGAGGTACAGGCCATCTGCGCCCAGGGCGTCAACCTGTTCCGCCAGCTGGTGATCTACCTCAAGCCGGTCCTGCCGGTGCTGGCCAGCGACGCCGAGGCCTTCCTCAATGTCGCGCCGTTGACCTGGAACGACCATCAGTCGCGCCTGGAAAATCACCAGCTCAAGCCGTTCAAGGCGCTGATGAGTCGCATCGAACCGGCCAAGGTCGAAGCAATGATTGCCGCCAGCAAGGAAGACCTGCTGGCCGCCGAGGCCAACACCGCCCCGGCGGGCAATGGCGAGCTGGCCAAAGACCCGCTGTCGGCCGAGATCGGGTTCGACACCTTCGCCGCAGTCGACCTGCGCGTGGCATTGATCGTCAAGGCCGAAGCCGTGCCGGGTGCCGACAAGCTGCTGCAATTGACCCTGGACATCGGTGATGAGCGTCGCAATGTGTTCTCGGGCATCAAGTCGGCCTACCCGGATCCATCCCAGCTGGAAGGCCGCCTGACCATGATGGTGGCCAACCTCAAGCCACGGAAGATGCGCTTCGGTGTTTCCGAGGGCATGGTCATGGCAGCCGGCCCGGGCGGCGAGGAGATCTACCTGCTCAGCCCCGACAGCGGTGCCAAGCCAGGCCAGCGCATCAAGTAACCAAATCAGGCAACCAATATGCCCCGGCCCCCTGGCCGGGGCATTTGCATCTGCCGTCCGCTGCCGGATAATGGCGCCATCGTCCCGCCGTCGGCACCTCCATGAGTGACTACGTTCTGGTCCTGGTCAGCGCCGCGCTGGTCAATCACCTGGTCCTGCAGGCAGAGCCGGTCGAGCGTGTGCGCCTGCATGCGCTGGGCCTGTGCTCCGCCCTGCTGATCCTCATGGCACTGCCAATCGGCGCCTGGCTGTGCCAACAACTGCTCGTGCCATTGCAGTTGCAGGACCTTCAGCTGTTGGTCTTCCTGCCGTTGCTGGCGGCATTGGCCTGGGCGCTGCCGAACCTGCTCCAGCGCCTGCGCCCGGACTGGCCCACACAAGGCCTGTCGGGCCTGCTGAGCGCAAATGCCGTGGTGCTAGGCTTGCTGGTGCAACTGTCCCATGACGACATGCGCGGCTGGCGCCTGCTGGCGTGGCCCCTCGTTGCCGCTTTGGGCTTCTGGCTCGCGCTGGTGCTGTATGCGGACCTAGATATGCGCAGCCGCCAAGCCGAGGTACCCGCAGCGTTACGCGGCCTGCCTATTCAACTGATCGGTGCCGGGGTGATGGCCATGGCGTTTTCGGGACTCAACGGACTGTTCACCCAATGAATCTGTCTCTACACATCGACGTCTTGCTGCCGGCCCTGCAAAACATTGCCCGGCAATACCTCGAGGAGCTGCAGGCCCATGCCGCCACCTGATCCGCGCCTGCGCAGCGCCATGCAACTGGTGCTGCTGGCCTGCACCCCTGGCCTGTTGGCGCTGTTCTGGCTGCATGGCTGGGGCGTGCTGATCAACCTGCTGCTGAGCAGTTGCGCGGCGCTGGCCACCGAGGCCTTGCTGCTGAGCTGGCGCAAGCTGCCGGTGGTCTCGGCCCTGGGCGATGGCAGCGCGCTGGTCACCGCCGTCCTGCTGGCTGCCGCCCTGCCCATCCACGCCCCTTGGTGGCTGCCGCTGATGGCAGCCTGTGTTGCCATTGGCCTGGGCAAACAAGCCTTCGGGGGAGTGGGACGCAACCTGTTCAACCCGGCCATGGTGGGCTATGCGTTCGTCCTGCTGAGCTTCCCCTTGCAGATGAACCACTGGCCTGGCCAGACCGCCGGGTTGCTGGACAGCCTGAACCTGAGCCTGGGTACCGGCGATCGCATCGATGCCTGGGCCAGCCCCACGGTACTCGACGTGCTGCGCCATAACCGCAGCCTGACCATCGACGAACTGTTTGCCAGCCATTCGGCCTTTGGCCATATCGGTGGGAGCGCCAGCGAATGGGTCAACCTCGCCTTCCTGCTCGGCGGGCTATTTCTGATACAACGCAAGGTCTTCACCTGGCACGCGCCCATCGGCTTGCTCGGCGCCTTGTTTCTGTTCAGCCTGCTGGGCTGGAACGGCTCAGGCTCCGACTCCAATGGCTCACCATTGCTGCACCTGCTGTCAGGCTCGACCATGCTGGCCGCGTTCTTCATCGCCACCGAACCGGTATCTGGTTGCAGGCAGCCACTGGCCCGTCTGCTGTTCGGTGCCAGCGCCGGCCTGCTGATCTACCTGATCCGTACGTGGGGCAGCTTTGCCGATGGCACGGCATTCGCCATTCTGCTGATGAACCTTGCCGCACCGTCCCTGGATCGCTGGGCGGAGCGTCGCCAGCAGGCCTGCCCGTGAGTGCCCGCTGGCGCAGCGCCGCGTGCCTGTTACTGCTGGCAGTGCTGGCCGTTGTCACGACTTTGGCCTGGCAACGCTTCACTGCCAAACCTATTGCGCAGGCCCAGCGCCAGTGGCATGAACAGCAGTGGCTGGCAGTGCTGCCACCAGGCAGCTATGACAACCAGCCCTTGCAAACAGCCTTGGCCCTGGCAGATACCAGCCTGCGCCATAGCCGCCTGTTGGCCGCTTATCGCGCCACGCTGGCGGGAGCCCCAACCGCCATCCTGCTGCACAACAGGTTCCTGGGCTATGGCGGCGCCATCGAAATGGTCATCGCCATCAACACCCAGGGCCGCCTGGTGGGCATGCGTGTACTCGAGCAACAGGAAAGCCCAGGCCTGGGCGACCAACTGGCAGACCCGGCGCGTCAATGGCTCAACCAGTTCATCGGCCGGGCACAGGAAAATACACCCGAGCAGGCCTGGGCGATCAAACGTGACCAGGGCGCGTTCGATCAACTGGCCGGGGCGACGGTAACCTCTCGAGCAGTCATCGCGGCGATCCAGGATGCACTGCGCTATTTCGACGACCACCGCCCCGCACTGCTCGGCGAGGCGCGCCCATGAGCAGGTTCTGGCTACTGATGATCAGCCTGGTACCGCTGCTCGGCGCAACCCGGACCATTGTCCAGGCGATCTCCATCAGCCTTTGCGCTTGCCTGCTGACAGGCCTGCATCAGGCGCTGATGGCACCACTGCGTCGCCACCTTGCTCAGGGCGCCAGCCTGTGGGCGAGCGCTGTGATGACGGCCAGCTTGGTAACCTGTCTGCACCTCGGGCTGCGGGCGTGGACCCTGCCCCTGGCCGAGGAGCTTGCCCCCTACCCTCTGTTACTGGCCCTGCCCTGCCTGGCCTGCGAACAGTTGCTGCCACAGCAGTACCGCTATCGCCAACTGTGTCGCGGCCTGGGCGGGCTCCTGGTGGCCGGCCTTGCCCTGGGTGCCTGTCGACAAGTGCTCGCCGACGATCTCGGCCTGCACATTGCCACGCTAGCCCCAGGCGCCTTGATACTGCTCGGCCTGCTGCTGGGCTTGTACAATCACCTGCGCCCATCGACCACCTCCCCTAGCCGTCAAGGAAGCCGTTGACCCCATGAATGCCGCCAAACGCCTGGAGATCTTTCGCAGGCTGCATGAAGACAATCCCGAACCCAAGACCGAACTGGCCTACTCCACCCCCTTCGAACTGCTGATCGCCGTGATCCTTTCGGCCCAGGCGACGGACGTCGGCGTCAACAAGGCTACCGCTCGCCTGTTCCCGGTCGCCAATACGCCGCAGGCCATCCACGCCCTGGGTGTTGAAGGCCTGAGCGAGTACATCAAGACCATCGGGCTGTACAACAGCAAGGCCAAGAACGTCATCGAGACCTGTCGCCTGCTGGTCGAACTGCACGCAGGTGAAGTCCCGCAGAGCCGCGAAGCGCTGGAAGCCCTGCCCGGCGTTGGGCGCAAGACCGCCAACGTAGTGCTCAACACTGCCTTTCGCCAACTGGCCATGGCCGTCGATACGCATATCTTCCGGGTCAGCAACCGCACCGGTATCGCGCCGGGCAAGACCGTTCTAGACGTCGAAAAGAAATTGCTCAAGTTCGTACCCAAGGACTTTCTGCTCGACGCCCACCATTGGCTGATCCTGCATGGCCGTTATGTCTGCCAGGCTCGGAAACCGCGCTGTGGCAGCTGCCGAATCGAGGACCTGTGCGAATACAAGTTCAAGACCTCGGACGATTGAAGCAATAGCTGACAACAGCACAAGGCGATTGAAAAAATCTTTTTTACCCGCTCTGCGATTCCCGTTATAAGGACGGCCAATGGCCCTTTGGCTTGGAGTGACGCATGAGCACCGATAAAGAAGACTTGGCAACCGATGACGACTTCCAAAGTACGGACGACGACGTGGAGCCGCAGGCCGAACCGGCCAAGACCAACCTCAGCAAGCGCCGCACCATCGACAACATGCTCGAGGAGCGACGCCTGCAGAAACAGCTGGCCGACTTCGACTACGATCTGTAACGCAGACATGCAAAAGCCTCCTGAACGGAGGCTTTTCAACAGGGCTCAGGCCAGCCCATGGCGCTGGGCGAGTTCGATCAGGTCCACCAACGAGCGGGCATTCAACTTGAGCAGCAGGCGAGTCTTGTAGGTACTGACCGTCTTGTTGCTGAGAAACATGCTGTCGGCGATCTCCTTGTTGCTCTTGCCCCGGGCCAGTTGCTGGAGCACCATCATCTCCCGGCCGGAAAGCCGCTCGACCATCTCCATTTCCGTGGCGCCTCCCGTGCCCGAGCGCCCCTTGTGCAATGCCTGGTTGGGGAAATAGCTGTAGCCGGACATCACGGCCTTGATGGCACTGAGCAGCTCGGTCAACTCCTGTTGCTTGCAGACATAACCTGCCGCCCCCGCTTGCATGCAGCGCATCGAGAAGTGCCCCGGGGCCTGGGAAGTCAGTACCAACACCTTGCTCGCCGGGCTCGCCAGCGTCATCCGCGCAATCACTTCCAGCCCATCCAGTTTGGGGATCCCGATATCCAGAATGACAATATCCGGCAGATACTCCCGCGTCAGTTGCAGGGCATCCACACCATTGTCACTCTCCGCCACCACTTCGTAGCCATGCCGTTCCATCAGCATGCGTACGGCCAGGCGAATGACCGGGTGATCATCCACGATCAGCACTTTATTCATGCGATTCCCATTGATACGTTATTTTTAGTTCGATAGACCACCACACCCGAGCATAACGATTATTTATGCAGCGGTTTCCCTGGTAAATTCACCGAAAGAAGCGGCCTACAATTAATAGAGACTCTTCCTACGCACTACCCCTTTCACAAAATGTAATAGATACAGGTTCGTCGCAACGATTCAGAAAGTAACAGCCGGAAGAATTGGATCCAAGTGCCATTGAGTCACACTTCACGCGGGAAAATTCGACTGTACACACTGGATAAAGGTAGGCGTCGAGCGCGGCGACTTGGCCAGGGAGGGAAACGAGGCACGCTTAATTACAGTGGGGAAAACACGCTACAGATGGGCAAAGCATCACCAGGCCCTCATCATGAACCGCGACCCCATCAGTCCGTTGACCCTTATCGCTGTCTTTGCCGGCGTGATCGAAGCGTCTGCCCTGGCATCACTCCCGTTCCTCAGCGAAGACAGCCAGACCCTGTACACCTGGTTCCTGGTGGGCTTCCCGTTCTTCCTTACCGTACTGTTCTTTCTTACCCTCAACTTCAACACTCGCTCGCTGTTTGCACCTGACAGCAATGCCCGCAGCGCCCGCAAGCCTTTACGCACACCTGTCTCAGGGAGCAAAGGCGCGATGATCATCGCCATTTCCGGAGCCGACAGTCAGAAGATCATCGAAAACCATGTACTGCGAATGATCGATCGCCCCCACAGGCGACAACGACGCTGGGTGCTGTACAACCTGGATACGCGCACCTGTATCCATCTCTCAGCCGTGCCCATGCAGGATGACGAGACCGCGACCGCCACCGAAGCAGAAACCCAGGCATGAAAAAACCCGGCCAAGGCCGGGTTTTTCGTACGCTCGAGGCTGCTTACAGCAGCGAACGGCCTTTGTTGGCCGCGATACGCATACGCAATGCATTGAGCTTGATGAAGCCCGCGGCATCGGCTTGGTTGTAAGCCCCGCCGTCTTCCTCGAAGGTCGCAATGTTGGCATCGAACAGAGAATCGTCCGACTTGCGCCCCACGACGGTGACATTGCCCTTGTACAGCTTCAGGCGAACAACGCCATTCACGTTGAGCTGCGAGGCGTCGATCATCTGCTGCAGCATCAGACGCTCCGGGCTCCACCAGTAGCCGGTGTAGATCAGGCTGGCGTACTTGGGCATCAGCTCATCCTTCAGGTGAGCGACTTCGCGGTCCAGGGTAATCGACTCGATGGCGCGGTGAGCCTTGAGCATGATGGTGCCGCCTGGGGTCTCGTAGCAACCGCGCGACTTCATGCCGACATAGCGGTTCTCGACGATATCCAGGCGACCGATGCCGTTGGCGCCGCCAATGCGGTTGAGCTCGGCCAGCACGGTGGCCGGGGTCTTCTCGACACCGTCGATGGCGACGATGTCACCGTTGCGGTAGGTCAGCTCGATGTAGGTGGCCTGGTCCGGGGCATTCTCCGGGGAGACGCTCCATTTCCACATGTCTTCCTCGTGCTCGGTCCAGGTATCTTCCAGGACACCGCCTTCGTAGGAAATGTGCAGCAGGTTGGCGTCCATCGAGTACGGCGACTTTTTCTTGCCGTGGCGCTCGATCGGGATACCGTGCTTCTCGGCGTAGTCCATCAGCTTCTCGCGGGACAGCAGGTCCCACTCACGCCATGGCGCGATGACCTTGACGCCAGGCTTGAGCGCATAGGCACCGAGCTCGAAACGCACCTGGTCGTTGCCCTTGCCGGTGGCACCGTGGGAAATGGCGTCGGCGCCGGTTTCGTTGGCGATTTCGATCAGGCGCTTGGCGATCAGCGGGCGGGCGATGGAAGTACCCAGCAGGTACTCGCCTTCGTAGACGGTGTTGGCGCGGAACATCGGGAAGACGAAATCACGCACGAACTCTTCGCGCAGGTCGTCGATGTAGATTTCTTTCACGCCCATCGCCTGGGCCTTGGCGCGGGCCGGCTCGACCTCCTCGCCCTGGCCGAGGTCAGCGGTGAAGGTCACCACTTCACAGTTGTAGGTGTCCTGCAGCCACTTGAGAATCACCGAAGTATCAAGGCCGCCGGAATACGCCAATACGACCTTTTTTACGTCCGCCATGCCATCACTCCACGGGGTTGTACGGAAAGCCGATGATTCTACCGGCCTTGCCGAAAAATTTACAATGGGGCGACAGCTTGTGACGACAAAGCGACAGGAATTGTCGAGAGCGCGACCCGCTGTCGCACTCAGGATTTCGCAGGCGCGGGCTGGGTGGCAGCGGCCGCAGGCGTCGCAGGCGCAGGTGCGGTAGCCGCGGGTGCCGGAGCCGCCGGCGCAACCGGTGGCGCCGGCTTCTCCAGCGGTTTCTCGACCGGTGTCACACGCTCGAGCTGGATGTTCACCCGGCGGTTTCGCGCCCGGTTGGCGGCAGAGTTGTTCTTCGCCAGCGGATAACGTTCGCCGTGGAACCGCACGGTGATCTGCTCTTCCGGCACGCCATGGGCCTTGAGGTAGTCGGCAACCGCCAGTGCCCGTCGACGCGAGGTGTCACGGTTGGTCAGACGGTTGCCGCTGTTGTCGGAATGGCCGTTGAGCTCGATGCGGTTGACCGTCGGATCGGCCTTCAGATAATCGAGCAGCACATCCAGGCGAGCGCGCGCCGAGCTGTCCAGCTCGATACCGCCACCGGGGAAGCCGACCTGGGTCTGACGGATCTGGTCATAGTTCATCGGCAGCAGCTTGGCAGCACACAGTTGGTAGTCGCTGTAGGCCTTGGCGAAGCTGACTGGCATCACCTGCACTTGCATCGGCCGGCCACCCTCGCCCCGGTAGTTGCGCACCACCGTGCTACGGCCATCGAGCAGGCCATTGATCAGGCGGCTGGCCTGCCCCTGGCTGGAGGTGAACAGCACGCCAGTGCGGGCCATGTGCACCGCACCAAGGTTGATATCGCCCCGCCCTGGCTGCCAGGGGGCTGCGGCGGCCAGCAAGGTGGCGGAACCGGCGCCGAGGACGTTGCTGTCCGAACGCAGCTGGAACGTCGGTTGTTCGCCGGCACGGCGCACGAACTCGCCGCTGCCGAAACCGTCGATCGGCTGGATCAAGCGACATTCGAACTGATCACCCTCGACTTTCCAGGCGACGTTCTCCACGCGGGTCTGGAAGGTCATGGCCCCGGCCGGCAGGCTGGCGACAAGGGTGAACAGGGCTAGGTAACGCTGGCGCACGGTCGGCTCCACTGATTCTGACGGCTTACCTGAATGCTATCGGACGCCCGTCGGAAAACTTGATAGCCGTGCTCGAACAGGGGTTTTCCGGTAGCATTGGCTTCTGAGTTCGACCCGCCTGGAATCTCCAATGTCCGATCGCCTGACCCTCCTGCGCCCCGACGACTGGCACATCCATCTGCGCGATGGTGCCGTCCTGCCTCACACCGTCGGTGACGTGGCGCGTACCTTCGCCCGCGCCATCATCATGCCCAACCTGGTTCCGCCGGTGCGCAACGCCGTCGAGGCCGATGCCTACCGCGCCCGCATCCTTGCCGCACGCCCCGCCGGCAGCCGTTTCGAGCCACTGATGGTGCTGTATCTTACCGACCGCACCAGCCCGGAAGACATCCGCGCCGCCAAGGCCAGTGGGATCGTGTTCGCCGCCAAGCTCTACCCGGCCGGCGCCACCACCAACTCCGATTCGGGCGTGACCAGCATCGACAACATTTTCCCGGCAATCGAGGCCCTGGCCGAAACCGGCATGCCCCTGCTGGTGCATGGTGAGGTCACGCGCAGTGAAATCGACGTGTTCGACCGCGAGAAGCGCTTCATCGACGAGCACATGCGCCGCCTGGTCGAGCGCTTCCCGACCCTGAAAGTGGTGTTCGAGCACATCACCACCGCCGACGCCGCGCAGTTCGTCACCGAGGCGCCGGCCAACGTCGGTGCCACCATCACCGCCCAGCACCTGCTGTACAACCGCAACCACATGCTGGTCGGCGGTATCCGCCCGCACTTCTATTGCCTGCCGATCCTCAAGCGCAACACCCACCAGGTTGCGTTGCTGGATGCCGCGACCAGCGGCAACTCGAAGTTCTTCCTCGGTACCGACTCGGCGCCTCACGCCAAGCATGCCAAGGAAGCCGCCTGCGGCTGCGCCGGCTGCTACACCGCCTACGCCGCCATCGAGTTGTATGCCGAGGCGTTCGAGCAGCGCAACGCGCTGGACAAGCTCGAAGGCTTCGCCAGCAAGCATGGCCCTGACTTCTACGGCCTGCCGCGCAATACCGACACCATCACCCTGGTGCGAGAGCAATGGACAGCGCCGGACAGCCTGCCCTTCGGTGACACCACCGTCATTCCCCTGCGCGCTGGTGAAACGCTGCGCTGGCGCCTGCTGGAGGACAACGCGTGAGCGAAGATCTGTACGAAGACGACCAGGACAGCCAGGTCAGCAGCGGCTCGCGCCATCCGATGGCCGAGCGTTTCCGCGGCTACCTGCCCGTGGTGGTGGATGTCGAGACTGGAGGCTTCAACAGCGCCACCGACGCGCTGCTGGAGATTGCCGCCGTCACCATCGGCATGGATGAAAAGGGCTTCCTGTTCCCCGAGCACACCTACTTCCATCGGGTCGAACCGTTCGAGGGCGCCAATATCGAGGCCGCCGCGCTGGAGTTCACCGGCATCAAGCTCGATCACCCGCTGCGCATGGCGGTGAGCGAGGAAAGCGCGCTGACCGATATTTTCCGCGGCGTGCGCAAGGCGCTGAAGGCCAATGGCTGCAAGCGGGCGATCCTGGTGGGGCATAACAGCAGCTTCGACCTGGGTTTCCTCAATGCTGCGGTGGCGCGCAACGATATCAAGCGCAACCCGTTCCACCCGTTCTCCAGCTTCGATACCGCCACCCTCGCTGGCCTTGCCTACGGCCAGACCGTGCTGGCCCGAGCCTGCCAGAGCGCAGACATCGACTTCGACGGCCGTGAGGCGCATTCGGCGCGTTACGACACCGAGAAGACCGCCGAGCTGTTCTGCGGCATCGTCAATCGCTGGAAAGAGATGGGCGGCTGGCGCGACTTCAACGACTGATCACACGCTTGTAGCTTGAAGCATAAAAAAACCGGCCACCAGGGCCGGTTTTTTCATGCGCTTGGCAAATTACAGCTTGCCAGCGTTCTCGCTCAGGTAAGCCGCGACACCTTCCGGCGAAGCGTTCATGCCCTTGTCGCCTTTCTTCCAGTTGGCCGGGCAGACTTCGCCGTGCTCTTCGTGGAATTGCAGGGCGTCGACCAGGCGCAGCAGCTCGTCCATGTTGCGGCCCAGCGGCAGGTCGTTGACGATCTGCGAGCGGACAACACCGTTGGTGTCGATCAGGAAGGCACCACGGAAGGCCACGCCGCCTTCGGACTCGACGTCGTAGGCCTTGCAGATTTCGTGGGTCATGTCGGCTGCCAGGGTGTACTTGACCTGGCCGATGCCGCCATTGTTGACCGGGGTGTTGCGCCAGGCGTTGTGAGTGAAGTGCGAGTCGATCGACACGCCGATCACTTCCACGTTGCGCGCCTGGAAGTCAGGGATGCGGTTGTCCAGGGCAATCAGCTCGGACGGGCAGACGAAGGTGAAGTCCAGCGGGTAGAAGAATACCAGGCCGTACTTGCCCTTGATGGCCGAGGCCAGGTTGAAGCTGTCGACGATCTCGCCGTTGCCCAGCACGGCTGGAACGGTGAAGTCCGGGGCTTTTTTGCCAACGAGTACGCTCATTCGATCTCTCCTGATGAGGGGTGAAAAACCTTGCCCGGGCGGAACGCGTCCCCCGGATCCAGCAAAGGCCGACCATCATACACAGCTTTGCGTGACAGGCCGAATCTCAACCGCCGGTCGCTCTGGAACGCACCTTACACAATGTGTTTTGACAAGCATTCTCATTACCATTACTCTCCAATCCATCGAATCAACCCGCGATGGTCAGCCTTTATGTATGTGTGTCTTTGTGTCGGTGTCACCGACGGACAGATCCGCGATGCGATCTACGAAGGATGCTGCAGCTACAAGGAAGTTCGAGCCGCCACCAATGTCGCCAGCCAGTGCGGCAAGTGCGCCTGCCTCGCCAAGCAGGTGGTGCGCGAAACCCTCACCGAGCTGCAACTGAGCCAGCAGGCCGCCCTGCCCTACCCCGTTGAATTCAACGCGGCGTAATGTCCCCAAATTTGAAGAACCGGACCTAGTGTCCGGTTTTTTATGCCTGCAATTCAATAAGTTAGCGTTCGAACGCAGTTCACAAACATTCTTATTCCGATTAATTTTCATTTATTATTCAATAACTTAGGTTTGACATAGATAGTTGCGAGGCTCAAACTTGTTTGCATTGGCTCAACTTCTACAGGGCAGACCCCATCATGAAAGGCGACGTAAGCGTCATCCAGCATCTCAACAAGGTCCTCGGAAACGAGCTGGTCGCAATCAACCAGTACTTCCTGCATGCGCGCATGTACGAAGATTGGGGCCTGAACAAGATCGGCAAACTCGAGTACAAAGAGTCCATCCAGGCGATGAAGGATGCTGACAAGCTGATCAAGCGCATCCTCTTCCTCGAAGGCATCCCCAACGTCCAGGACCTGGGCAAGCTCATGATTGGCGAGCACACCAAGGAAATGCTCGACTGCGACCTGAAGCTTGAGAAAAAGGCCCACGCCGACCTGAAAGCCGCCATCGCCCACTGCGAAACCGCTGGCGATTTCGGTTCGCGTGACGTGCTCGAGGACATCCTCGAAGACCAGGAAGAGCACATCGACTGGCTGGAAACTCAGCTGGGCCTGATCGACAAGATCACTATCGAGAACTACCTGCAGTCGCAGATGGGCGAAGAGTAACTGCTCGATCGACGACAACAAAAAGCCCCGCTATTGCGGGGCTTTTGCATGCTGGCGAAGAACGCCGGAATCAGGCTTCGGAAGCCTTGGCCTTGGCGGCCGCATCCTTGATCAGCGTCTGCAGCTCACCCTTTTCGAACATCTCGATCATGATGTCGCTGCCGCCGACCAGCTCACCCGCCACCCACAGTTGCGGGAAGGTAGGCCAGTTGGCGTACTTGGGCAGGTTGGCGCGGATTTCCGGGTTCTGCAGGATGTCGACATAAGCGAACTTCTCGCCACACCCCATCACGGCCTGCGAAGCCTTGGCCGAGAAACCGCACTGCGGGGCATTCGGCGAACCTTTCATGTAAAGCAGAATGGTGTTGTTGGCGATCTGCTCTTTGATTGTATCGATGATATCCATGAAGCACCTCGGCTGAACTTTCCGACTGGGTCGTCGGCACGGTGACGCATTGTATCGGAAAGCCGAGCGGCGTGCTCGGCCTTGCCGATGCTCAGGCGGCCTCCACTTGCACAGGTACGCCATTGAGGGCGGCGTTGCCGGATACGCCATCACGCAAGTGCTCGTCGGTCAGGTCATTGGCGCTCACTCCTGGCTGGGCACTGGCTACCTGCAAGCGCGCGCCCTGGCGCCCGTGACCGTAGCCATGGGGCAGGCTGACCACTCCTGGCATCATCTCCTCGCTGGCTTGGACAGGCACTTCGATCACGCCGGTGCGTGAGCGGATTCGCACCATCTGCCCGTCCACCAACTGACGGTGGCGCAGATCCTCCGGATGCATCAACAGATGATGCCGCGGTTTGCCTTTGACCAGCCGATGATAGTTGTGCATCCACGAATTGTTGCTGCGCACATGGCGGCGGCCGATCAGCAACAACTGGCCCACCGTCGGCGCTGCCTGCCGGGCCAGGCGTTGCAGATCACCGAGCAGCACCGCCGGTGCGGCTTCGACTTTGCGGCTGGTCGTGCGCAAGCGCGGCGCAAGGTTGGCCGCCAGTGGTCCTAGATCCAGGCCGTGGGGGTGTTCATCGAGCCTCTGCAGGGAAAGCTTCCAGGACGACTCGTCACCATAAGGGCCCCTGCGCAAGGCAAAGTCGATCATCCGTGCCGGTGGCAGGGTGGCCTTGAGCTCGGCCTGCGCACGCTGGGCAAAGGCTTCGGCCAGGCCCACGAAAATCTCCCAGTCATGCAGTGCCCCCTCCGGCTTGGGCAGGATCGCCCGGTTGAAACGGGTGACATTGCGCACAGCCAGCAGGTTGAAGGTGGAATCGTAGTGATCATTCTCCAGCGCCGAGGTGGAGGGCAGGATCAGGTCGGCATGACGCGTGGTCTCGTTGATGTAGAGGTCGATGCTGAGCATGAACTCCAGGCCGGCCAGCGCCTGGTCCAGGCGCCGCCCGTTGGGCGTGGACAACACCGGGTTGCCGGCCACGGTCACCAACGCCCGCACTTGCCCGTCACCGGGCTCGAGGATCTCCTCGGCCAAGGCCGAGACCGGCAGCTCGCCAGCATATTCGGGCAATCCCGAGACACGACTGCGCCATTGGTCGAAGTGGCCACCCGATGTGCTGGCGACCAGATCGACAGCCGGCTCGGTGCACAACGCACCACCCACTCGATCAAGGTTGCCGGTGACCAGGTTGATCAATTGCACCAACCAGTGGCACAACGAACCGAAGGCCTGGGTCGATACCCCCATCCGGCCGTAGCACACGGCCTTGTCGGCAGCGCCGAAGTCCCGCGCCAATCGGCGGATGTCCTCGGCCGGGATGCCGCACAACGCGCTCATGCTGGCGGCATCGAACGGCAGGATCGCCTCGCGCACCTGCTCCAAGCCATTGATCGGCAAGTGCGAGCCACGGGCCAGGCCCTCGACGAACAGGGTGTGCAACAGCCCACACAGCAACGCTGCGTCGCCGCCGGGGCGGATGAACAGGTGCCGGTCGGCCAGTAACGCCGTCTCGCTGCGCCGCGGATCCACCACCACCAGCTGCCCGCCCCTGGCCTTGAGCGCCTTCAGGCGCTTTTCCACGTCGGGGACGGTCATGATGCTGCCATTGGAAGCCAGGGGGTTGCCGCCAAGGATCAGCATGAACTGCGTGTGGTCGATGTCCGGGATGGGCAGCAACAGACCATGGCCGTACATCAGGTGGCTGGTCAGGTGCTGCGGCAGTTGGTCCACCGAGGTGGCCGAGAAGCGGTTGCGGGTCTTGAGCAGGCCGAGGAAGTAATTGCTGTGGGTCATCAAGCCATAGTTGTGCACGCTGGGGTTGCCCTGGTAGACCGCAACAGCATTGCGCCCATGGGCCTGCTGCACCGCCCACAGCCGCTGTGCGGCGAAGGCGAAGGCCTCATCCCAGCCAATCGCCTGCCACTGGTCACCGATGCGCCGATGAGGCTGGCGCAGGCGGTCAGGGTCTTCCTGGATGTCCTGCAGGGCGACCGCCTTCGGGCAGATATGGCCGCGGCTGAACGGATCCTGCGGATCGCCCTTGATCGAGCTGATCCGCGGCGGCCCTTCCGCCCCATGGGTAACTTCGATGTTCAGGCCACAAATGGCCTCGCACAGGTGACAGGCTCGGTGATGCAGGGTCTTGGTCATGGCCGCCTCTGCCTTGTTGTTCGCAAGGCTCGACTATGCGCCGGCCAACCGATGCCCGCCAGCGAGGTTCGCAGCGTGAATCGGACGACATCAGGCAGACGGTTCACGACAACAGGTTTGCCAAACGCGCATCGAGCCGTGTACAACCGCTGTAGCAAATAAAAAACAGCTGCTCGCCAAAGGCTTACGACACCCTTTGACACAGAGGCGCTGTTTCCCCTCTTGGTTTCAGGCGACATTTAATTATAGTATTGCGCCTTTCCCTATTCCGTCCGCCCCGTGCGGCTTACGCCGCAGGTCACTCCCGTTGTCAACAAAACCCATACGGTCGACCTGCAAAACGTTGCAGATAAGGTAGTCAATCATGAGCGCTAGGCACTTTCTCTCCCTGCTGGATTTCACCGCTGACGAATTGCTCGGCGTGATCCGTCGCGGCATCGAGCTGAAGGACCTGCGTAAACGAGGCGTGCTGTTCGAGCCGTTGAAGAACCGCGTGCTGGGGATGATCTTCGAGAAATCCTCGACCCGTACCCGAGTGTCCTTCGAAGCGGGCATGATCCAGCTTGGCGGCCAGGCGATCTTCCTGTCGCCGCGCGACACCCAACTGGGCCGCGGCGAGCCGATCGCCGACAGCGCCATCGTACTGTCGAGCATGGTCGACGCGGTGATGATCCGTACCCACGCCCACAGCACCCTCACCGAATTCGCCGCCAACTCGAAGGTGCCGGTCATCAATGGCCTGTCCGACGAATCGCACCCCTGCCAGCTGCTGGCCGACATGCAGACCTTCTTCGAGCACCGTGGCGCGATCCAGGGCAAGACCGTGGCCTGGGTCGGCGACGGCTTCAACATGTGCAACTCCTATATCGAAGCTGCCGTGCAGTTCGATTTCCAGCTGCGCATCACTTGCCCTGAAGGCTACGAGCCCGATCCGCGCTTCCTGCAACTGGGTGGCGACCGCGTGCAGATCATCCGTGATCCGAAGGAAGCCGTGCGTGGCGCCCACCTGGTAACCACGGATGTCTGGACTTCCATGGGCCAGGAAGAGGAAACTGCACGGCGCCTGGCGCATTTCGCGCCTTACCAGGTCACCCGCGAACTGCTCGACCTGGCGGCACCCGACGCCCTGTTCATGCATTGCCTGCCCGCCCACCGTGGCGAGGAAATCAGCCAGGACCTGCTCGACGACCCCCGTTCAGTCGCCTGGGACGAAGCTGAGAACCGCCTGCATGCGCAGAAGGCCCTTCTGGAATTCCTTGTAGAACCGGCTTACCACCACGCATGAGTCAACAGCTACTGCTCAACCTGCGCAACCTGGCCTGCGGCTATGGCGACCAGCGCATCGTCCAGAACCTCAACCTGCACCTCAACGCGGGCGACATCGGTTGCCTGCTAGGGTCCTCCGGTTGCGGCAAGACCACCACGCTGCGCGCCATCGCCGGGTTCGAGCCGGTGCACGAAGGCGAGATCCAGCTGGGCGGCGAGGTCATCTCCCGCGCCGGGTTCACCCTGGCGCCGGAGAAACGCCGGATCGGCATGGTGTTCCAGGACTACGCGCTGTTCCCCCACCTGACCGTCGCGCAGAACATCGCCTTCGGCATCGGCAAGCACCCGCACCAGGCCATGGTGATCGAGGAGATGCTCGAACTGGTCAAGCTGGCTGGCCTCGGCGGCCGTTACCCGCACGAGCTGTCGGGCGGCCAGCAGCAACGCGTGGCCCTGGCCCGGGCGCTTGCACCGAAGCCACAGCTGCTGTTGCTTGACGAACCCTTCTCCAACCTCGACGTGGAGCTGCGCCGACGCTTGAGCCATGAGGTCCGCGACATCCTCAAGAGCCGCGGCACCAGCGCCATCCTGGTCACCCACGACCAGGAAGAAGCCTTTGCCGTCAGCGACCACGTGGGGGTGTTCAAGGAGGGGCGCCTGGAGCAGTGGGACACGCCCTACAACCTCTACCACGAGCCGCAAACGCCGTTCGTCGCCAGCTTCATCGGCCAGGGTTACTTCATTCGCGGCCAGATGAGCAGCCACGAGGCAGTGACCACCGAACTCGGCGAGCTGCGCGGCAACCGGGCCTATACCATGGCGCCCGGAAGCTCGGTGGACGTGTTGTTGCGCCCCGACGATATCATCCATGCCCCCGACAGCACGCTACGGGCACAGGTCATCGGCAAAAGCTTCCTCGGCGCTTCGACCTTGTATCGCCTGCAGCTTCCCACCGGCAGCCAGCTAGAAGCGATCTTCCCCAGCCACAACGACCACTCGCTCGGCCAGGACGTCGGCATCGCCGTGGCCGCCGATCATCTCGTGCTGTTCCCGGTCCCCGGTAGCGTTGCTGCGCAGCTACCGCGCCAGGAGAACGGCGTGCGTCGCATCAGCTCGGCGCTCTGAGGTTCGACAGCTCGCGGGGCAAGCCCGCTCCCGCGCCCTGTCGCAGGCGTGGGCGCGCTTGCCCTGATCGCTTTGCATCACACCCTCAAAGTACCAGAGGCCACCAGGCGGGCCTGTCCACCGATCTTCACCCGCTCCCCTTCCAGCCGGCAGAACAGCTCGCCACCGCGTGTCGAGCGCTGGAACGCGTGCAACTGCGGTTTGCCCAGGCGTGCCGCCCAGTAAGGAATGAGCGAGCAGTGGATTGAACCGGTGACCGGATCCTCAGGGATTCCGATACCCGGCGCAAAATAGCGCGACACGAAATCATGCTCTTCGCCCGGCGCCGTCACGATCACCCCCGGCCCCGGCAAGCGGGCCAGCGCCGCCATGTCCGGCCTGCAGGCGCGCACCGCCTGCTCCGAGCCGAGCACCACCAGCAGCTCGCGGGCCTGGTAAACCTCCCGAACCTCACAGCCCAGCGCTTCGGCCACCGCGACCGGCTCGGCCAGCGGCTGCGGATCGACGCGTGGGAAGTCCAGCCACAGGCGCCCGCCCTCACGGCTGACGCCCAACCGGCCGGATTGGCAGTGAAAATCCAGGTGCGATGCGTCTACGCCATAGACCTCGAACAGCACGTGGGCACTGGCCAGGGTGGCGTGGCCGCACAAGGGCACCTCGGTGCCAGGAGTGAACCAGCGGATCCGATACCCCGCGCCTTCAGCTACCACGAACGCGGTTTCGGCGAGGTTGTGCTCGGCGGCGATCTGCTGCATCAGCCTGCCGTCAAGCCACTGTTCCAGGCAGTAGACGATGGCCGGGTTGCCGGCAAAAGGGCGATCGCTGAAGGCGTCCACCTGATGATAATGCAACTGCATGCCACGACTCCTGTATTGGGCTGTCAATCGCCCGAGCATGCGACATGCCGCCAGCGGCCGACAGTGACAGCGTCGTGGATTTTCAATCAGTACAGATGTTAACCGCGGCCGATCTCGGCGAACTGTGCCTGGGTGTGGGTAGCGAGCACCGTTGCCGCCAGCTCCACTTCGAGGCCACGGCGGCCAGCGCTCACATGAATCGTTTCATGTTGTTGCGCGGTTTGGTCGATAAAAGTGCGCAGGCGCTTCTTCTGCCCCAGCGGGCTGATCCCGCCAACCAGGTAGCCCGTGGCACGCTGGGCAGCCTGCGGGTCGGCCATCTCGCACTTCTTCACGCCGGCCGCATGGGCCAACGCCTTCAGATCGAGCGTCCCGCCCACCGGTACCACCGCCACCAGCAGCTCGCCTTTTTCGCTGCTGGCAAGCAGCGTCTTGAACACCCGCAATGGGTCAAGGCCGAGCTTTTCCGCCGCTTCCAGGCCGTACGACGCAGATTTCGGATCATGTTCGTAGCTGTGCACGCGGTGCTCGGCACGCGCCTTTTTCAGCAGGTCCAGGGCGGGGGTCATCAACGGCTCCAGGCGATCATAAGTCGCTCGGTACTTTAGGGTAAATCCGCCGGGGCAGCCAGTGCACGACCCAGGCTAGAGCAGCGGCCAGGGATTCACGGCGCGGCATGGCAGTCAGAATGTGGCCATGCGTTCATTTTCGACCTTTGACATCAGCGTTTCTTGTCTATATTTTTTCGTTTATGAATAAATGGTGCACCTATAAGGTGCGCTTCCTGTACCTGCCCGGCGTCAATGGGGATCGACTCCGGGCTTTTTGCTGTCGAGCGCCCAGCGCCTCACAACAACAAGAACCGAGGTCATACATGACGACTGCTCTACGACAACCCACGCTATCTGCCCAGTGCCTGGCCGAATTCCTCGGCACTGCCCTGCTCATCTTCTTCGGTACCGGCTGTGTCGCCGCGCTCAAGGTCGCCGGTGCCAGCTTTGGCCTGTGGGAGATAAGCATCATCTGGGGGGTCGGGGTGAGCATGGCGATCTACCTCACCGCAGGCGTGTCCGGCGCGCACCTGAACCCAGCGGTCAGCATTGCGCTCGCCGTGTTCGCCGGCTTCGACAAGCGCAAGCTGCCGTTCTACATGCTCGCCCAGGTGTGCGGCGCATTCTGCGGCGCCGCGTTGGTGTACTTCCTGTACAGCAACCTGTTCTTCGATTTCGAACAAAGCCACGCCATGCTGCGTGGCAGCCAGGCCAGTCTCGAGCTGGCCTCGGTGTTCTCCACCTACCCGCATCCGGCGCTGTCCACCGGGCAGGCCTTCCTGGTCGAAGTGATCATTACCGCCATCCTGATGGCGGTGATCATGGCCCTGACCGACGACAACAATGGCCTGCCCCGCGGCGCCACCGCACCCCTGCTGATCGGCCTGCTGATCGCCGTGATCGGTAGCGCTATGGGCCCGCTGACCGGCTTTGCGATGAACCCGGCGCGCGATTTCGGGCCTAAACTCATGACCTTCCTGGCCGGCTGGGGCGAAATCGCCTTCACCGGCGGGCGCGATATTCCGTATTTCCTGGTACCGGTGTTCGCGCCGATCCTCGGTGCCAGTCTGGGCGCGGCCCTGTACCGCGGGCTGATCGCCCGCAACTTGCCGACGACACAAGCCGTGACCCAGCAGACAGACGATAATCCTCAGGGCGACACCCAGGTTTCCTGATGCCAGCGCCGGGCCCGGACCGCAAGTCCGGCGCCCGCCACGCCCTGACCTACTCCCATATTCGTGCAAGGCCACCGACATGACCGATACCCTGGACAAGAACTACATCATCGCCCTGGACCAGGGCACCACCAGTTCGCGCGCCATCATCTTCGATCGCGACGCCAACGTGGTGGGCACCTCGCAGCGTGAGTTCGCCCAGCACTACCCACAGGCGGGCTGGGTCGAGCACGACCCGATGGAAATCTTCGCCACCCAGAGCGCGACCATGGTCGAGGCCCTGGCCCAGGCCGGCATCAGCCACGCCCAGGTCGCAGCCATCGGCATCACCAACCAGCGCGAAACCACCGTCGTCTGGGACAAGGAAACCGGGCGCCCGGTGTACAACGCCATCGTCTGGCAATGCCGGCGCAGCACCGAGATCTGCGCCCAGCTCAAGCGTGACGGCCATGAGCAGTACATCCGCGAGGCCACTGGCCTGGTCACCGACCCGTACTTCTCCGGCACCAAGCTCAAGTGGATCCTCGATAACGTCGAGGGCGTGCGTGAACGCGCCGAGCGTGGCGAGCTGCTGTTCGGCACCATCGATACCTGGCTGATCTGGAAGTTCTCCGGCGGCAAGGTGCATGTCACCGACTACACCAACGCCTCGCGCACGCTGATGTTCAACATCCACAGCCTGCAATGGGACGACAAGCTCCTCGATATCCTCGGCATCCCAAGCCAGATGCTGCCCCAGGTTCGTCCGTCGTCCGAAGTCTACGGCCATACCAAGAGCGGCATCGCCATCGCCGGTATCGCCGGCGACCAGCAAGCGGCCCTGTTCGGCCAGATGTGCGTGGAGCCCGGCCAGGCCAAGAACACCTACGGTACCGGGTGCTTCCTGCTGATGAACACCGGCGACAAGGCGGTGCAGTCGTCCCATGGCCTGCTCACCACCATCGCCTGCGGCCCGCGTGGCGAAGTGGCCTACGCCCTCGAAGGCGCGGTCTTCAACGGTGGCTCCACCGTGCAGTGGCTGCGCGACGAACTGAAGATCGTCAACGACGCCTACGACACCGAATACTTCGCCAGCAAGGTCAAGGACAGCAACGGCGTTTACCTGGTGCCGGCCTTCACCGGCCTGGGCGCGCCCTACTGGGACCCGTATGCCCGGGGGGCGCTGTTCGGCTTGACCCGTGGCGTCAAGGTCGATCACATCATCCGTGCCGCCCTGGAGTCGATCGCCTACCAGACCCGCGACGTGCTCGACGCCATGCAGCAGGACTGCGGCCAGCGCCTGTCCGAACTGCGTGTGGACGGTGGCGCGGTGGCCAACAACTTCCTCATGCAGTTCCAGGCCGACATTCTCGGCACCTGCGTCGAACGCCCGAAAATGCGCGAAACCACAGCGCTGGGCGCGGCCTACCTGGCAGGCCTGGCCTGCGGTTTCTGGAGCGGCCTGGACGAGCTGCGCGACAAGGCGATCATCGAGCGCGAGTTCAGCCCGCAGCTGGACGAAACGGCCAAAGAGAAGCTGTACAAGGGCTGGCGCAAGGCTGTCGATCGCACCCGCGACTGGGAAGATCACGACGACTGATCCCGCAAGCATCGCGGGGCAAGTCGCAGCGGCGTACCGCCGATGCGACTTGCCCCGCGGTAAGCCTTTACGCATTAACCAGACTGGTCCTACACCACGACCTACGGCATCATTGCAGAATTTGTCCGGCTGCCCCAAAGGACCGCCCATGAATCTGCCTCCACGCCAACAACAAATCCTCGAGCTGGTCCGCGAACGCGGCTATGTCAGCATCGAGGAAATGGCGCAGCTGTTCGTCGTCACCCCACAGACCATCCGCCGCGATATCAACCAGCTCGCCGAAGCCAACCTGTTACGCCGCTACCATGGTGGCGCCGCCTACGACTCGAGCATCGAAAACACCGCCTACGCCATGCGCGCCGACCAGATGCGCGACGAGAAGCAACGTATCGCCGACGCCGTGGCCCGGCAGATTCCCGACCATGCCTCGCTGTTCATCAACATCGGCACCACCACCGAATCCATCGCCCGCGCCCTGCTCAACCACAATCACCTGAAAGTCATCACCAACAACCTGCACGTGGCGGCGATCCTGGCGGCCAAGGACGACTTCGAAGTGCTGGTGGCCGGCGGCACGGTACGCCGCGACGGTGGCGTGGTCGGCCAGGCGAGCGTCGACTTCATCAACCAGTTCAAGGTCGATTTCGCCGTGGTCGGCATCAGCGGCATCGATGAGGACGGCAGCCTGCTGGACTTCGACTACCAGGAAGTACGGGTATCCCAGGCAATCATCGCCAATGCTCGCCAGGTGCTACTGGCCGCGGACTCTAGCAAGTTCGGCCGCAATGCCATGGTTCGCCTGGGCTCGATCAGCCTGGTCGACTGCCTGGTGACCGACCAGGCGCCTTCCCCGGCCCTGACCCAACTGCTCAACCAGTACAAGATCCGCCTCGACGTGGTTTGAGTCCAAGGGCCTCGCCCCGCCCCCTTGCGTACCGCTGGGTCGAGTACCGTCCCGGCGGCACTTGATCTCTGCCTTGCAAATCGACACCCTGCCTTTTCGCAAATGTTCATTTCCCTGTCACCCGATCAGTTTTTTCTATGAAGACTGACTGGCAGCCGCCTGTTCATTACGCTACTATTTTCGGAAACGAACATTAATGTTCACATTCGATGTGAACAGCCCCAGGAGGCCTTGCCCGTGTCCCAGCCCGTTTCGTCCCAGCCACCCCTCCAAGACTGCTACGACCTCGCCGTTATCGGCGGTGGCATCAATGGCGTGGGCATTGCTGCCGATGCCGCCGGGCGCGGCCTCAAGGTGTTCCTTTGCGAAAAGGACGACTTGGCCCAGCACACCTCCTCGGCCAGCAGCAAACTGATACACGGCGGCCTGCGCTATCTGGAGCACTACGAGTTCCGCCTGGTGCGCGAAGCGCTGGCCGAACGCGAAGTGCTGCTGGCCAAGGCACCGCACATCGTCAAACCCATGCGTTTTGTGCTGCCTCATCGCCCGCACCTGCGCCCGGCCTGGATGATCCGCGCCGGCTTGTTCCTTTACGATCACCTCGGCAAGCGCAAGCGCCTGGGCGCTTCGCGCAGCCTGCGCTTCGGCCCTGGCTACCCGCTAAAACCCACCATTACCCGCGGCTTCGAATATGCCGACTGCGCCGTCGATGACGCCCGCCTGGTCGTGCTCAACGCCATGGCCGCGCGCGAACACGGTGCCGACATTCTCACCCGCACCCGCTGCTTGCGGGCCGAACGTGTCGATGGCCTCTGGCAGGTAGACTTGCAACACGCCGATGGCAGCCTGCAGACCATTCGTGCGCGCGCCCTGGTCAACGCCGCCGGCCCATGGGTCGCCAGCTTCATCAAGGACGACCTCAAGCTCGACGCGCCGTACGGCATTCGCCTGATCCAGGGCAGCCACCTCATCGTGCCGCGCCTGTACGAAGGCGACCACGCCTACATCCTGCAGAACGAAGACCAGCGCATCGTCTTCTGCATCCCTTACCTGGACCGCTTCACCCTGATAGGCACCACTGACCGCGAGTACAGCGGCGACCCTGCCAAGGTAGCGATCACCGAGCAGGAAACCGACTACCTGCTGAAGGTCGTCAACGAGCACTTCAACCATCAACTGAGCCAAGCCGACATCCTGCATACCTACTCCGGGGTGCGGCCGTTGTGCAACGATGAGTCGGACAACCCTTCGGCAGTGACCCGCGACTACACCCTCGCCCTCTCCGCACAAACAGGCCAGGCGCCGCTCCTGTCAGTGTTCGGCGGCAAGCTCACCACCTACCGCAAGCTGGCCGAATCGGCCATGGCTGAACTGAAGCCCTTCTTTACCCAGATGCGCGGCAGCTGGACTGCCGACGCGCCACTGCCAGGCGCCGAGGGGATGACCACGGTGCCGGCGCTGATCGATGCCGTACTGGCACGTTGTGGCTGGCTGCCTGCCGACATCGCCAAACGCTGGGTGCTCACCTACGGCAGCCGGGTGTGGCGGCTGCTCGATGGCATTGATGGGCCCGAGGGGTTGGGACAGGCTATCGGGGCCGGGCTGTTCACCCGCGAGGTAGATTACCTGCTGAAGGAAGAATGGGCCGTGCAAGCCGCTGATATCCTCTGGCGTCGTACCAAGCTGGGCCTGTCGCTGACCGCGCAGGAGCAGATGGCTCTGGAGGCGTACTTGCAGCAAGCCCGCAAGCTGCGCGCCAATAGCCGCGCAGCCTGACAGTGACCATGAAGCCCTCTTGATGGGTCAAGAGGGCTTACCCGGCCAGCGCTCATGGGCTTCGCGCGCCAACCGCAACAGCAATGCCCGCTCGCTGCGATCGTAATCAGTCTTCAGTGCTTCACAGCGTTGCAGAAACTCGCTTTCGTTGATCACTTGCTCATCTACCTGAGCCTGTAGGGCCTCCATGCGCTGGTGCAGTGGTTGAACCAGCTCTTCAAATCGCTGGGCATGAAAGTCCCGCGCGTATCGTTCCCAGAAAGGCCGCTGTGCCAACGAGGCAATCAGAGCATCCGCCGACTCGTGCTGCAAGACCGTGTCCTGGGCCCGCAGCAGATCACTGGTGGTTACGTTCGCAAAACTCGGGAAATGCATTTCGTCGATCTCGACAGGCAAGCCCAACGGACGCGCAAGCCGCTGCCTGTAGAAGAGCCTGGTCTCAATTTCATCGATAATAGGGGCGTGCTCGGCATGCAAGCGTTGCACGTGCAGGGTAGCGAGGCGGTCGACCTCGTCCAGCCTGAACAAGTCACGCCCCAAGTTCAGCAACCGGGCTTCTATCTGGTTGCCATGGGCATCTTCGACGGCACGCAGTACCAAAACCCCAAGTTCCATCTGCTCCAGCAGCATCAGCAACTGGTCTACACAGCCGCGTGGGCCAGAGGCCTCGAGAAACAACTGTTGGCGCAACCGTTCGTGCTGTTCGCATGCTTCCAGAATCCGCCAGATCCGGCTGCGATAATGCCCAGGGTGCTGTTCGAAGTCCTGGGTAATGGCGAAGTCCGCCAAAAACTGGAACAACCCTCCCGACTCCGGTTCCCCGCGCAGCGCTGTCCATATTGCCTGCTGGCGATCACGTTCACTGTCGCCTGCACGGTTGGCCCAGTTGTCGAACAGATCGCTGTCGATTGCACGGTGGCGCGCGGACGCTGACCCCCAACTTCCCGGCGTCACACCGCGCGCCTCATCCAGCAGTAATCTGTCAGCTTCGCTCAGTGGATTGTCATGCAAGGACAAATGGTTCACCTGCAAGCGCAACTGGTGCAACTCCTGGCGCAGTGCGCGGATGTTGTTGTTACGCAAGTCCACATGGGCACGAAACGAAATCCGCTCAGGCAACGCCTCCAGGCTCGCAGCGCGCAGGTTGACTTCACGCAGATTGCCGAGGCGAGTGAGGACCGGCGCCCTTCCCAGCGGGTTGTGGCTCAGGTCCAGGTGCCGCAGGGCGGCACTCCCGGCCAGACGCAATTCACCGGCCTCGTCCATCACCAGCCTGTTGCGGCTCAGGTTCAAATGGCGCAGATGGGACAACCGTTCAATGCCCTGAGGAACACCAGTCAAGCGATTGCCGGACAGGTCGAGCTCAACCAGATTGGGAAAGCGCCGAAGAAAATCCTGATTGATTTCACCAAGGCCCAGGTCGCTGAGGATCAGCCGTCGCACATGAACAAAGCTCACCCCCTCCGGTAAATGGGGCAGGCTACCGATACGCTCCCCGGTGATGATCAGCGCGTGGTCCCCGGCCTCGTCGGTTATCTTGCGCCGCCAACTGCGCCTTATGGCGGTAGCGACCCGGCGGCGGCGTAGAGCGTCCAGCGGGTTACTGGCGTCCCTACGCCACTGACGCAGGCCTTCACGCAGGCGCGTGAGCTGATCCATGAGCTGGCTATAGTGCTCCCACAACCCGACCCGCCGTTCCATGAGGTCGAGCAGGTAGGCTTGCAGTTCCCCGTCAGTCATTGTCGGAAACACTTGGTGAATACCCCGGCCAATGGCACGTCGGCTGCTTTCACCTCGCCCACTCAAGACATAACCGATACGCCCATCCCCCAAACGGCTGGGGGGGCGCAGGCCAACGCCCAGTCGGGGCATGCCACAGAGCTCGGCCGCCTGGGTACGGTCGCTGGCAGCGGCCTCGATCAGCAAAGTGCCCAAAGCGTCAGGACTGGCAGCTGCGTCGCCAAGATCGGCTGTCTGCGTCTCATCCAGAGCAGCCAACAACGCCGCAAGATATGAACCGGTCGTGTTTTGGCCGGCATAGTGGTAGCCGTCGCTGCGGCGTACGATACACCGTACGTCCTGCGCAGCCTCGGCGCCCATGCCGGCCAAGTATCGCCCACCAGGGCTAGCGTCGCGCACTTCGATGCGTAAGTCGTCCGGCCAATTCACTTGACGCTTCAGTAAGCCCAAGGCCAGGCGTTCAGTGTCGGGATTGACGCAACGCGGCAGACGCAAGCCAGCGCATGCCCTGTCCAGACGGCTCTCGCGCAGTGACCACCGTGCACGCTCGGCCACCGCCAAAGGAATCCGCTGCATGGCGCTGAGAGTATCGAGCTGCGCCCCGCTGCAGTGCTGCAGCAGCTCATGCGTACAGCGTGCCGACAGGCCTGGGAAAGTGCGCTGCAACAGCCGCTCGATGCCGTTGGGCCGTACTTGCCGGGCAGCAACGTGTTGCGCCAGTTGTGGTGCGCTGTAGTCCGGGTGGCGCTCATGTGCCTGATAAAGCTCCAGGGCATCGAGCAACCGTGCAGGTGCGCCGGTGTGTTCGACATGCAAACGGCGAACCTGTGCTTCACTCAGCCCTGTCACCTGCAGCAGGTAATCACAAGCCTGCGCCGGTAGCTCTGCCAGCGGTGTACTCAAGCGGCGGACCAGATTGGCCCGCCCTTCCCAGCCCTGGGGAGCTTCGAGTTCATGACGCCAGCCGCCGGCTCCGTTCTGTTCGATCACCGGCCGGTAGGCACTGGGACGGCGAGGGTGCAGGATCCTGGAGCGGCCATCCTGCGGATCCTCCATCACCCTGTAACGCCCCTCATTGAGGTGCCAGAGCCATTCCTGCGCGCCGACACCACGCACCGATTGGGTATCGTAACCTGGCAGGTCCGTAGCCATGAGCTTGACCTTGCCAGCAGCGTGGCATACCGGCGCCAATTCATCCACGAAGGCCACACGCTCCAGGGCGCGCACGGCAATTTTGCTGCCAGCGGCGATCATCCCGCCTACCACAACGTTTTCGGCAACGTTGAACAGGTGGTTCAACGCCCCTTCGCGATCCCCCATGCGCCAATCTTCGTACCCTTCATACACTTCATCAGCCAGCTGTACCGCATTGGCTACCAGCAACACTTCACCCAGCACTGGCACGAAGAACCCCGCCACGTTCAGCAAGTCCATACCCAGTTCTTTGTAGCCCCGCATGCGCGCTTCGCGGTCTTCATCATCCTCGACATCGGTGGGCACGGCGAGCACTTTGGCGTCGTCCCTGACCTTGGCGATGAATTGCCGGCGCAGGTGTGCGAACGGCGCATCAGTGATCGTTGCAGAACGAGCGTCAAGTTCAACCCCGGCCGCCTGCGCCTGTGCGACCCGTTCGTTCAATACGCGATAGAAATTGACCCGCTCTCGCTCGGTAATGAAGCGTGCGAAAAAGCGCCGATATGCCGGCTTGAGAAAGCGCTTTCCGAGGTAGGTGTCGAGGGCGTTCCAGCTGGCATGGCCGGAGACAGGCGCAAGCGGGTCACCGGGTATCCAAAGCACCACCGACTCGACTGCACCATCCGTCGAGGGACGCACTTCCAGCGTCAGCACACCTTGAATCGGGCGGCCCAGCAGGTACAGCTGTCGGGGTACAACAGTACCAACCCGCGCAGGCACCACCGGCTTTTCGGCAACAAGCGGCAACAACAACCAATACGTGCGTTCGTCAATTTCGCCTTTGAACACAGCGATCCGCATCGCCACCTCGAAATTGGCCCTGAAACTCGCCTCGAACTGCCCGTGCAAGCGAGCGGTGGCCTGGCCCGGCTCATCCTGGGGGCCATCCTCAGGCTGCAGGTGGTGGGTGAGCAACGCCTGATACTTGCCACCGGCATCTATTTCACGACACGCCGAGGCAAACGCATGGAAGCTCATTGGCAGGCGTTTGCCGTCGCCATCGACCAGTTCACCCTTGAGCATGTGCCCGGGGCGCGTTTCCTTGCGATGATAGTTATGCAGCGCCGCCGCCAGCAAAGATCGCCCGGAGCGACGAACATAGGTTGGCCGCAGCAGAACAGGCGAAGCGCTGGGCAGCAACAACCGCTTCGAGATCCGCACCTTGCAGCTGTTCACATCCGGGTTGCTGATGCCGCTGTTGCGCAGTTTCGTTGTGAGCAACGCTGCTGTGTAGGCCTGCAGAGAAGGGATGGCCTGGAGGATCGGGCCAAGCCGAGCATTGCAGTTCGCCTGTCGGCGCAGGGCGTTACGTAACGCATCGAGCCTTTCCGGTTGCGCGTGGTCGACTAGCCATCGGGGCAGGTTCTGGGCAATCAGGCTATCGATGGAGCCTTTCGGCGGCTGGTGCGGTGACATCTGCGGAGCTCTCCAGGCAAAGAGGACAGCTCACTACGCCCAAGCACGTACCGGGCACTGCCTAGTTACCGCATGCACACACGCAAGGTGTTGTAGCGCAATGCGTTCGGACAACCGAACGGGAAAGCAGCATTCATTCGGCCAAACGAACGCTACTGGGATCTCTAGACTGTCAAGCGCGAGCAATACACGTGGTTTAAGGTCGACAGCATGGCTTGGCACGAGTCATGCTCTACACTTGGAAGCCGAATGCACACCGCTTCATGCTGTATTCGTTGAACGAAAGAGTCCGCCAACGGCTCCATAAAAAAAACAAACACGTCGAGGAAAATTTGATGCGTATCGTTCGTCAATTGCTGGGCGCCGCCATCGCGGCTGCAGTCATCGCATCGCCGGTCATGGCTGAAGAGCTGACCGGTACTCTGAAGAAGATCAAGGATTCGGGCACCATCACCCTGGGCCACCGTGACTCTTCCATTCCGTTCTCCTACCTGGCCGGCAGCACCACACCGGTCGGTTACTCCCACGACATCCAGCTGGCCGTCGTCGAAGCCCTGAAAAAGCAACTGGGCACCGACATCAAGGTCAAGTACAACCTGGTAACCTCGCAAACCCGCATCCCGCTGGTGCAGAACGGCACCGTGGACCTTGAGTGCGGCTCCACCACCAACAACGTCGAGCGCCAGCAGCAAGTCGGCTTCTCGGTAGGCATCTTCGAAGTCGGCACACGCCTGCTGACCAAGGTCAAGGATGGTCAACCGTCCTATAAAGACTTCCCGGACCTGGCCGGCAAGAACGTGGTGACCACCGCCGGGACCACCTCCGAGCGCATCCTCAAGGCGATGAACGCCGACAAGCAGATGAAGATGAACGTGATCTCCGCCAAGGACCACGGCGAAGCCTTCAACATGCTCGAAGGCGGCCGCGCCGTGGCCTTCATGATGGACGACGCCCTGCTGGCCGGTGAAATGGCCAAGGCCAAGAAACCTGGCGACTGGGTCATCACCGGCACGCCACAGTCGTACGAAATCTACGGCTGCATGGTGCGCAAGGAGGATGCTGCGTTCAAGAAAGCGGTCGACGAAGCCATCGTCGCCTACTTCAAGTCGGGTGAAGTCAACAAGAGCTACGACAAGTGGTTCCAGCAGCCAATTCCGCCAAAGGGCCTGAACCTGCAGTTCCCGATGAGCGACGAGCTGAAGAAGCTGATCGCCGAGCCGACCGACAAGGCAGCGGACGAGAAGAAGTCCTGATCTCCGGCAAATAGTGGCCTGAAGCGCATCCGCGCGAATCCATCCGACAGGCCACTTAGTTAGTGTCTAACCTTTACATCCGAGGGCGTCGAACGCCCCCGGATGTATCGAGGTGCCCGTGAAACAACCGTCTGAGGGGAAATCCCGATGAATTACAACTGGGACTGGGGCGTGTTCTTCAAGTCCACCGGCGTGGGCAGCGAAACCTATCTGGACTGGTACATCACCGGCCTGGGCTGGACCATCACCATCGCCATCACCGCCTGGATCATCGCCTTGCTGCTGGGCTCGCTGCTCGGCGTGATGCGTACCGTACCCAATCGTCTGGTGTCAGGGATCGCCACCGCCTACGTCGAGCTGTTCCGCAATGTGCCGCTGCTGGTGCAGCTGTTCATCTGGTACTTCCTGGTGCCGGACCTGCTGCCCGAAGGCTTGCAGGAGTGGTTCAAGCAGGACCTCAACCCGACCACCTCGGCGCTGATCAGCGTGGTCATCTGCCTGGGCCTGTTCACCGCCGCCCGTGTCTGCGAGCAGGTGCGTACCGGCATCCAGGCGCTGCCCCGCGGCCAGGAGTCGGCCGGGCGCGCGATGGGCTTCAGCCTGCCGCAAATCTACATGAACGTGCTGCTGCCCCAGGCCTACCGGATCATCATTCCGCCGCTCACTTCGGAATTCCTGAACGTTTTCAAGAACTCCTCGGTGGCCTCGCTGATCGGCCTGATGGAGCTGCTGGCGCAGACCAAGCAGACCGCCGAGTTTTCCGCCAACCTGTTCGAGGCGTTCACCCTGGCTACGCTGATCTACTTCACCCTGAACATGGGCCTGATGCTGCTCATGCGCATGGTCGAGAAGAAAGTCGCCGTGCCTGGCCTGATTTCCGTGGGGGGCAAGTAAATGGAAATGGATTTCAGCGAAATCATCCCCGCGCTGCCCGCTCTGTGGGACGGCATGCTGCTGACCCTGCAACTGATGGTCATGGGCGTGGTTGGCGGTATCGCCCTGGGTACCGTCCTGGCCCTGATGCGGCTGTCGTCGAGCAAGCTGCTGGCCAACGTCGCCGGCGCCTACGTCAACTACTTCCGCTCCATCCCGCTGCTGCTGGTGATCACCTGGTTCTACCTGGCGGTGCCTTTCGTGCTGCGCTGGATTACCGGTGAAGACACCCCCGTGGGCGCGTTCACCTCTTGCGTGGTGGCGTTCATGATGTTCGAGGCGGCGTACTTCTGCGAAATCGTGCGTGCCGGCGTGCAGTCGATCTCCAAGGGCCAGATGGGCGCCGCGCAAGCGCTGGGCATGAGCTACGGCCAGTGCATGCGCCTGATCATCCTGCCCCAGGCGTTTCGCAAGATGACCCCGCTGCTGCTGCAACAGAGCATCATCCTGTTCCAGGACACCTCGCTGGTCTACACCGTCGGCCTGATCGACTTCCTCAACTCGGCCCGCGCCAACGGCGACATCATCGGGCGCTCCCACGAGTTCCTGATCTTCGCCGGTGTCGTCTACTTCCTCATCAGCTTCTCCGCTTCCTGGCTGGTCAAGCGCCTGCAAAAAAGGATCGCCGTATGATTTCCATCAAGAACGTCAACAAGTGGTACGGGGACTTCCAGGTACTGACCGACTGCAGCACCGAGGTCAAGAAAGGTGAAGTGGTGGTTGTGTGCGGCCCGTCCGGCTCGGGCAAGTCGACGCTGATCAAGTGCGTCAACGCCCTTGAACCGTTCCAGAAGGGCGACATCGTGGTCGACGGCACCTCCATCGCAGACCCGAAGACCAACCTGCCCAAGCTGCGCTCGCGGGTGGGCATGGTATTCCAGCACTTCGAGCTGTTCCCGCACCTGTCGATCACCGAGAACCTGACCATCGCCCAGCGCAAGGTGCTCGGTCGTAGTGAGGCGGAAGCCACCAAGAAGGGCCTTGCCCTGCTCGACCGCGTCGGCCTCGGCGCCCACGCCAAGAAACACCCCGGCCAGCTGTCCGGCGGCCAGCAGCAGCGCGTGGCGATCGCCCGCGCCCTGTCGATGGACCCGATCGTCATGCTGTTCGACGAACCGACCTCGGCACTGGACCCGGAAATGGTCAACGAAGTGCTGGACGTGATGGTCGAACTCGCCCACGAAGGCATGACCATGATGTGCGTGACCCACGAGATGGGCTTCGCCCGCAAGGTCGCCAACCGGGTGATCTTCATGGACAAGGGCAACATCATCGAGGACTGCCAGAAGGAAGACTTCTTCGGCAACCCCGAAGGCCGCCACGAGCGTACCCAGCACTTCCTCAGCAAGATCCTGCAACACTAAGTCGGCCACAGTGACGCTGCCCGGCCACCTGCCGGGCAGCGGAAGCTGGTCGTGACAAGGCCACTGTGATGAAATGCGACCCTTCGCTCCTTCGCCCCGCCCAGCCCACCGTGAAAACCCGCCTGATTCGCCAATTGCTCGTCCCCCCCCTGGTCATCCTGTTGATGGTCGGTTTAGGGATGGCTGGCTTCCTGATCAGCGAAAGCAACGGTATCCGCACGCTCAGTGAAAACGGCGAGCGCCAGCTGGAGCTGCATGCGCGCACCGTCGAAAGCGAAATAAGCAAGTACACCTACCTGCCCAGCCTGCTCGAGCTGGAAGACAGTGTCTCGCGCCTGCTCACCGACCCCGATGCCGGTGACCGCCAGGCCGTCAACGAATACCTCGAAGGTCTGAACCGGCGCAGCCGCAGCCGGGCGATCTTCGTCCTCGATACCAATGGCCGGGTCCAGGCCACCAGCAACTGGCGCGACGCCGACTCTTTCCTCGGCGAGGACCTGGCATTCCGCGCCTACTTCCAGGTCGCCGTGCGCGGCGAACCCGGGCGGTTCTACGGTATCGGCAGCACCACCGGCGAGGCCGGCTACTACCTGGCCCACGGCCTGGAGGAACACGGCAAGATCATCGGCGTGGCCGTGATCAAGGTGCGCCTCGACACCCTCGAGGAGCGCTGGCAGCGTGCCCGCCTGGAGGCTTTTGTCAGCGACGAGAACGGCATCATCATCCTTTCCAGCGACCCGTCCCGGCGCTTGAAATCGGTGCGCCCGCTTAACCCACAGATCAAGGAGCGCCTGGCGCGCAGCCTGCAGTACTACTGGTGGCCGCTCAACGAGCTGCAGCCGCTGGCCCGGGAAACCCTCGCCGATGGCGTGGAGAAGCTGACCTTTCCGGCCAACAGCGAGACCGAGCACGGCAAGCAGCGCGACGTCTCCTACCTGGCCCAGACCCGCCGCCTGGCCGACACGCCCTGGCACTTCACCCTGCTCACCCCCCTGCAGGACCTGCGCCGCGAGTCGATGGTGCAGGGCATTCTGGTCGGGGTGGCTTTCGCCCTGCTGGCGATCCTGGCCATCGCCTGGAATGAGCGACGCAAGGTGATCGCCACCCGCCTGGCGGCACGCGAGGCACTGGAAGAGGCCAACAGCCAGCTGGAGCGCAAGATCACCGAGCGCACTGCCGACCTGCGCGCCAGCAACGAACGCCTCAAGGGCCAGATCCGTGAGCGCCGCCATGCCGAACAGACCTTGCGCCACGCCCAGGACGAGCTGGTCCAGGCCGGCAAGCTGGCGGCCATCGGCCAGATGTCCACCAGCATCGCCCACGAACTCAACCAGCCGCTGGCGGCGTTGCGCACCCTGTCCGGCAACACGGTACGCTTCCTCGAGCGTGGCGCGCTGGAAACCGCCAGCACCAACCTGCGCACCATGAACGACCTGATCGATCGCATGGGCCGCATCACCGCGAGCCTGCGCTCGTTCGCCCGACGCGGCGACGACAGCGGCCAGGCGTCGCTGGAAAAGGCCGTGGAAGCCACGTTGCAAGTGCTGGCCAACCGCATCAGTGCCTGCCACCTGCAACTGCACCGCCAGTTCGACGACCCGTTGCTGGCCATCGACCAGACCCGCCTGGAACAGATCCTGGTCAACCTGATCGGCAACGCCCTCGACGCCATGGCCACCCAGCCCTTGCCGCAACTGTGGCTCGAAGGCGAAACACAGGGCGACAAGTACCGCCTGCGGGTGCTCGACAATGGCCACGGCATCGACGCCGAGGCGCGCAAGCACCTGTTCGAACCCTTCTTCACCACCAAACCGGGCGAGCATGGTCTGGGCCTGGGCCTGACCTTGTCGGCAAGCCTTGCCACCGCGGCCAAGGGTACACTGAGCGTCGAACACCCCAGCGGTGGCGGCACCGCGTTCGTCCTTGCCCTGCCCCTGGTCACGCCCCCTAGCGAATTGGCTGAGCCTCTATGAATCAAGCACCTCTCACCGTCCTGATCGTCGAAGACGACCCGCACGTGCTGCTCGGCTGCCAGCAGGCGCTGGCCCTGGAAGATATCGCCTGTGAAGGCGTCGGCAGCGCCGAACAGGCCCTCGAGCGCATCGGCGACGACTTCGCCGGCATCGTCGTCAGCGATATTCGCCTGCCGGGCATCGATGGCCTGGAGCTGCTAAACCGCCTCAAGGCCCGCGACCGCAGCCTGCCGGTGGTGCTGATCACCGGCCACGGCGATATCGACATGGCGGTCGGCGCCATGCGCAACGGCGCCTACGATTTCATGGAAAAGCCCTTCTCGCCGGAGCGCCTGGTCGATGTGGTGCGCCGCGCCCTGGAGCAACGCGGGTTGTCCCGCGAAGTGTTCGCGCTGCGCCGCCAGCTGGCCGAACAGAGCAGCCTGGAAGGCCGCATCATCGGCCGCTCGCCGGCCATGGAACATCTGCGCGAGCTGATCACCAACGTCGGCGATACCTCGGCCAACGTGCTGATCGAAGGTGAAACCGGCACCGGCAAGGAACTGGTCGCCCGCTGCCTGCACGATTTCAGCCGGCGCCAGGGCCAACCATTCGTGGCGTTGAACTGCGGCGGTCTGCCGGAGAACCTGTTCGAAAGCGAGATCTTCGGCCACGAGGCCAATGCTTTCACCGGCGCGGGCAAGCGCCGCATCGGCAAGATCGAGCACGCCAACGGCGGCACGCTGTTCCTCGACGAAGTCGAGAGCATGCCGATCAACCTGCAGATCAAGCTGCTGCGCGTGCTGCAGGAGCGTACCCTGGAGCGCCTGGGCTCGAACCAGAGCATCCCGGTAGACTGCCGGGTGATCGCCGCAACCAAGGCCGACCTCGCCACCCTGGGCCAGAGTGGCCAGTTCCGCAGCGACCTGTACTACCGCCTCAACGTGGTCACCCTCGAGCTGCCACCGCTGCGCGAACGTCGCGAGGACATCCTGCAGCTGTTCGAACACTTCTTGCAGCAATCGGCCTTGCGCTTCGACCGCGAGGCGCCGACCCTCGACAGCCAGACCCTTTCGCAGCTCATGGCCCATGACTGGCCAGGCAACGTGCGCGAGTTGCGCAACGTCGCCGAGCGCCATGCCCTGGGCCTGCCCGCGTTCAAGAAGGGCACCAGTTCCGGCGCCAGCCAGGGGCTTGGCTTCGCCGAAGCGGTGGAGGCATTCGAGCGCAACCTGCTCAGCGATGCGCTGCAACGCACAGGCGGCAACCTCAGCCAGGCCAGCCAGGAACTGGGCATGGCCAAGACCACGCTGTTCGACAAAGTGAAGAAATACGGCCTCGGCTGACCTGCAACCCGAACCTGGAAAGACAACGTGGACCTGGTATTCAAAGCGGCCCTGGGCGCCGGCGTGGTGGTGCTCCTGGCGGTTCTGTCGAAGACCCGCAACTACTACATCGCCGGTCTGGTACCGCTGTTTCCCACCTTCGCCCTGATTGCCCACTACATCGTCGGCAAGGGCCGTTCACTGGCAGACCTGAAGACCACCATCCTGTTCGGGATGTGGTCGATCATTCCCTACTTCGTGTACCTGGCGACGCTGTACCTGCTGGTCGAGCGCATGCGCCTGGAGGCCTCGCTGGCCCTGGCCACGGTGGCCTGGCTGGTGGCGGCCACCGTGCTGGTGACCCTGTGGGTGCGGATGCACTGAAGCCATCGTGATTCGCTCTAAAGCCCGGCGATATGCGTATCCTGCCGGTTCGACTGCAGGTAAGGCAGTACCGCCCCCAGCAGCGGCGCCTTGAACGGCTCCTGGAACCGGTGCGCCAGCCCTGGAATCAGCCGCAACTGGCTACCCTGGATGTGCGCCGCCAGATGCACCCCATGCATCACCGGCAACAACGGGTCGGCCGTTCCATGCACCACCAATGTCGGCACCCGCAGTTGGTTGAGCAACTCGACCCTGCTGGGTTCGGCGAGGATCGCCATGATCTGGCGTTTCACACCCTCCGGATTGAACGCCCGGTCATAGGCCAAGGCGGCCTGCTCGATCAGGGCAGCGCGGTCATCATGGACCTCGGGGCTGCCTAACGCCGCCAGCAAGTCGGCTTGCTGCTCGATGGCCACCTCACGACTCGGTGCACTGCGCCGCGCCAGCAGTTGTACCAGTGCCGGGGCCGGGGCTGGCAGGCCAACGGCGCCCGAACTGGACATAACCAGTGTCAGGCTGCGTACCCGCTGCGGCGCCATCGCGGCTATATGCTGGGCGATCATGCCGCCCATGCTCACCCCCAGCACGTGAAACTGGCGAACCTCGAGCGCATCCATGAGGCGTACGCCATCATTGGCCATGTCCGACAGGCTGTAGGGTGCAGAAACCGGCAACCCCAGCTTGTAGCGCAGCAATTCGAGGGTCAGGCTCGCCGAAGCCGGCATTTGGTTCCAGCGCGACAGGCCGACATCGCGGTTGTCGTAGCGGATCACCCGAAAGCCCTGGCGACACAAGGCCTCGACCACATCATCCGGCCAGTGGATCAATTGCCCGCCCAGGCCCATCACCAACAGAAGCACAGGATCGCGGGGCGCACCGACACTCTGGTAGACCAGGCTCAACTCACCCAGCTCGGCCCGTTGCACAGGCACATGGACGTCACAACGGCTCTCGGCAAAGCTCGCCGGCACGACCAGTAAAAAGAAGAAAAATAAAAACGCCCGCATGAAAGAAACACCAGAATGCAGATCCCCAATTGAGCGCGAGTCTGATAAATCTCTTGCCAGCGCGCTGCCACAAAACAGTGACAGTTTGATGAATCCTGCCGAATGGCGAGATACGATAATTAACTACGACCCAGCAAGCGCCCCCCTTTCCTTCAATGGCGTTGCCGTATCCGGCAACTCTCAAGAAGGATCGACCGATGCACGAGCTGACACGCCCCCTCCCTCCCTTTGCCCTTAAGCCCCTGCCACTGGACGCCGTGCCGCCGGACGTCCCGGTTGTTCATCGAGCACGCAAAGCGTGCGAAGACCAGCGACGGACATTCGATACACTGCTGCGCCAGGCGCCCGGCGTTCGCCAGATCATTGGCACTTGGTTGAAAGAAACACTGTCCATCGCCCCCGGGCAAGTCGACCTGGTGCTTGAAAGTGCGCAGCAACCACAAAGTATCAATCTCGTTGCGTTGACTGCCTGGGCCCGACATCACGCCACACATCCCACGATTGACCGTTGCGCACGCATCACCGGTAACCTTGGAGCGCTGCCCCGGCCACCCAGCAAATTAGTGGCACATCTGGCAACTCTGAATCTCCCCAGCCTCGTTCGGCAGTGCTGGAGCCGCTACTGGGGGGAACGGGCTGCGGGAACGCCCATGAGTCGAAAGGAACAGGCACGCGCACAGTACCGACGCCATTTCGAGTCCACCGTCGATATCGCGTTCGCCATTGATCCCTCGGCGGCGGCGCTCCGTCCAGTGCTAGGTGCCATGGACAATCCGCAGTGGCTGCGGATCGATCATCGCCAACTGTTTATCGAAACACCCGCCTGCGAGCCAGGAGCGCTGATCTTCAGCATCGAAGGCGAAGCGGCGCTGACCGTCTACTCCCCCGGTAGCAGCGAAACCCTCAGTTACCACGTGTCACGCCAGGCTCTGGAGTCCAAGCTCGGGCATACCACCTACAACGCACTGGACTCGATCGACAAAGGTTTCGATACCCTCTTCGATAATCTGGAGAGCCGCCTGCTGGCAACGCTCGACCACGACCCCGGCGAAAGCCTTGGCAACGCAGCCACAGCATTGGCGCTGGCTGATCAACTGTATAGCGACTGGCGCCATCCAACGGTTTTCGCCATGCCGTTTGCCCTTGAATCCGCAGAGGACGACGATCCCTGCGACCACTCACTGTTCGAGCTGGCCCCCTTTGGCATTGAGGCACAATGGTCAAGGCGCGTGCAGTTGGTCGCTCTACAACTGGAAAAGTTGGCAGAGCTTTCCCAGCAAGACCTTGAGGAATACCAGCGCCAACAAGGTGTTCTGCTCAAGGCGCGTGAGGCCGCCCAGCCCCAGATAGAGGCCATCCTGACCTCGGCGAAATGGCACTCCGACGCTCGCCCGGTCACAGCCCCACCCGCTTTGTTGGCGGCTCACGGCCAAGCCCTGCTGGCCCATGCCCGAATGAAACGGTTGCTGGGCGAACTGGCGCCTGACGTACTCGCGTTGGTTGAATCACTTTTCAACCCGCAGGACGACAGCGCGCTGACGGCTTCACCCGTATTGCGCTCGGCCCCAAGTGCCCCGTCAGGCAGCCCTCGCGAACAGGTGCTGCACGACGTTGTTGTCATCGCCAAGCGCACGCTCCTAGACACCCCCGATACCCGCCAACCCTTCGCCATTTACTGGCTCGGTGGGCACGGAGGGCTGTTGCAGTGCAACGACCAGGGCGTACTCGCTCGTTATCTGTTCCAACATGGCACAGAGCTGTCGCTTCGCTTCGAGCCTATCGTCGGCGACAGCCTTGCCTACGCACTCGACACGCAACTGACGCATGCGCGCCAAGCCTGGCAGACACTGCAGAACGAGAAAGGGCTCGATGCCGCGGCCGCTGAACTACCGCAGGCAAGACAGACCCTGGGCCAACACCTGCAGGTCTCATGGCAGGGCACGCGGGAGGCGGCGCTCTCCCACCTGAAAGAGGAGCAACAGCTTACAAGCAGGTTAGGCAGCTCACCCACCGCCTTCGCCAAGATGACCGAAGAGGTGCGCACCTCTTTCAAGACCATGGCCAATGACTACTTGGCAGCCTTGCGCGACAGCCAGGCGCTGATGGATCGCGACCTGCCGGAGCGCGAGGCGTTCTGCCAGAAATGGGTGTCGAAAACCCTGATACAGGATTTCGATGGTTTCGACGGTGGCCGGATTCTTCTGCAACTCCCGCTATCAACAAGCTGGCGCAATCATCCGGTCGTCGGCAGTGGCGCTCCAGGAACACCGACCCGGCCAGTGCTGACCGCAAGCCTTGAGACCGAGGAGGTCACGCTGGAAAGCCTGCTGTTGCAAAACATCGACAGCACCATGCTGGAACGCCTGAATTTCGTCAAACCCAAGCGCGCCGATGGGCAGCCGCCAGGGCAGTCCATCGAGAAAGGCCTCGATCGCAAATACTTGCAAGGCCTGGCACACCGCCTGGACCTCGCTGGGCGCTACGAATCGGCGCTCCATGCCGCATTCAGCGACCCCACTGAGTCGGAATATGCCCATGCCTACCGCCGAGAGTGCCTGATCGCCCCTCACCGTTTGATGCTGAAGTTGCAAAACCTGCTGTATCACCAGCGAGGGGACTTGGATAGCGTCGGTCACGCGATCCTTTGCGTGGCAATCGATGCCGACAGCCGATCGGCCTTCCAGGCCGACGGCCATGACATTCAATTGTTGCCCGCCCAGTTGACGGCTGGCGGCAAGGATACCGACGAGCAATCCACGACACTGTCGGGGGTGACGTTCATCGAGGACCGCGCCAGCAAGGTCACCTTGCTCTATCGTCCCGATCACCCGACCCACGGGCTGCGCCAGTACGACAGTCTCGAACAAGCGCGGCTGGCGCTGTTCGATGAACGCGACGACTACCTCGTCAGCCGGGCACTGAGCGGAAACCCTGGCGCCCATCGCACACGGCTGCGCGAAGCGCGCATTCGCCATTTCGACCGCATGATAGGAGTAGGTACCGCCTGGCCCGCCACCACCTCACTGGCCGCCCACCTGCTCGAGGCCCATCGAGGGCGCCTGGTGATGGAACATCGCGCGACGTCGCGCTCCAACCTGGACCTGTTCTTCGAGCACTTGGCCGGGCAGAGCGCTGGCGTGCTGATAGGGTTCAAGATCGCCCTGGGGGCGATCCCGTTCCTGGGGCTGCCGATCAGCGCCTACGACGCATTCGTCAGTGCCACCGAGGTGGTGAAAGCACTTTCCAAAGGCTCGTCCAGTGACGTCCTGCAAGCTATCAACGACTTGATCGTCTCGCTGGTCGATGTCGCAATGGATGCTCTCGGTGTCGGTATTGGCCTCAATACCGCGTCCCTGCGTCGAGCGGCCAGGATGCGTCGTATCCGTGGACAGGGTGAAGGGACCGTACACCTGCGCCAGGATTCATCGCCCCAACGCAGCCTCGACCGCTTCACCGGGCTGGAGTATGAGCAGCCACTGTCACTGGAGGGACTGCAACCGGCCACCCATGGCAAATACCGAGGCATCTATCGGCATACCGAAGGCAACTTCATCCGGGTCGGCAAGCAAACCTACAAAGTGAGCTGGGACACGACCGCCCACACCTGGCAGTTGGATGGCAACACCCGCCACAAGTGGAAACGCGCCATTGCTCAAGACGAGCACGGCCAGTGGGATACGCACTTCGCGCTCTATGGTGTACACCGCCAGGGCGCAGGCAGCGGTGGCGGACAAGTCCTTGGGCGTGTCGCCGGACAAGCCCTTGGGCCTGTCGCCGATACGCTCGAACCACTCTGGCCCGCGGCGATACGCGAACGCTTGCCACGCTGGTGGCGAGACCACGCCTATCGCCAGCACAGGCGCTTGCGCGACAGCATTCCCCGCGACTTAGAGTTACTGCAACGTCGTAGCGACGAGCTCAATCAGCAAATGACGCGCGCCCTGGAACAACAGGGAAAGCTCGACGCGCGACTGAAGGCTTCGCTGAAAAGCACCCTCGCCGACGCAGAACGCATTCACCGTGATTGCCAGGCATTCCAGCAGGTTGCCGCCGGGCGGATTCACAAAAGGGCGCAAGATCAGGCGAACGACCTGGCCCTACTCATTTGCAATGGTCGTCAACGCCTCAGCAAAGAAGCCGGTACCCAACTCACCCTTGCGATGGATGAAGTAGATAATCTCAAGCTACGTCTTCAGCAAAAATCCGACAAACTCGCGACGGACCTCGACGACGAGCAGTTCCTGATCGTCGCCCAGCAGTTGTCCTCGCTGAGGGTCAACATGAACCAGGCCCGACTAAACGCACTGGCGGCTGTAGACGATATCCGCGAGCAAGTCACCCATCTACGAACCTGGCGCAAGCAGGTACGACAGGTGGGCGAACATCGGGACATGCTGAACACCATCGACGGCACCCTGAGCGCTTTCACCGATCCTGTCCTGAACTACATGACTGTCGGCCAACTGACTGCGTTGTTGGTCAAACCGGGCCAGGCCTTGAGCGGCGCCGGCATCCATTTGCAATTGTTGATGAAAGAACCGCGAGCAACACTGGACCGCGCACTGTATGCCCTGCATCAGCTGGGTGAAACAAAAGCCTCCGCCGTACAACGTGTCGCCATCATGACGACGTCGCTACAGCACTCCGAACGTTTTCGTCATCAGTTGAAATATTGGCTCGATAGCTATGCTCCGTGTATCGAACCCGCTGCCGCGCAGCGCCTGGAGACATCATTGACGGCCTATGAAGCGCATTTCAAAGGGCTGCTGCTCAATAAAACCAAGCCAGCGCCGCTGTCCAGCAAGAAAGGTACCCAACAGCCCCGCGTCTTCGAGACCACCGACAACCGCCTGCTAGTCGGTGAGCCAGACCAGCATAGCCCCAACGTGTACCGCATCACCGGGGTCAACGGGCGGACCGAAATCTATCTTCAGGATCGCTCGGGAAAATTCACCCTGACCAACCCGGACACCGCTCCCAGCGTTGGCCGTACCGTATCCCTGAAGGAGCTGCGTACCGAGGCCAGGCGTCAGCTGGACGAACTGCAAGCGTATCGAGGTAAGGTGCAGCAGTACGCCAATCAAGGCATGGAAGGTGGGAGTCTTGACGATCTCATGCAGTTCAAGGCTACCGACCTGGAAAACCTGGCCTCGCGAATCGCTGAGCAGGCGAGCGACGACAGCCTGGTGCAACGGTTGCGCGACATGGCACGGGAGTCGACGCGGCATGGCAAGGCACTGCGCGTCAGCTACATCATGGGTACTCACCAACCGAATGGCGGGCAGCTTGATTATTTGCACGAAGCGGGCCTGGTCCGGATCGAGAAGGAGGGCGCACTGGTAGAGCTGCGAAGGACCAGCGAGGGCCGCAGGGACTTCCTGCAGGAGTTCGTGGTACTCGATACCCGTGAAACCCCGCCACGTCCACTATGGTATGCCCACTTCCATTTCAACAAGGCCAATCCCTCCTTCGACGATTTCGTCAAGGCGCACTTGAAGACCGTCCCTCAACGGCGCCTTGGGCGGGAATGGCAGGACAGCCACGTCGAGCAGATCTGGCGCGGTGAACTGACGCGGGTCATCGCTCGCAAGCACTTCACGGCATTGTTCTGATCGACCGCGAGGGGCCCGGCCCAGGCCCCTCGCGCCATACATCGACAGACACCATCAACATGAGGGAAACTCAACATTTCTGAGCAGTCTGCGCCCGAATATCGTTGGAGTTTCACCGTGCTGGAAATACGTCACTTGAAAACCCTTCACGCCCTGCGCGAAGCTGACAGTCTGGTGGAGGCCGCTGAACGGTTGCACCTGACGCAATCGGCGCTCTCCCACCAGTTCAAGGAACTGGAGGAACGCCTCGGCCTGCCCCTGTTCGCGCGCAAGACCAAGCCGATCCGCTTCACCAGCGCCGGCCTGCGCCTGCTGCAACTGGCCGACGCCACCCTGCCCCTGCTACGTGGCGCCGAGCGTGATATCGCCCGCCTGGCCGGCGGCACCGCCGGGCGCCTGCACATGGCCATCGAGTGCCACAGCTGCTTCCAGTGGCTGATGCCGACCATCGACCAGTTCCGCGACGCCTGGCCGGAAGTGGAGCTGGACCTGGCCTCGGGCTTTGCTTTCGCCCCGTTGCCGGCCCTGGCCCGTGGCGACCTCGACCTGGTGGTGACGTCCGATCCGGTGGACCTGGCCGGCATTACCTACGTGCCATTGTTCACCTACGAAGCCATGCTCGCCGTGGCCAACCAGCACCCGTTGGCCGGCAAGCCATACATCGTGCCCGAGGACCTGCTCGACCAGACCCTGATCACCTACCCGGTGGAACGCGACCGCCTGGACATCTTCACCCGCTTCCTGGAGCCGGCCGACATCGAGCCGGCCGCGGTGCGCACCTCGGAGCTGACGGTGATGATGATGCAACTGGTGGCCAGCGGTCGTGGCGTATGCGGCATGCCGCACTGGGCCCTGCACGAGTACAGCTCGCGGGGTTATGTGAAGGGCAAGCGACTGGGCGACAAAGGGTTGTTTGCCACGCTTTATGCAGCGGTGCGCACCGACATGCTCGATGCGCCGTACATGCGTGACTTCCTGCTGACCGCCAAGGACACCTCGTTCGCCACCCTCGACGGGGTCAGCGCGGTGCGTTGAGGCCTGCGCGCCACAGCGGCAGGATCAGGTCGCGGGTCAGCGGCGCCAGGTTCAGCGTGTTCGTCTGGTCTAGGGCCAGCCAGATGACCTCTTCGATTTCCGCCGCCGGAGCCACCGCCTCGCGGCACTCGACACGGAACAGTTCGGCCTGGACCTCAAATCCCGGTTCGTTGGCGGCCGGGGCGCTGAAGCGGCCCAGGTGGATGGCCTGGGCGGGATCGACATGCAACCCCAGTTCCTCGTGCAGCTCACGCACCAGCGCCTGCGCCGGCGACTCGCCCGGGTCGATCTTGCCACCCGGCTGCATGAAGGCCAGGGTGTCGCGCTTGCGTACCAGCAGCGTCCGCCCTTGGGGGTCGATGAGCAGGGCGGCGGCGATTCGGATGGTCTTGGGCATGTTGGACACTCGGTTTACTGAGGTTGCGCAGGATACCTGACAGGGCCCTGTCGCGGGGCAAGTCGCAGCGGAGAACCGCTGCTCCCACGAGTACTCGACAGGGCCAGAACAGGCAGACGAACGGCCCCTTGTCATTCCTCTGCTTACCCGCCATAACCAACCCATGAACCTGCCCGCCCAGCTCCACCCGGTGCTCGACCTGTTCCACCCCGCCGTCGCCACCTGGTTCCGCCAGCGCTTTGCCACGGTCACCGAGGCCCAGGCCGGCGCCTGGCCGCTGATCCATGCCGGCCAATCGATGCTGCTGGCCGCGCCGACCGGCTCGGGCAAGACCCTCAGCGCCTTCCTCGCGGTGCTCGACGAGTTGTTCCGCCAAGGGTTGGAACACGGCGGCGCGCTACCCGCGCAAACCCAGGTGGTCTATGTGTCGCCGCTCAAGGCGCTGTCCAATGACATTCGCCTCAACCTCGACGCCCCGCTCACGGGCATTAGCCACCAGTTCGCACAGCTCGGTCTCGAGGCCCCGCGCATCACCACCGCCGTGCGCACCGGCGACACGCCCCAGAAAGACCGCGCCGCGATGCGCAAGCTGGCACCGCACATCCTGGTGACCACGCCGGAATCACTGTATGTGCTGATGGGCTCGGCCTCCGGCCGCCAGGGGCTGGCCAGTGTGCACACGGTGATCGTCGACGAGATCCACGCCCTGGCCGGCAACAAGCGTGGCTGCCACCTGGCGCTGACCCTGGAACGCCTGCAAGCCCTCGCTGGCCGACCTTTGAGACGTATCGGCCTGTCGGCGACCCAGCGGCCTGTGGAGCGCGTGGCGCAGTTTCTAGTTGGCCACGAACGGCCCTGCGCCATTGTCGATATCGGCCATGTCCGCAAACGCGACCTGGCTCTGGAAGTGCCGCCCGTGCCACTGGGCGCGGTGATGGCCACCGATGTCTGGAGCCTGGTCCACGACCGCCTCGCGGTCCTCGCCCGCGAGCACCGCACCACGCTGGTGTTCGTCAACACCCGACGCCTGGCCGAGCGCCTGACGCGCCACCTGGGTGAACGCCTGGGCAACGACGCGGTCGCCGCCCATCATGGCAGCCTGGCCAAGGAGCATCGCCTGGCTGCCGAGCAGCGGCTCAAGGCCGGCGAACTGCAGGTGCTGGTGGCCACCGCGTCGCTGGAGCTGGGCATCGATATCGGCGATGTCGACCTGGTCTGCCAGATCGCCTCGCCCGGCTCGATTGCCGCGTTCCTGCAGCGGGTCGGACGCTCCGGCCACCAGGTCGAGGGCATCCCCAAAGGCCGCCTGTTCCCCACCTCGCGGGGTGACCTGATCGAATGCGTGGCGTTGCTCGACTGCGTGCGCCAGGGCGAGCTGGACGCCCTGCACATTCCCCGCGCGCCACTGGACGTGCTGGCCCAGCAGATCGTCGCCGAAGTCAGCAACCAGCCGTGGGCCGAGCGCGCCTTGTTCGACATGCTGCGCCAGGCCACACCTTATACCGAGCTGGACGAGAGCCATTACCTGGCCTTGCTGCGCATGCTCGCCGAGGGCTACAACGGCCGCCAGGGGGTGCGCGGCGCCTACCTGCACCGCGATGCGGTGAACGGCACCCTGCGTGGGCGTCGCGGCAGCCAGCTGACCGCGCTGACCAGCGGCGGCACCATCCCCGAAACCGCCGACTACACCGTGCTGCTCGAACCCCAGGCGTTGAACATCGGCAGCGTTAACGAGGATTTCGCCGTCGAGAGCATTGCCGGCGATATCTTCCAGCTGGGCAACGCGTCGTACCGCATCCTGCGCGTCGAGCCTGGGCGGGTGCGGGTCGAGGATGCCCACGGCTTGCCGCCGACCATCCCGTTCTGGCTCGGCGAGGCGCCCGGGCGCAGCGACGAGCTGTCCGCCGCGGTGGCCCGGCTGCAGCAGCGCATCGACCAGCAATTGCAGGCCGGCGACGCTCAACAGGTGCTGGCCTGGCTCCAGGCAACTTATGAACTGGACGAAGCCTGCGCCAGCCAACTGCTGGACTACCTCGGCCGCACCTGGCAGGTGCTCGGCGCCCTGCCCTCGCAGCAGACACTGGTGATGGAGCGCTTTTTCGACGAGTCCGGCGGTACCCAACTGATCATCCACTCACCCTTTGGCAGCCGTATCAACCGCGCCTGGGGGTTGGCCCTGCGCAAGCGCTTCTGCCGCACCTTCAACTTCGAACTGCAGGCGGCGGCCAGCGAGGACGCCATCGTGCTGTCACTGTCCACCAGCCACAGTTTCGACCTGGACGAGGTGTGGCGCTACCTGAACAGCCGCAGTGCCGAAGCGATCCTGATCCAGGCATTGCTCGACGCCCCGCTGTTCGGCGTGCGCTGGCGCTGGAATGCCGCCGTGGCCATGGCCCTGCCGCGTTACGTGGGCGGTCGCAAGGTGGCGCCGCAGATCCAGCGCATGAAAAGCGAGGACCTGGTGGCCTCGGTGTTCCCCGACCAGCTCGCCTGCCTGGAGAACATCGTCGGCGAGCGGCAGATCCCCGATCATCCATTGGTCGAGCAGACCCTCGACGACTGCCTGCACGAGGCCATGGACAGCGAAGGCTGGCTGGCGCTGCTGCGGCGCATGGAGCGCGGAGAAGTAGACCTGCTCAGCCGCGACCTGCCAGCCCCGTCGCCGCTGGCCTCGGCGATTCTCAATGCCCGCCCCTACACCTTCCTCGACGATGCGCCGCTGGAAGAACGGCGCATCCAGGCGGTGCTCAACCGACGCTGGAGCGACGTACACAACGCCGACGACCTGGGCGCGCTGGACGCCGACGCTATTGCCGCGGTGCGGGCCGAAGCCTGGCCGCGTGCCGGCAACGCCGACGAAATGCATGAGGCGCTGATGAGCCTGGGGGGCGTGACCGAGGACGAAGTAGATGCCAATGACGCCTGGCGCGACCTGTTGCAGCAATTGGCCAAGGCGGGCCGGGCTTGTCAGCTGGATACGGGCGAACACCGTCTGTGGCTGGCCCGCGAGCGCCAGCAGGCCCTGTTGACGCTGTACCCGGATGCACGCCTGGAACCGGACATGCCGCTATTGCCGGGCTATGACGCCCTCGTCGATAGCGATACCGCCCTCACGGAACTGCTGCGCTGTCGCCTCGATGGCTTTGGCCCGATGACGCTGGAGCAGATCACAACACCTCTGGCGCTGAAGGCTGGCGACTGCGAACAGGCCCTGGCCCGCCTGGAGGGCCAGGGCCTCGTGATGCGTGGCCATTTCAGCCCCGGCCAGACGCGCCTGCAATGGTGCGAACGGCACCTGCTGGCGCGCATTCATCGCTACACGGTCAAACGCCTGCGCCAGGAGATCGAACCGGTCAGCCTGCAGGACTACCTGCGCTTCCTGTTCGACTGGCAGCACGTGAGCGGCGAAGCCCGCCTGCGTGGGCCGCAGGCGGTGCCCGAGGTGCTCGCCCAGTTGCAAGGCTTTCCCGCCGCCGCCGGGGCCTGGGAAAGCGACCTGCTGCCGGCGCGGATCAAGGACTACAGCCCCCACTGGCTCGATGACGCCTGTCGCAGCGGCCAGTGGGCCTGGAGTCGGCTGGCGGCGACGCTGGCGGCCAGCACCCTGGCCAGCACGCCCCTGGTACTGCTGCCGCGCGAGCACCTGGGGTTGTGGCGCAGCCTCACCCCGGCGCCCGACCTCGAACAGCTGGGCGCCCGCGCGCAGCGAGTCCTGCAAGCCTTGCAGGAGCAAGGCGCGCTGTTCTTCGACGAACTGGTCCATGAAGCCCGCCTGTTGCCCAGCGAGCTAGAGTCGGCGCTGCAGGAACTGGTGGGCTCGGGCCTGGCCAGCGCCGACGGTTTCAGCGGCCTGCGCAGCCTCATCAGCCCGGCGGCCAGGCGCAGGCCCCGCACCAGCCGGCGCGGGCACCCAGCACTGTCGAGCAGCATGGCCCATGCCGGACGCTGGGCCTTGCTGCGCCGCTCGGCCGCCACGGTCGACAGCGACCAGCGCCTGGAACACGTGGCCCGCAGCCTGCTGCGCCGCTATGGCGTGGTGTGCTGGCGCTTGCTGGAGCGCGAGAGCGATGTGCTGCCCGCGTGGCGCGCACTGCTGCGCTGCTATCAGCGTCTCGAGGCGCGTGGCGAGATCCGCGGGGGGCGCTTCATTGCCGGGTTGGCGGGCGAGCAGTTCGCCTTGCCCGAAGCGGTTGGGTTGCTGCGCCAGGTGCGCAACCGCGCGCTGGGCGGGGAACTGGTGGTGGTCAGCGGCTGCGACCCTCTTAACCTGGTCGGCACACTGCTGCCGGGAACGAAAGTGCCGGCAGTGGCGGGCAATCGGCTGCTGTACCGCGATGGGGTGCCAGTCGCCAGTCGCGTGGCAGGGAAGTACCTGTTTGCGGTCGAAGCATCGGCCAGCGAACAGGACCATTGGCACCAGCTTCTGTTGCGCGATGCAGCAACCTAGGGAGCGGCGGTGTGCGTGCCGCCGCTCCCGCCGGTTCAGCCCTTGGCCTGAAAACCGGCGAAGCGCTTGTTGAACCCGGCCACCCGCCCTTCCACCGTGGTCTTGCGCTGCTGCCCGGTGTACACCGGATGCGAAGCGCTGGACACATCCAGCGCGACGTAGGGGTAGGTCTGGCCATCGCTGTGCACCTGGGTGCGGTCGGTATTCACCGTAGAGCCGATCAGGAAGTACACATCGGCAGCCGTGTCGTGGAACAGCACCGGGCGATAATCGGGATGAATGCCAGCTTTCATGACGCAATCTCCTGGGAAGCACATTAGATACTTTATAACATATCATAATGCGAATGATTTTCGATACCCGAATTTTCATTTTTGTGCCGCCCGGTACGCTGGCAAAACGCCGCCCAACCGGGCTATGGTCGGCCTTTGCCCAGGCCCCTGAGCCTGACCGAGCCATCCGCAAGGACCCCGTATGAGCCTGTCACTTCTCAGCCGTTACGCCTTCTTCGCCGCCTGCGTGCTGTTCACCTTCGCCAGCCTGCCCTTCCTCGCCCACGACTGGCTGTGGCCGTTCGCCCTGACCACCGGCGTACTGAGCCTGATCGGCGTGTTCGACCTGCTGCAGCAGCGCCACGCGGTACGCCGCAACTATCCGATCCTCGGCAATATCCGCTACCTGGTCGAGGGCATCCGCCCGGAGATCCGCCAGTACCTGCTGGAGTCCGACAGCGATGCGCTGCCCTTCTCCCGGGCCCAGCGCTCGCTGGTGTATGCCCGGGCCAAGAACGAGGCCTCGGACAAACCCTTCGGTACCTTGATCGATGTGTACGAGTCGGGCTTCGAGTTCATCGGCCATTCCATGCGCCCCGCGCCGCTGGCCGACCCGGCCGCCTTTCGCGTCGTGGTCGGCGGCCCGCAATGCACCCAGCCGTACTCCGCGTCGATCTTCAACATCTCGGCCATGAGCTTCGGCTCGCTCAGCGCCAACGCCATCCGGGCCCTGAACCAGGGCGCCAAGCTGGGCAACTTCCACCACGACACCGGCGAAGGCAGCATCAGCCCCTACCACCGCGAACACGGCGGCGACCTGGTCTGGGAGCTGGGCAGTGGCTACTTCGGCTGCCGCACCGCGGATGGCCGTTTCGACCCCGAGCGCTTCGCCGCCCAGGCGCAGAGCCCGCAGGTACGGATGATCGAGATCAAGATGAGCCAGGGCGCCAAGCCCGGCCACGGCGGCATCCTGCCCAAGCACAAGGTGACCCAGGAGATCGCCGAGACCCGCGGCATCCTCATGGGTGAGGACTGCATTTCGCCGTCGCGTCACAGCGCCTTTTCCACGCCGGTCGAAATGATGCAGTTCATCGCCCAGTTGCGTGAACTGTCCTGTGGCAAGCCGGTGGGCTTCAAGTTCTGCCTCGGCCACCCGTGGGAGTTCATGGGCATTGCCAAGGCCATGCTGGAAACCGGCATCCTGCCCGACTTCATCGTCGTCGACGGCAAGGAAGGCGGCACCGGCGCCGCCCCGGTGGAGTTCACCGACCATATCGGCGTGCCGCTGCGCGAAGGCCTGCTGTTCGTGCACAACACCCTGGTGGGCCTGAACCTGCGCGACAAGATCAAGCTCGGCGCCAGCGGCAAGATCGTCAGCGCGTTCGACATCGCCAGCGTGCTGGCCATCGGCGCCGACTGGGCCAACTCGGCGCGCGGCTTCATGTTCGCCATCGGCTGCATCCAGTCGCAAAGCTGCCACACCAACAAATGCCCGACCGGCGTGGCCACCCAGGACGCCCTGCGCCAGCGCGCATTGGTGGTGCCGGACAAGGCCCAGCGGGTGTTCAACTTCCATCACAACACCCTGCGCGCCCTGGCCGAAATGCTCGCCGCCGCGGGGCTGGAGCACCCCGCGCAACTGGAGGCCAAGCACCTGGTGCGGCGCATCTCGGCTACCGAGATCAAGCTGTTCTCGCAGATGCATGTGTTCCTCAAACCGGGGGAGTTGCTCACCGGCGAGGTCAACGGACAGTTCTATTCGCGGATGTGGCAGATGGCGCGGGCCGACAGTTTCGAACCACAAGCAGCCTGACGCCGCTTAATGGTTAGCGATTGGCTCGTTCAGGCGCTACGAACAGCAGTGCCCTGAACGAACCTTCGACGATCTCATCCGTTTTCACCCACTCATCAATCGGCAACTGTGTCGTATTCACAGCCCCAGGCTGGGTAATCAGCCAAAGGCGCTTGAAGTGGTGTAGCAGATCCTGTGGCTTGGCGATGTAAAGCTCATTTGAACGTTGATAGAACAACGTCAACGTACCGAACGTCGTTGCGGCCTGCCCGCTTGGATCGGGTTCAACAGGGGTGAAGAAAAAAGTGGGCTGCCCCGTAGCGTTGTAGTAATCGATAGACAAATAAGCCCTTTTACGGTCCCCCATCACTGCATCACCAGGGCGCCACCGCTCATTCACCTGAGCCATGATGGCGCCCAGATCGCCGCCTGGCTTGGCCTGGTAATTGTACAGATTGGCCAACCCGACGAACTCAACGAACAGACACCCCACAAGCGCCAACGACACTATTGGCTTGGGCCCGATGTCCATGGCGATAGCCATGACCAGGGGCAGCCCCAAAAAGGCGAAAAACAGATAGCGATTGATGTACAGCGGCATCACATACGAGGCCAGCCACAGCACGAAAATGGGGACAAAGCAGTAACTGAGCAGCAGGACACTCGGCTGACCGGGCGCCACGACACGGCGCAGGACACGCAGCGAAGCCAGAACAATGAAAAACGCCAGCACGACGCTGAAAACATCGGAGTATCGAGTGACGACACTGAGGGTGAAAGCTCTCCAGAACGATTGCGGAATGCTGATTACCGAGGTGGGGTAATTGACGATCCAACCTACCAGCTCGCGATGTCCCAGTTGCTGATACAACACCGGCAGCCAGGGCAGATAAGCAATGACCATCAGCAAATGTCCCAGCCACCATACGCGGGACAATACGAGCGTCCGTCCCTGCGCGTCCTTGCTCAACGACAGATAAAGCCAGTTGGCCAACGCACACAACGCTGAAAAATAATGGGTGTACATGGCGGCGACCATTAACAAGCAGTAGGCCACCAGGTAGATGTTCTTCTGCCTGCTTACCCATTGCCACAACATGTACAGGGCCGTTAGCAGCAGCAGGCCAAGTAACGCGTACATCCGCACTTCCTGGCTGTAACGCACCCCTATCGGAAACAGCGCCAACAGCAATCCGGCGATCACCGAGGCCCGCCAAGACGCCAACTGCCGGGTTAGCAGCATGCCGATACCGACCGTAGCGACGCCCGCGCAAACGCTGAGACTACGCACCGCCAGTGGTTCACTGCCGAACCAGTGCATCCAGTAGTGCAGAATCAGATAATAGAAAGGTGGGTGAACATCCCGGGCGGTGTGAAACAGAATCTGCCCAGGTGACAAGCGGCTGAGTAACACACTGAACGCTTCATCCAGCCAGATAACCGGCAACGTAAGCTGATGCAGCCGTACCGCCGTACCTATCAGCAGAATCGCCAGCACCACACAGATCTTTGCAGCACCGTGCCAACGTAGCGAAACAGTCATTGTTCGTCCTTGCCCGCTTTCAGGCCCCGCTCAGGCTGACCATGCCTGGGGCATCAGGTCACGCCCGCTACAGGTTGGGTATACCTAGCGTGACCGATACCTTAGCCAGGACCTGGAAACTATTCTGCTGGTAAAAATGCCAGTTGACGCACAGCCTGCCCGGCGATGCCCACAAAAACGAAGCCCCGGCACTGGCCGGGGCTTCGTTCATCAGGAGGCGGTACTCACCGCGCCCTCGGCCTCTTTAGGCGCCAGGCGGAAGGTGTAGTACAGCGCCGTCAGCAGCACCAGGAACGCCGGGCCGATGTACAGGGCCACGCGGGTGTCCGGGAAGTACGCCATCAGGCCCACCACCAGCACCAGGAACGCCAGCGCCAGGTACGAGCTCAGCGGCCACAGCCACATGCGGTACTTCAGCGCATTACGCACGGCGGTGGTGAGCCCGGCGCGGAACTTCAACTGCGCCAAGAGGATCATCACCCAGGTCCAGATCGCGCCGAAGGTGGCGATGGAGGTCACCCAGACGAACACTTTCTCCGGCACCAGGTAGTTGGCCAGGACACCTAGCAGCAGCGCGGCGATGGACAGCAGCAGCGCATTGCGCGGCACGCCGTTCTTCGACGTGCGGGCGAAGGTGGCCGGGGCCTGGCCGTTCTGCGCCAGGCTGTAGAGCATGCGCCCGGTGCTGAAGATGCCGCCGTTGCACGACGACAGCGCGGCGGTGATCACCACGAAGTTGATGATGCCGGCGGCAGTCTTGATGCCGAGGCGCTCGAAGGTCATCACGAACGGGCTGCCCTGGCTGCCGATCTCGTTCCACGGGTAGATCGACAGGATCACGAACAGCGCGCCCACGTAGAACAGCAGGATGCGCCAGAACACCGAGCCGATGGCCTGGGGGATGGTCTTCTGCGGGTTGCGCGCTTCGCCGGCGGTCAGGCCGATCATCTCCACGCCCAGGTAGGCGAACATCACCATCTGCAGCGACATCAGCACGCCAGTCACGCCGTTGGGCATGAAACCGCCGTTGCTCCACAGGTTGGAGACGCCCATGGCCACACCGTCGTTGCCGAAGCCGAAGGCGATGATGCCGATGCCGCCGAGCACCATGGCGATGATGGTGACGATCTTGATCAGGGCGAACCAGAACTCGAACTCGCCAAACGCCTTGACCGCGATCAGGTTGATCGCGCCCATGCTGCCCAGGGCCATCAACGCCCAGATCCAGCGCGGCACGTCGGGGAACCAGATGCCCATGTAGATGGCCACCGCGGTGATCTCGGCGACACAGGTCACCAGCCACAGGAACCAATAGTTCCAGCCGGTCAGAAAGCCCGCCAGCGGGCCGAGGTAGTCTTGGGCGTAGCGGCTGAACGACCCGGCGACCGGGTTGTGCACGGCCATCTCGCCAAGGGCGCGCATGATCACCAGGATGGCCAGGCCACCGATGATGTAGGAGAGCATGATGGCGGGGCCGGCCATTTCGATGGCCTTGGCCGAACCGAGGAACAGGCCGACGCCGATACAGGCGCCGAGGGCCATCAGACGGATGTGCCGTTCGCCCAGCTCGCGCTTGAGCGGGCCGCCCTGGGCGGACTCGCCTTGGGCAGGGTGGTTGCCGACTGGCATAGCAATACAACCTCATTTTGTTATTGGATTTGACCTTCGTGCAGCACCGGCCCTGCCGATAGGCGGGGCGTCGTCTTGCCAGGCGGCCTTGTGGACCGGCCTGTCCACCGGGGCCAAGGGCGCCGACGGGTCGAAGGGGGCGAGCAGTATAGGAAGCCGCTTGCAGGGCTTTTCACTATATACAGCAGGAAATTTGGCGAGAATTCTCGGCCAGATAGCCTTTACCGGAGGGGCATCCTAGCCTCGCTCCGCCCATGCACAGGAATGGGGCAGCTACCTTAGCAACATTGCCGAAGAATGGAAGCCGCACCAAAGGCGCATGTTCATGCGTGATTCCCCGAAGCTTCTTACAAATTTTTCACCAAACTCGGCCACCGTCTAAGCTTCAGACAAGCAACGCGAAAACACCTGGCCGGACTCAAGACTATGGGCGCACTGTGGCAATCGGAACCAACCAGAACGGAAGCACCCAAAGAAGCTCAGGCTGAAGCCCCCTTGTCCAAGACCCCACGTCAGCGCCGTCTGTGGTGGCGCCTGATCCTGCTTATCCTGCTGGTGGCACTGGTGGCGATAGGTATGGCCGCCTACGACGAATTCCAGACCTCGCGCCTGCAGTCCCGTGAATTCAGCCGCCTGGCCGGTACCCTGACCTATGCCCTGGAGCCCGGCCCGAGCGATGCCATCGTCTACCCGGGCGACGGCCCGTTCGACAAACGCCTGGGCTACAGCGCCCTGGGCGAGTTCCTGCCACGGCTGCTCAAGCGCGACTACCTGATCAACCAGCAGGTGCGCTTTTCCCCGGCGTTGATGAACTACGTCGATCACGGCCTGTTCGTGCCATACGTGGAAAAAATCCAGGCCGGCCTGTCGATCACCGACTGCCGCGGCGACATGCTCTACCAGTACAACTACCCGCAGCACCTGTACCCGAACTTCGCAGCGATCCCGCCGGTGATGGTCAACAGCCTGCTGTTCATCGAGAACCGCGACCTGCTCGACCCGAAGGACCCGCAAAACAACCCGGCGGTGGACTGGCCACGCTTCGCCAAGGCGGCCTACAGCCAGGTGGCCAAGTACCTGGCCCTGCCCGGCCAGTCGGCCGGTGGCAGCACCCTGGCCACCCAGCTGGAAAAATATCGCCACTCGCCGGACGGGCTGACCGTCTCCGGCGCCGAGAAAATCCGCCAGATGATCTCCGCCAGCGTGCGCGCCTACCAGGGCGGCCCCGACACCACCGAGGCCCGCGAGCGCATCGTGCGCGACTACCTCAACAGCGTGCCGCTGTCGGCGGTCCCCGGCCACGGTGAGGTGCACGGCATGGCCGAAGGCTTGCGGGTGTGGTACGGCGCCGACTTCGATCAGGTCAACCAGGCGCTCACCTCCACGGCCACCGATGACAAGAGCATGGCCGAGCGCGGCCTGGCCCTGCGCCAGGTGCTGTCGCTGATGATCGCCCAGCGCCGCCCTTCGCATTACCTGTCCAAGGGCCGCATCGAACTGGCGGAACTGACTGATTCGCACATCCGGGTACTCGCCGCCAACGCTGTCATCGACCGTCCACTGGCCGACGCCGCCCTGGCCAGCAAGGCGGTGTACCGCGACTGGGTGGCCCAACCGACCATTGTGCCGATCATCACCAACAAGGGCATCAGCCTGGCCCGCAACCGCCTGGCGGCGATGCTCAACCGGCCGCTGTACGACCTCGACCGCCTCGACCTGTCGGCCACCAGCACCCTGCAGGCCGACCTGCAGGTGCAGGTCAGCCAGTACCTGAAGAACCTCGCCGACCCGGCGTTCGCCGCACAGCTCGGCCTGATCGGCGAACGCCTGCTGACCAGCAAGACCACCGACCAGGTCAGCTACAGCTTCACCCTGTTCGAACGCACCGCCGACGGCTCGCGGGTGCGGGTGCAGACCGACAGCACCAACCAGCCCTTCGACATCAACGAAGGCAGCAAGCTCGAGCTGGGCTCCACCGCCAAGCTGCGGGTGCTTACCACCTACCTGGAAATCGTTGCCGAGCTGCACGACAAGTACGCTGGCAAACCCGCCGCCGAACTGAAGAAAGTCCCGGTGGCCGAACTCGACCGCATCAGCCAGTGGTCACTGGAATGGCTGATGCAAAATGGCAAGAACCAGAGCCTGGACGCCATGCTCGACGCCGCCCTTGAGCGCAAGTACTCAGCCAACACCGGCGAGGCCTTCTTCACCGGTGGCGGCATGCATGTGTTCAACAACTTCCGCAAGGAAGACAACAACCGCAACCCGACCCTCAAGGACGCCCTGCGCGAATCGATCAACCTGCCGTTCATCCGCCTGATGCGCGACATCGTGCGCTACGTCACCTACCAGCAGCCGTTCAACCGCGAACCGCTGCTAAGGGACGACAGCGACCCACGCCGCCAGGAATACCTGGCGCGTTTCGCCGACCGCGAAGGCTCCAACTACACCATGCGTTTCTGGAAGAAATACCAGCGCAAGACCTCGCAGCAGCGCCTGGACACCTTCCTCGACAGCATGCGCGTGACCCCGCAGCGCCTGGCCGCGGTGCACCGCTACCTGTTCCCCGAGGCCGGCCAGGAAACCTTCAACGCCTTCGTCCGCGCCCACAGCAAGGACGACAAGAAGGCCATGGCCAAGCTCACCGACGGCCGCCTGGTGGAGATGTACGAGGCCTATGGCCCAGGCAAGTACGACCTGCCCGACCAGGGCTACATCGCCAAGGTCCACCCGTTGGACCTGTGGCTGCTCGGCTACCTGCTGAAAAACCCGGGCGCCTCGCTCAAGGACGCTCTCAACGCCAGCCGCTTCGAACGCCAGGAGGTCTACAGCTGGCTGTTCAAGAGCCGCCACCAGGGCGCCCGCGACAGCCGCATCCGCACCATGGTCGAGATCGAGGCGTTCACCGACATCCACCAGCGCTGGAAGCGCGTGGGTTATCCGTTCGACCACCTGGTGCCGTCGCTGGCCACCGCCATCGGCAGCTCCGGCGACCGGCCGGCCGCCCTCTCCGAACTGGTCGGGATCATCCAGAACGATGGCGTGCGCCTGCCGACCCTGCGCATCGACACCTTGCACTTCGCCCAGAACACCCCGTACGAGACGCAACTGATCAGCGACCCGGACCGCGGTCAGCGGATCTTGCCCGTCGAGGTCGCCCGGGCGCTCAAGGGCGCGATGTCGCAAGTGGTCGATGCCGGCACCGCGCGTCGTATCTCCGGCAGCTTCAAACTGCACGACGGCACGCCACTGGTGATGGGCGGCAAGACCGGCACCGGCGACAACCGCATCGAAAGCTTCGGCGCCGGCGGCCGGCTGATCGGCTCGCGCTCGCTGAACCGCACCGCCACCTTCGTGTTCTTCCTCGGCGACAACCACTTCGGCACCCTCACCGCGTTCGTTCCGGGGCGCACGGCCGAGGCCTTCACCTTCACCTCGGCACTGCCGGTGCAGGTGCTCAAGGGCATGGCGCCGATCCTCATGCCGTACCTGGAACCAGGCAACCCAACCGCCTGCAAGGCGCCACAGGTGGCGGGCCAGTCGTGAATCATCAAAAAACCAGATGATAATCATCTGCATTTGAAGGCTTGTCTTTAGATATATCTTGAGTAATATCTTGCGATATATCTAAACAGACGGAGCCCTCTCCATGCGTGACCATGATCCCTTCGAACGCCGCCCCGGCCGCGGCGAACGTGGCCCACGGGTATTCGCCCCGGGCGACCTGAAACTGCTGATGCTGTCGATGCTGGCCGAGCAACCGGGGCACGGCTACGACCTGATCCGTCAGATCGAGAGCCTCTTCGACGGCAGCTACAGCCCCAGCCCCGGGGTGATCTACCCGACCCTCAGCTACCTCGAGGAAGCCGAGCTGGTCACCGGCGCCATCCAGGGCAGCAAGCGCCTTTACGCCATCACCGACGCCGGTCGCAGCGCCCTGGCAGAACAGGCCGTCGCCCTCGACGGCGTGCGCATGCGCATCGAGGTGAGCAAGCGTGCCTTGCGCGGCCATGACCGCCCCGCAGAAATCCATGAAGCCGTCGGCAACCTGCGCCATGCCCTGCACATGCACAGCGGCCGCTGGAGCGCCGAAGAGATCGAGCGGGTGCGCAACCTGCTCAACGACACCGCCAAGGCCATCGCCTCCGGGCCGGCCATCCCTGTTACGGAGAACACCCCATGAGCGACACCATCCATCGCGTCAACCACGAGATCCGCCAACGCCGCCTCGACGTGCTGCGGGTCACCGACCTGACCCCGCGCATGCGCCGCATCACCCTGTGTGGCGCGGAGCTGGCGGGCTTCGCCAGCGTCGGCAGCGACGACCACATCAAGCTGCTGTTCGCCTGCACGCCCGAAGAACAGCAGGCCATCGACGCCCGCAACCTCGGTCGCGACGGCGGCGCCCGACCGACCATGCGCGAGTACACGCCACGGCGCATCGACCTGGCGAACCTTGAACTGGATATCGACTTCGTCCTGCATGGCGACGGCCCCGCCTCCACCTGGGCCGCGCAGGCGGCGCCAGGGCAGACCCTGGACATTGCCGGCCCACGCGCCTCGATGGTGGTACCGGACATCTTCGACAGCTACCTGCTGATCGGTGACGAAACCGCAATCCCGGCCATCGCCCGGCGCCTTGAAGAATTGCCGGCGGGGCGCCAGGTGCTGGCGGTGATCCAGATCGAGGATGAGCATGAGCGCCAGGCACTGGCCAGCAAGGCGCAGGTCGAGGTGATCTGGGTGCGCCGGCATGCAGAAGACCTGCTGGAGCAGATCAAGCGCCTGGCGCTGCCCCAGGGCCGGCTGTATGGCTGGGTGGCGCTGGAGAAGGCACTGACCCGGCAGGCCAAGGCGCTGCTGCTGGAAAAGGGCGTGCAGGAAGACGCCCTCAAGGCTGCCGCCTACTGGCGGGCCGACGGCACTGCCGACGACGAATGACGCCGGCCGGGCCTGTGGCAGCGGGCAAGCCCGTTGCCAGGGAGCCCGTTACTGCAGCTCCTGCTGCGGCGTCTCCTGCCCGGCGCAGCGCACCGCGCGCTTGCGGTTGTCCACCAGCACGCCGGTCAGCCCTTTCTGCTGGGTATCGAACAGCACCAGCACGCCGTCGATGCATTGCGCCACCTGCGGCGCCGGGGTCAGCGAGAGCTTGTAGTCCTCGCCGGGAATGGTCTTGAGCATGGTGAAGTCCTGCAGCAACAGGGCGTCCTCAGGCTTGGCGAAATGCAGGTAGCCGTAGTACCAGAGGGCTCCCACCGTCACGATGATGCTGCCGACACCGGTCAGGATCAGCGGGATGGCGTTGCGTTCTTCACTCATTGCTTGTTCTTCTCGTCAGGGTAGTTGGGGACTTCGGCCAGACGGCGCAGGCCGTTGAAGTGCGAGGGGTCGTCCAAAAAGCGCAGCATCACCTGGCGCCAGGTCGGGTCGGCGAAGGTCTGCACATGATCGCCACGGGTCAGTTGCAGCACCCGCGGCGGCGGTGCATGCCGGTACAGGCGCAGGCCGTTGTCCAGCGGCACCAGGTTGTCGTCGATGCTGTGGAAGAACAGCTTTGGCGGACTGTCCAGGCGCTCGATCGAGTGGATCGCGCTGTCGCCGTCGGGCACCAGCCACGACAGCGGTACCTGCAACGGCCAGGTCATCCACGAGGTACTCAGGGCGTAACGTCCCACGGCCCGGTAGCTGGCCGGCACACCGTCGAAAACCAGAGCGCTGAAACGGCGACGCTGCTCAGGGTACTGTGCGAGGTAGTGAATGGCCATCGCCCCGCCGAGGCTCTGGCCCAGCAGCACCAGCGGCTTGCCTTGCACCTGGGGAGCGGCGCGCAGCCAGTCCAGGGCCGCGCCGATGTCGCCGTACACCTCGGGCAGCGTCGGTTTGCCCTGGGACAACCCATACCCGCGATAGTCGAGCATCAGCACCTGGTAGCCCGCTTTCGGCAGCCAGTAGCTGCCGCCCAGATGCCAGGCCAGGTTGCCGCCATTGCCATGCAGGTGCAGCACGGTGCCCTTGACCTCGACACCCTGCGGCACCGGGATCCACCAGCCGTGCAGGCGCGTGCCGTCGGCGGCGGTGAGGCTCACATCCTGATACTGCAAATGCGCCTGTGCCGGGGTGAACGGCTGGCCCGGTTCGGGATAGAACAGCAGGCTGCTGCAGCCCCCCAGCAGCAGCAAGCCGAGGCCGAGGGCGAGGTGACGGCAGGCGTCAGAGAATGTTCGCGTAGTCGGCTTCAATACGGTCCAGGCTCAGGTGGTTGAGGAAGTTGGAGAAGCACATCCAGGCCGACAGCGCGTTGAGGTCGCGGAACTGTTCAGGTAGGTACTTGGGCGGCTCCACCAGCCCTTCCTCGACCAGCTGACGCAGCGTGCGCATGTCTTCCAGGGTGGTCTTGCCGCAGAACAGCAGCGGGATCTGCTCGAGCTTGCCCTTCTTCACGGCCAACTGAATGTAGTTGTAAACCATGATGAAGCCCTTGAGGTAGGACAAGTCCTTGGTGAACGGCAGGCCGTTGGGCACCGAACCACGGAACACCCGGCTGGCGTTGCTGTAGCTCTGGCCCATCTCGAAGCCCTGGCCACGGAAGAACTCGAAGACCTGCAGGAAGTCCGCCCCTTCCTCGACCATGTGGATGGCCCGGGTGCGGTTGGTGAGCTTGCGCAGGCGGCTGGGGTAGGAAGCGAAGGCGATCACTTCCATGAGAATCGCCAGGCCCTCCTGGGTCACCGTCGACGAGGGCGGGCCCTTTGCCAGGAAGGTGCAAATCGGCTGGTTCAGGCCATTGAGGGTGGTACCGACATGCACCAGCCCTTCGTGCACCTCCAGCGCCCGCACGTCGCGGCTATTGAACATGGCGTCGGCGCGTACCTTGATGTAGTCGGCGCCGGCCGCCGCGTCGGCGACGATACCGTCGGACTCGAACACGCGGATGGTTTCCTCGGCTTCGCCGAACACCTTGTTCAGGCGCCGCTGGAGAATCTCCACCGCCTCCTTGGCGGTGAGGTTCTTTGGCTCGTCTTTCAGGTCGCCACGGCCGTCGATGTTGTTCAGGTAGTCCGAGAGCATCAGGCCCAGGTCGGCCAGGGTCGGGTCACCGGCGTGGAAGGCATCGGAGGCGGCGCCGTAGAGCTCTTGGGAAATCAGGCCGAAATCCTCGGTACCTCGCGCCTCGAGCATGCGCACCACCATACGGTACTCCTTGCACATGCGCCGCATGATCTGGCCGACCGGGTTGAACTGGCCCAGCTGCCGGGTGATGTCGCGCTCGATGCTCTGGAACTCGGCCTTCACCGCGTTGGAGTCGAACGACAACGGTCGGTTCTGGTAATAGGCGCGATCCACCGCAGGTGGCTCCTTGCCCTTGGCCTTGAGGAAGCCCTGGCGGATGCCTTCGTCCCATTTCACCGCGTCGAGCACGCGAATCGGCGTCTGCGTGGCGACAATGCGATCGGACAGGCTGCGGATAGTTTGCTGGTATTCGTCCACCGGGGACTCCTTGTTGAAGCCTGTCGCGAGGTTGCGTGGGAGCGGGTTTGCCCCGCGAGGAGGCCGGTATGCTCAGTGCTATTTGGCGGAGCGCTGGAAGCGCGCTACTTCGACGAACAAGTCGGAGTTGGCCGGGTCGTCCAGATAGGCCAGCACACGCTCCGTCGGGCTGTCGATCAGCACGCCGGGGCCATTGTCCTCGGGCACCTTGGTGCTGCGCCCGCTCAGCTCCTTCTCGTCCACTGCCTGCTGGACCTGCTCGACATCGAGGTTGTAGACCACCAGCTGCTTGCCGTCGATCACCTCGAAGCCGCCGATCAGGAAGTTGCCACCCAGCCGCTTGGGCACGCCCGCCGACAAGTACCAGCGATTGCCGTGCCGGGCCACGGTGAAGACGTACTCCTCGGGCGCCTTGCCCTGGGCACGGGCCACTGCCTTGTAAGTGTTGCCACCGGCGCGGCTGATACTCAGCTTTAGCGGCTGGCCCCAGGCGTCCTTGCTGCTCCACTGCCCGAGTAGGGCCTTAGGCGCTGGCTGGTTGGCCGGCAGCGGTTCGTCGAAGGTCACCAGACAACCGCCCAGCAGGAGGAATGACAAGGTCAACAACACCACACGCCAGGCTTTCATCAGGTTCTCCTTGAAAAATCGTTCGCCACTCAGGCCGAGGCCAGCACCATCTGCAGGTATCGGACAAGGATAGCGAGCATCTGCCCATCGGACTGCGCATTCGCATCCTTGAGCAGGCCCTGATATTCCATCTGCTCGATAATCGCCGTCAACATCTGGGCATCCTGTTCCGGCTGGCGCGAGCCGACTACCTGCAGTATCTGGCGCGCGCCATGCAGCAGGATCTGCTCGTGGGCCTGCACCAGTTCGGCCAGGCGCGGGCACAGCAGCGCCTCCTGGCGGAAGGCCTGTTCGGCCATGAGGAAGTCGCGGCGGTTGTTCAGTTGGCGCAGCACGTAGTCGGCCAGCATGCGCGCCACTTCATCGGCCAGGTGCGCCCGGGCCTCGTGGCTGCCGTCGCCCTGGGCCAGCAACTGGCGCAGCACGCCTTCGGTGTTGGTCCAGAGCTTGGCCATGTAGGCCGCGCTGCGCTCGACGTACTGGGCAAAGGTGTCGGCCAGCAGGTCCTGGATATCCTTGAAATAGTAGGTGGTGGCCGACAACGGCACGCCGGCCTCGGCGGCCACGGCGCGGTGGCGCACGCCGCGCACGCCATCGCGCACGACGATGCGCATGGCAGCGTCGAGGATCTGCTGGCGGCGTTGCTCGCTGCCCTGTCTTGCGGTCTTGCGACCTTGGTACTGCACGCTTTCGGCGACGGCGGTGGCGATGCCGGCGGCGCCCTGGTGGGGCATGGCGGGGGTCACGGGGCGGTACCTCATAGTTCGAGTCATCTGCTGCCTGTACCGGCCCTATCGCGGCTGAAGCCGCTCCAACACGACACCCGATAACGGTGGGGGGCGGGTCCGGCCCGGGAGGGGCGGGACTGGCAACAGTAAGCTTGAGGCCAGGAAAATCAGCCAC